>NZ_BAAABI010000008.1:0-98857 GCF_054785215.1 Lapidilactobacillus salsurivasis | reverse complement strand
CTGCTTCGATCTTCGCCAAACGGAAGTTTGAAGTTGAACCAGTTTTTGGAAATATTAAAACGAACATGAATTTTATGCGCTTCTCTGTACGTGGGAAACGGGCAACCAATAACGAAATGGGATTGGTGTTTATGGCCGCTAACCTAAAAAAACTGACGAAGTCATTATTAAACAATGACAACCTATTGGTAAAATTTGAGCGTTTTATGGCGCTCTATTTGTGTACCCCAAAAATAGATCTGGCCGAAAAAAGAAAAAAGATCGAACACCCAGGGAAAACAGAATGTTCGATCGTCTTTATTTTTAGATCGGCAATTATGGCCGTGCCTCGCGCTCCTCGCGCTTTTTAGTTGTGCTACTCAGTACACGACTTTTGGCCTGCTAAAACAGCTTTGAGTTTCCGCCTCGCTAAATAACACTCTGCACCATTCTTGAGGTGCAATATGCCAGATTCGCGATTGATGCTAACAATATTGCACGCATTAACAACGAAAGATTTATGACACCGAATGAACCTCTTGTCGGAATCCTCAATTTTTTTTAAGCTTGAATAAAACTCTATCCGCTGAGTTGACGTGACGATTGCCACTTTATGCGGTTGGAGAAGCGTTTCAAAGTACAGAACATCACTAAACGGAATTTGCATGCTCGTATACTCAGTTTCAAATTGGAATACATCTTCAGGTACGGATTGTCCCCCTGACGCTGCGACATACTCTAAACACGAGCGCAGTTGGGATTTAAGTTCATTTTCAGGCTGATCTTTCGCGATAAACTGTAAGGCAGAAACCTGATAAGTATACGTGATAGGTGCAAACTCTGAGTGCGTTGTCACAAATACAATACTTGCAAAACGATCTATCTTCCTGATTTCTTGTGCCACTTCAAGCCCTTTACGAACCTGATTGACTTGTGTAAGTTTGTCTTTTATTTCGATATCAAGAAAATACAATATCTGGTTGCCACGATCTGATTCGTTTTGAGCTTTTTTGATCATTGTAGTTGCCGAACCGGTGTCAAATAACTCCGACACCACAAAGCTGTCTCGCATGATGATATGCTCCAACATTGACCTCAGCCGTTTACGTTGCAAACGATCATCTTCAAGTAAGAATATCTTCATAGGTCCTAATTCACTTTCTTTGAAATTACAGTTTGGATGACCCAACCATCGCTAATAGACGTTTCGCACCAAGTGTTGAGATGCTTTTGTAGAATTCTCTGAACATTGTTGAGACCGTGCCCATGAGCAGCGCCTTTGGAGCTATAACCTTCTGAAAACATTTTGTTGATCGTGATTGTTTCCGTGTTAGCAGAGTTCTCAATATGCGTGACGAATAGGTCATCCTTGTATAATAAAGCGATTCGTAAAATACGATCTTTTGAGTTGAAGGCGCCTTCTATGGCGTTATCCAACAAATTCGAGATTACTCGGACATAGTCTAACAGGTCAATATAGCAATCCGTGATACTTTCCTTCACCTCTAAGATCACCGTGACGTTCTTTTGTTGCGCGGCTAATACCTTAGCAGAGAGTACGCTCTTTAGTGCAGGATTAGGGATATTTGAAAGATCCTCAATATTTAGTTTGGTGTGCGCAATGTCTGTTTGTGCCTCAGCCAGAACGTCGTTATAGACTGACTTGATGAGCGCAATATCCTCAGTCTTAATGCTTTCGTTAAGGGTCAGCACTATATTTGAAAAATCGTGGCGAAATCCAGCAAGCTCTTGATATAATCGCTCGATTTCGAGATAGTATGGTAAAGAATCCTCATATTGTTCCGCCTTGGCATCCTTTAATTCCTGCAGCAAGTAATTTCTTGCTTGAATCCCCAAAAACGCTAACAGTGCAAAGAACATGAAAATGTAAATGAAGAAAATATATTTCGTGTATGAGCCAACCTCAACTGATGATTTCTTCATGGTTTCAACTGAGTACACAATTAAAAAGATGATAAACGCAACCGTCAAAATTCTGTTCGCTGGCCGGAGAATATCGTGCTGAACATAGCTCGCATCTCCTCCCAACACCGTGAAATTGATATGCATCGCCTTTAATGCGATCCAGTGAAGTAATAACGGGAGAGCCACAATTCCAATGATCTGTAGCGCTTTAATATTGTAAATATTATCCGGCAAAAACAGGTAGAAAGCTAGGCCAACGAGGTTTGTTAGCAACAGTGAAATAAAGCTTGTATAGATGCTATAAAAGTACGTTAATCTGAGACTTTGATAGCGATCGCTCAGATAAGTTTGTACAAACATAAAGGGCAGTACTAAGACTACCCAGTAACCATTAAGAACTGGCATTGCCAGTCCTGTAATCAATAATGAAATACAGACAGCTTTTATCGATGGTCTGGTCGCTGTAACCCTTCCATAGACTACCCAAAACAGCACCCATTGCCACGCAATCAATAACATATACAAGAGTAGTTTTAGCATCTAGTCACCGCCCTCAAAAGTTGATGTTGCTTCACTTCTGATAATACCATACGAGCGCAGCTTATATTGCCAACCAAGCCGTTATCACGGATTTATACAGCCCGCGTGAGCATCTAATGACGTCATGTAAGGGAACCACAAAGTTGACAATACGAGTTGATTTTTCAATTGAAATCACTTTGGCTATATTAATAATACAGGATCGATTACTAAAAACCAAGTTTATACTCTGCTTTTCAAACCATTGGAGATTGTCATACACTAAGTACTCATTTTTTTCTGTCACAATCTTTAGCCGATGTGGCTTTTTTGTTGTTACCACATAAATTATGTCATCCAGTGGAATCTTAAGTGTTTGTTCCCTACTGGTCGATACAAAATAGCCCAACTTGTACCTCCTTCACTACAGGTGTGCCAATAAACAGGCAGTTACTAATTCTCAAGGTCGCTTCTTATTAATAAACGGTGTAAACAAGTAATCCAATAGAGACTTGCCGCCGCCAACAACCTGTTGCAACTCTTCTTTGCTCATTGTTTCGATATATTCTGTTTTCATGTTCATTCTCCTTATCAATATGCTTTATTTGATAATCTTGTCCTTGTAATAATTAAAATAAGTCTTCTTACCCGTAATAATCGATGCCGATCCTTGTAACCCATAACGCAGTAATTTTCTATCGGTATCATTCACTTTCGTACTAGCGATAACCTTAAAAAAATTCCCTTTATTCGTCCGTTCCGGTGCGATTGCGATCTTGGTAATCTTTCCCTTGATTGTGAGCCTGTCCGTATTTTCCTTGTTTGATGTAAATCTCAACCAACTACCCACATGAACGGATGATACTTGTTAGGAACTGATATAGGCCACTATTCTGATGGGTCGTCCTGCTTTAATCGTAGGGTAGATCTGTGCCAGTGTGGTACCAGTTGGGATTTCACGTTTAGCCTTCATCTCATCACTCACATGCAGTATGCCACTTCTAGGTGAGATGATGGTATTCCTCTTCGCTGCATCATCTTGGATCGTAATATTAGATGCGATTTCGTCTAGCTTTATACTGATTTCTGTCATCTCTTTGGCTACGCGCAATAACTCCTGTGATTGAAGAGATTTCAGCTGTAATTCTAGACTTGAATCAGCTGTCATCAGTGCACCTGATCCCGCTCTTTGTGTATTGTAAGCATTGATACTCTCTTGCAATTGAGCTATCGAAGTCTGAATTTCAGTGATTATTTTATTTTTAGAATCAGAGGTATTTCCGCTTTTTTCAATCGTATCATGATACGTTGCAAACATTGACCCTAGCGAGTTGCTATCGCTAATTGACTTTCGGTTATCCCGTATTGCTGCTTTGACTTCCTCATACTCTGAAATTTTTTCTGCTGTCTCTCGGCTTGCCTTATCAATGGCACTTTTTGTGTCATTGATCATTGCATTTTGTGCATTAACGTCTGAGTTGTCTTTTGCAGACTTCACTTCCAAAGTATGGCGCTGATTCAAGTAATCCGTTAACTGTTGCGAGTAACCGAACTTATCATCACTTCCAAACACTGATTGATTTGTCTCTATCCCTTCCTTCAACATACGCAGTTGCTTCGCTTGCTCTTTTAAGTCAGATTGCTGTTTCAGCAAATACTTTAGCTGTGTCTCATTATTAATTCCCGAGTATTTCACCAGTGTCTGTCCCTTTGTAACCTGCATATTCTCGAACATATTGTTTTGAATGATATTGTTAGACGTAGTAGATTGAATATCTGCAATAACTCGATTCGGCTGGATCTCACCACTCGTTTTCAGAGAGACTTCTCGTTTAGCTACTAGGCTAAATACAACGGACAGGAAGATTATCAGTGTTACGGGAAGAACAATCATTGTCGCAAAATTCTTGTACCTACGATTGTAAAATTCACTACTTTCAAATAACCTGGTATTCTGTTTATCCATTTAGCTATTATATAGCCGAGCGTAGAAGCCATCTTTCGCTAACAGCTCAGCGTGTCCTCCTTCCTCAACAATTTGGCCTTGATCAAGCACGATGATTTTATCAGTTCGTTCGGCGACCGACAGGCGATGCGCAATAAAGATGATTGTTTTATCACGCATTTTCATGAGATTATCAATGATCCGCTTTTCAGTCAGAACGTCCAAACTACTAGTGGCTTCATCAAGGATCAGTACGGGGCTATCTGTAAGTAGTGCTCTTGCCAATGCGATTCTTTGTTTCTGCCCACCTGAGATGGTTAGCCCATCTGATGTCAGCTCTGTTTGATAGTTAAGCGGCATCGATTCGATGTCTTTACGAATTTCCGCCATTTCAACAGCTTTAAGTACATCTGCTTGCGTGACACCATCTCTAGCACCCAACATCACATTCTCTAAGATGGTACCCGCAAATACATACGGCTGTTGTGGAAAGTAATTGATTCTTTGACGTAAAGTAGATTTGTCAACCTGTCTAACATCAACGCCATTAAGACGAATATTGCCCTCCGTTGGATCAAAGAAGCTTATGAGAAGCTTTGCCAGGGTTGATTTCCCTGACCCACTCACCCCGACAAAACTGATTTTAGATCCGGCTTGTATGGTTAGCGTTATGCCATCCAGCGTTTTGCGCCCAAACCCATATTTATATGACACATTATCAACTGTTATGTCACCGGCCAACATACTTGCGTCAGTAATCGTCCGTTTTTCTATAAACTCCGATTCAACAAGAAAGACTTCGTTTAATCGAGTGTTCGCCACTTTCGCAGACTGTAACTTCGTCTGTAAATTAATAATATTTTCAAGTGGATTGGTGAAATATGTCAGCAAGGCATTAAACGTAATTAATTGCCCAATAGTGATTTTCCCATCCATAACTAAGGTGGCACCATACCATAAAATCATGGTATTCAGAATCAACTGAGCTACGGCCTTAATAGCTGCCTGCAGCGACTTGGTCTTTGTATAGCTGAATTCCTTTCGTAAATAATCAACAAACTCGTGGTCAATTTCTTTATATCGAGTATCCTCACCACATAGCGACTTGATTGTTTCAATCCCATTGATATCCTCGATGATTGAAGAACTTAATATCGCATTTGCTTCCATCACATCATGATTCATTCGTTCAAATGGTTTCATGTATATCCAAACAATCACCGCAAAAATTGGTACTGACAGCAAGGCAAGGAAAAACAGTTGCGTATTTTGGATGATTAATACCACCGAGATCACACCCACCATTGTAATATCCAAGAAAATTGAAATAATTGTACTTGCTAGTGCATCAATGATTGAGTTTGCGTCTGTGAATCGTGAAATGATTTCCCCTGTTCTACGAGTTGAGAAGAACGACATGGGTAATTCAAAAATGTGTCTGATATATCCCAGTATCACATCAATTGATAATCGTTGTCCCATCACTGCAAGCAGATATTCCTCGGCAAAACTGATTACTTGTTGAATAGCGTACGCTACGATCAAGCCTAAGGAGATAATTCCTAAAGTGGAACGCATTTCGTCCGGAATGTAGGTATCAATGATTGCCTGCATGTAATACGAACCAACCACGTTGATTAACGTGATAATTAGGGCGGCAACCACGATGTTAACAATCAATCCGTGTTGCTTTAACAACAGTGGTACAAAGTCAAGTAACCCATGTTGCTTAGCTTTCTTTGGACGGTATTCTGGTGTAGGCGCTAGAAATAAAGCTACACCGGACCATTCTTCCTGAAAAGATTTAAAGCTCATTCGTTTGATTTTGGCAGTTGGATCGGGATCACCCACGATCACCTTATTGTTCTTCACACCGAATACAGTGTAATAGTGGAGCAGTTTTCCCCCCTTCACAACATGAGCAATAAAAGGATACGGCGTATCTTTCATATCAAAGAGGGACATATCCGCTTTGATCGCTCTTGTTTCAAAATTTAATGATTTGGCAGCTTCGACAATGCCCAATGCCGTAGTACCCTGATTAGTCGTCTTTGCTAAATCTCGAAGTTCAGCTAAAGAGACTGTAGTGCCATAGTGTTTCAGTACCATGGCAAGCGCTGCAACGCCGCAATCTCGCATATCCACTTGTGCTACATATGGATACTTCGTCATTTCCTCAACTCCTTGCTGTTATGATTGTATTATCAATAAACTAGCCCAGAGCAGATAGGGGTATTTCCGAAACGGTAGTTCAAATCATCCTAAACGGTATCTATACCGTCATGGCTTGATGAACAACATGTCATCACGCAGTGCATGTCATTCCAGACTTTCAAGTTTTAGAAAATAACAGACCGAAAGTAGAAAACCTCGCCACCTATACTCCGTTAGATCAATTTACCTTTTAGGACATAATATCAACCGATGCAGACTTGGCTATTGTGCATAAATCACACACTTGATATTTTCTTGGTAACACCCGTATAACTCCGTTCTTTACCACGTAACCAACACTATCAACGAATTACTTGGAAAACGAAAACAGGTGTTGTAGGCACTTCGGGTGAAGTTATGTTAGGTCAGCAAGACAAGCGCCATCGGCGTTAATCATATTGAATGGAGGTATACCTCTTGTTTAAGACCATTGTCATCGCTGTACTCATTTTGTTAATTTTTGTATTTCTTAGCGTTACTGTTGTAGCAGGCATATGGCAACTATTTGATGTCATACGACGAGGCAAGCCAAGAACAACTTTTTCTGATAAATGTTCACAGATTGCACAATTAATGAGTGTTTTTCTTCCACATGTATAACCTACAGGGAGCGATCAATAATGAAATCTGAAAACATTACAAACGTAGAACTCGAAGACGTAATTGGCGGCAGAATGGAAGCATCCTCCATCGGATATGGCGTTCCTGGTAGCGGTCGCTGGCCTACAATGAAGTGGAGCTTCAACTTCAAGCGCTGGTTTAAGTTGTAATATCAAAATCTCCGTTGTAAGTTAATTGCTGATTTAGCACATCACTTTCCCCGAAAATTATTAAGCCATGGTATAACGCGCGTTTATCTCTTTGCGTAATCGTATCATGGCTTTTGTTTTGTGCGGAAAACGCTTAGTGAGCAGAATAATGGTGGCAATATTGCGCAATCACCTTCACATAATATTGGATATGTCTAAACGAATAGTTGAACGGACGGAAACTTGGCAAAAGGTGGACGACGTCGTGGCCGTCATCAATGTAGTTACGCATATCCCCAAAGAGAAGTAACGAGACTTGCTCATTGATCCGAGTTAAATAGAAAATACGGCATCCAAGTTTTGGTCTGCCGTATCGTCAACTATTATTGTTTATTTTCCTGTTTTCTCGTAATTATTGGGTACAGTATCAGATTGGCACTGATAACAAGGGAATATAACATTATGCTGGAAACCCTACCGTTCGCAAGGATTTCGTTCATCAAGCTCAATGCAAGAAATATTGTTGAAGAAATTGTTATTATCTTATAGACTTTCAATCCTGTTATTAACAAAGTCCTCACTCCGAATCATTTCTTTTTTTGGAACCTTTCATTTTATCACCGATGGAATATCCTACAGCAAATGTTCCACAAAAGATACCCACAGCCGCACCGACGAGCGTTCCAGTAATGACAAAACCACCCTCTACTTCGGAAAGCTCACAATCAGAAACGCACTCAAAATCATTCAACGTTTTTATTTGATTAGTCATTTTGTCCACCTCTATCGAGATCCTACATAGATACCTGCTGCCAATCCCGCAAGTGCCACAGCCCCAGCTGCTACGGCCTTACCGGTAATAATTACCTCACCAATAACAATGGGGAAAAGCCCCCCTCCGTCACCTCTAACTCTTGTTGAGACAATGTATCGAAACGATTCAATGATGATGTTTGCATAGTCTTTACCTCCACGATAAAAATCTACATTTCTCCAACAAATAGTCGCGCAACTATTATGAGCTTAAAGTATCATTATGAACACTTGACGCATAGCATAGTTTCCGAAGCGGTACTGATTTAGTTCCGAATCGGTAACTCTACCATTCTAAGTGTTACACTTCATCGTATCTGAAACACTAAACATGTTAGTCACTAAGATATTCCTTGATTAGCCTGTAATCATGCCATCATAATACCAATTCCGAGTAACTCCTGAACTTCAACTCGTTTGATCACCTCCTGAACATTTTGTACGCGCTTACTGGCACGTGACCAAAGTATACAAGGAGGTCCTGGTAATAAATAGAAGTAGACGATTTCATGACACGAGTGGCCGATTCTAAGGCACTGGTGGACGAAAACTTGGCAAAAGGTGGACGACGTCATGGCCGTCATCAGACATATCAGCTTTAATGGCTTTTGTTTCAAACAGCAGTGCTTTTGCCGCTTCTATATTTCCTAATGCTGTTGTCCCTTGATAGTTTGTTTTCGCCAAATCTCTTAATCTTCTATCTAATGATTTTATGCTTCCATAATGTTTTAATACCATGGCAAGTGCTGCGACACCACAATCCCTCATATCTACTTGTGCTACGTACGGATACTTTGTCATCTCATCAACTCCTCGCTGCTGATAATCCCATTATCTTAAACGCATTTCTATATTTCCAGAATGGCGGCCTTACATCTCTAAACGGCAGCAATCTACTCATGATGCAAAATATTGATTGAATCAAAATGTCAGCACATCAAAAAACAGCCCCAACTGGGCTGCCTGCACATAATATTATTTCTACTGATCTGCTGCTGGTTACCAGCCCGCTACTAAAGATCTAAAACCATTTTGCGAGTGCCCTACCAGTTTTATAACCTACATCGTAAATTGCCTTAACAAGACCTTCACCTGGCCAGCTTCCACCATAGATCTCAATTTGTTCTGTAGATGTCAACTCAGGAAAACTGCTAATAATACTTTGATTCATAATCATTACCTCCAATCATCTAACCCAACCAGCTCGCAAGGGCACTTCCCGTTCGATACCCTACTTCATACAACCCTTTAATAATTCCTGGCCCAAAATATAAAAGTGCTAAAAGTCCTGCTACAATAACAAATATTGACGTTGTCTTTTGTGAAAATGAAAACTGAGAAAACAAATTATTCATTATATTTACCTCGTTTAATACCGATAAGGTGTGATACTACCGACTACTTTTTCTTCTTTTTCTTTCCGTCTGTGTATCCCACAAATACCCCAGAAGCGTAGACAACTCCGACAATGACTAATCCTGCTACAACAGGCCCAAACCCGCCTTCAAATTCTTCAAGCTCATCACCAGTGACTCCAGAAAACTTTGCTAAAGCTACGTTATTTTCCAACATATATATCAGTCCTTTCGTTGAGTTTGAATAGTTGCGCAACTATTGTATCCCTAAGTTAACATTAGCAGTATTATTTGAATATTCTCATTTCCGGAATGGCAGGTAGATTAGTCATAACCGGTATTTACTTGCGTGGAGACTACGGTTGGGCATACTTATCCGTTCATTATATAAGTGCAAGATTTCGCTAGAATCGGTATCTATGCAATCAAATTTCCCCAACCGCTAAATTTTCAAATTAAAAATCCCGTCAAGATTCACAACAATCTTGGCGGGGTTTTGGGGCACAGTGCAACTTTACCCACAGTTGCACTGTGCCCCGAATTTCTATCTAATATTAGTTGCAGAGTTGAGAACATAATGAGTAACCATGACCACGTAATGTCCAGATAAAAATTACATAATCTGAGCTTTCAATATTTGGTATTTAGCCTTCATACTATACCTCCCAGCTATTATGGTTCGTCTAATCTCATCACTTTTATCAACAAGCTAAGGATAAATGTTGTATAAATCCAGAAGAAAAGAAGGTTAACAACTCTGATGAAGTTCTGTTTATTTGTGTGAGGAGAATTTGGCGAAAACGTGACAGGTGTTGGCGATGTGACTTCATTCATGAATTGTAGAGTCCCATACGAAAATATTTCGACATAATCATACCCATCCTGTACAGATCCATCGTCATCACTAGCTTTCTTTTCACTGATCTGAAAAGTCGTATGTTCAACGACTTCCGATGAGATTGCTGCGCTAACGAGACCAATCAGACAGCTGGCTGCAACTAAGAAGATTGTTAAATATTTCCAGTAATTCCGGTATCTAACTTTGTTGAATATAGATTTCCGATCGTCAGGCGATAAATCACCAATCTCCTTACTAATTTCGGTGACCTTGTTCTTCTTTATTCGCGCAACTGTTTGAATATACTGTATTCTTGATACGATTATCCAGATAAAGAACGCTATGCAGGGTATAAAGCTTTTTGTTGCGTCCGAAGCTATAATCATCGAACCAGCGAACGAAAAATCGCTGGCTAACAAAATTGCAGAGGTTACGAGGAGTGTATCTCCCCCTTTATAGAACCAGGCACAGACCCCGATAACTCCCACACCAGCAGCGATAAGTCCAATGAATGTAATAATGTTTACTAGAGAGCCTGGTTGAAAAAAAAGAGAGAGCATGCACATAGAGAGCGAAATCGCAGCTAAGTAGATTCCTCGATATCCTGCACTAGGTTGTTTTATGGAAGGTTCATTCTCGTGTTTAAGAATTAATTCCAGACTTTCAAACACTGGCATTGAGATCTGCATTAGGATATTTCTGGTAATTTTATTTTTCTGAAGCTTCTTTTTGAAGTTCTCATTTTGACCAGCCTTATACTGATTTACAGCGCACAAGACGAAGACTGCCATTAAATCAAGTAGAATAACAGTTGCTATTGTTAGAATTAATACTAAAACAATCACATCAACCACTCCCCAATTAGCGTATATACTTTTATTCTATAATACAATCACACCCAATGAGGTTGTTCCAGTTATCTATATTCCAATCCTTTTTTGCGTCTCATCCAAAAAAAGCAGCTCTCCCAAAATGAGATAACTGCTTCCTGGCAAGTGTGACGTTCGAAATGTTGTTGTACCATCGTTTCTGAACTTTGAAATAACAGTTTAGCGTTTGCTAAATTGACTAGCTTTACGAGCTTTCTTAAGACCTGGCTTTAAATACTCGTAGGTTAATAAGTTTACATAGCGTTCAAAAAACCCGTTAAATTAACGTTTATGAATTTCAGAATTCTAGGTCTTTCTTATTGTTTCAACCGTTTTACCCCAAATTGGGGTACACTTCGGAGGAACGTAAGGCTTCAAACCTAGAAATCAATTCACGAATTATTAACATTAATTGCGATTGTTCGTTCAACTACTATTTAATGGTAGAAACACAACCAACAACTGCTTATCAACTCGGGTTTCAATTCCACATACACGTTCATAACCTCCTGTTCAGTAGATCAATATTAAAATTGGTCTACTTTTTATTTGCACTGAAATTCTTCAACAAATATTTAAGGAGGTGCTGTCATTGCAAACAGCAACCCGTAAAGTTTCTGTCTGGTTAGCCTTGCTGACCTTGTTCACTTCAATTTTTATGACCCCGATCACAAGTGCTTTTGCCGCTGACATGACCAACATTAAAGCAGGTGATTGGATATCCTCTTGGCAACTAAATCTGTTGAATGGTCTCCATTGGACAGACAATGGTATTTACAAAAAGGTGGTTGATGGTCAGGTTGCCTTTTGTGTCGAACATGGAATCGATATTGAAAATTCTGGTTCAGGTTGGACACCCACTAACTATTCAGCAGCAGAAAAAGATAAATTAGCCTCAATAGCCTACTTTGCTTACCAACAAAACCCAACTGACGCTAATTATGGGCTTGCACAAATCATGATTTGGGAAGAACTAAATAGTGAGCTATTGACCACCAATTACCCAGATTATCAGGCAAAAAAAGCGGCTGTGTTGAAAAAAGTGACTACATTCAACACTAAGCCGTCATTCAATGGTCAAAACATTACTTTAAACGTTGGTGATTCAATCACTTTAACCGACAATAACGGTACTTTAGCTTCATACATTGAACAAACCGCTAATACTGCCAACTTAAATATCACAAAATCTGGTGACAAATTAACTTTAGCCGCTACAGCTAACTCCAAAGAATCTGGTAAAATTTCCTTTGCTAAAGCTAAAGCAGCTAACATTGGGACCTCATTACTCTATGGCAAAGGCAATCAACAAAAACTCGCCTATTTCAAACTGCCAAATGGTAACAACTTCGATCTCAATATCAAAGTCAATCTCAATGGTAATTTGAAAGCTAAGAAAGTTGACGCGGATACCAATAAAGCTTTGCCAGGTGCGAAACTCAAATTTGAGTACAATGGTCAAACCAAAGAGGTCACCACCGGCACTGATGGTTACGCCGCTTTAAACGACATCAAGGCGGGTACGCAAGTCAAAGTTTCAGAAGTAACCGCACCTAATGGCTACGTTAATAAAGGTGAAATCAAAACGGCAACAATCACACCTAACCAAACAATCGAAGTCGTTCTTGGCAATAAAGAACAACTTGGCAATGTAAATCTAACGAAGATTGGCCGTCAGTTCGGCACCAATATGTTTAACAGGTACTATTCATTAAATGGTGCCATGTACGGTGTTTATTCAACTGATGGTAAAAAAGTTGGGACGATCACTACCGATAGCACCGGCAAAGGTACACTACAAAATCTGAAGCTCGGCAACTACTACGCCGTTGAAGAAAAGACACCAGCCGGTTATATCCTTAACAACGAGAAAATACCTTTTGAATTGAAATATGCTGGTCAAAACGTTGCTGTCACTGCTACCTCGGTTAAAGCGACCGATGATGAACAATTCGGCACTGCCACTTTGATCAAGGAAGATGCTAAAACTGGTAAAGCCCCACAAGGCGCTGCTTCACTTGATGGTGCCGTTTATGAATTACATCGAACTTCCAATGATGAGCTGGTTGATACCGTTACAATTAAAAACAATCAAGCGAGTGTCGCCAATTTAAAATTGGATGACTACTACTGGATCGAAAAGACGGCACCAACTGGCTATATTAAAGATACTGAAAAACACGCGTTCAAACTAGCCTATGCTGGTCAAAATGCGAAAACGGCCACCGCATCAACAACGGTTAAGGAACAAGTTATTACGGGTGGTTTCGATTTAATCAAAATTGGTAACTATGATTGGCACACCGCACTTTCTAGTCATTTAACCGGTAAAGAAAATAAGTCTAACCCACTGGCTAACGTTGAATTTACAGTCACTAGCAACACAACAAACAAGGTCGTCACAACAGGGACAACCGATAAAGAAGGTTATCTCAAGTTTACTGATCTTCCCTATGACACTTATACCGTGACGGAAACAAAAACACCAGAGGGCTACAAAACCGCCGATCCATTCAAAGTCACGATTCATCAACAAAACGAGACCCATCATTATTCAGTCGTCAATAATGTATTGGAAGAACGTTTGAAAGTGGTCAAGGCTGACGCTGAATCCGGGAAAACAATTTCGCGCGCCAACGCCGGTTTTAAAATCAAATCACTGCAAACTGGTAAATATGTTTCCATGCCTAACCTCAATCACGATGGAACAACTGATACTTTTATGACTAATGAAGAGGGCTACTTGACCACAACTGAGGCGCTCCCCTATGGTCAATATGAATTAGTCGAAACACAAGCACCATTAGGCTATGTTCTTGCCAAAGACCCAGCTAAATTTTCGATCACTGGCAAAGATAGTGATGGTATTGTGACCGTCAAGTTCACGGATAAGTCGCAAAAAGGCATTGTCACTTTGAATAAGACTGGCGCCACGCCGGTTGAAGTGACTAAACAGTCAACCAAGTACGGCGAACAATACGGTTTTAACTATGACTACACCCCACTGGCCGGTGCCAAGTTTGAATTTACTGCCAGCGAAAACATCACCACCGCTGATGGTACCGTCCATGCCAAAAAGGGTGAAATTGTCGCCACTGCTACGACTGACGCTAATGGACAAATCAAAACGCCACAACTTTATCTCGGCAAATATTCAGTTAAAGAAGTTGCTGCACCAAATGGTTTTGTTCTTAATGACAAGCCAATTGATTTTGAATTGAAATATGCTGGTCAAAATGTTGAAGTGACCTCCACTTCACTCAAAGCGACTAACGATTTTCAGAAGTTGAACGTGACTGTTAACAAACAAGCAGAACAAATCAAGAATTGGGATAAGAACAAACCCACGATTGAAAATAAAGCTGCTAATGGTCAAGTCTTCGGACTGTTCAGTAAAGCCGGCTACAACAAAGGTGACATCAATGTTCCGGCAAAAGCATTAGTCGCAACTGCGACCGTCAAAGATGGTAAAGCAACTTTTGCCGACATTCAATTGCCTGAAGGTAGCTATTATGTGCAAGAACTAGATGCCGGTGAAGCTTATCAGCTTGATGACCAAACTTATGATTTTGAATTTAAGGCAACTGACAACACCACGACTAAGAATTTAACGATCAACGGTGATAAAGACACCCCAATTCTAAATAAATTACACTTCAACGAATTTACCTTTAAGAAAATCAATGAAACCGCCAAGCTAGTTGAAGATAAAGGTTATCAATTCACTTTTGATGGCAACGCCAAAGGTGCAGTGTTTGAATTACTGGATAAGGATAAGAAGGTCATTCAAACCACTACAATTGATGACAAGTCGATTGGTGCCTTTAAGAACGTACCAGTCGGCACCTTCTATTTACGGGAAAAGACGCCTTCCGCGACTAACCTAGTTTTAACTAAGGATTTAACTAAAATCGTTTCAACAAAAACTGGTATCACTGCCTACAATGCTAAAGGTCAATTAATTAGTCAGGATAAAAAACAGGCAGACGAAAAAGCAGCAACTGAAACTAAGGAAACCACCGAAACACCAGAAATTAGTTTCACGTTGCAAAATAGTTTGATCAAGGGGACTGGTGAACTAACCAAGACCAATGTCAGCGATGGTAAAGTCTTGCCAAACACTGGTATCAAGATCCTTAATCAAGACGGTAAAACCGTTGTGTCCGGTCGGACCAATGATAAAGGAGTTTTCAGTTTTGCCAACCTACCTGCTGGCAAATATCAGTTTGTGGAGTATGACGCACCAAAAGGCTATAAAATCAACGAAACGCCAGTTGATTTTGAAATTACTAAAGATGGTGAAATCGTCAAAGCGCAAATGAAAGATGAAGCCGTTGATACGCCACTACTTCGCCTACCACAAACCGGTGAAGAACGTAATCAATTGTTAAGCGTTATTGGCGTGATTCTACTATTAATTACTGGCTTAATTGTGTGGTGGATGCATCATTCAAGAAAAGCTAGTGATGACTTGTATAATGACGAGGATGACAGTGAATGATCTTTATTTCATCTATTAATATGTATCTTTCAAAAGAACCCAGTGTTTTAATGACCGGTACGATTGTAATCAATCACGCTATGATCATTAACAATGTTAAATTGATTCGCGGTAACCAGCGTCTGTTTCTAAAATTTCCTGAAACTACTCAAGGCCGTGTCGTATATCCCCTATCCGCTGAACTTTATCAATATTTACTTCAACAAACAATCGAATACTACAACCACTATAAGTCAGAACTCAAAAACAATTCTGACTTTTAAAATATGCAAAATTTGAAAGCGAGGAATTCTCCATGGAATTAGATTACATTATCCCCAAAGTACGCGAAACATTTGGTCGGCTTGAATTTGGCAAAATGATCGAAGAAATTCGTGAACCATCTCGTAACAATAACGGCCGCGTTGCATCACGAAGATTTAGCGTTTTTTCAGATATCCAAAAGGCTGATAACATTGAAATCATTCTACCAGCTGCTGCCGGAGTGAAGGCCAGTATCAAACAAGATTCACCGATTGATTTAGTCAACCCGCGCGTGATTGCAGTCGGCTATCGTGTGGAGAATCAGTCATTCGTCAAATATGAATGTTATGCCGATGATATTGTCAAAAAGGATTTAACTAAATAATGAAGGGTAGGAATTAATATGCGCTTAGCAGAAGGTATTGCACTCGATTCAATCAAAACATTTGGAGCCTTAAAATTCTCGGCAATGCGTCGTGAACGTTTTATCAACGATGATGAAGGTAACCAGACCACTGAGATTTCTGAACGTACTTTTGATTTAAAGAGCTTTGAGAAAGGAAAAATGATTCAAGTTTCGATTCCAGTGGCGGCTGGTGAAAAGAAGTTTGATTATAATCAGCTGGTCGAAATGATCAACCCAGTTATCGATACTGTTTCTTCTTATGAGTTTGGTGTTGGTATGTCAGTTTCATGGTATCTCAAAGCCGACGATCTTATTCCAGTAAACCACAACAAAATTCAGGAAAAACCAACTAATGAAAAGAAATAACTCAATGAAACGGAAAATTCGTTCTCCTACCAACTATCGGCAGGTATTAATAAATCCAACCGAAACATAGTAAAGTCATATTGAGAGTTGCGAATCACTTCTCTAACCTATATACTATAAATATGATAAATTACAGTATATAAGGTGGTGTTTAATAACAATGGATACTTTAGCCCAACTAGAACACGACTACCCAACGTTCATTTACAAAACCGCACAAGAATACGGTTTATCCAAGGATGAGATTCGTGAATTATCAACTGATGGCACCATTGAAAAGCTTGAACGTGGTATCTATATTTTTCCAGGCTACCTACTCGATGAATTTAGCTTGATCAGTCAAAAGTTCTCGCGTAGCGTCTTCTCGTTAGTTAGCGCCCTAATCATTCATGATTTGACTGATGAAATGCCGCTTCATTACGATCTGACCTTTCCCCAAGGATATCATCCAAGCGCCGCATCATTGAAAAAGTACTCTATTAAGGCGCGCTATCTATCGAAAAAGCGCTATTTACTTGGTATCGAAACCGGCCAAACCGAAAATGGGGGCACGGTTCAAGTTTATTCTAAGGAACGAACCTTATTAGATGTTTGGGAATCAAAACAAATCCAACCCTACATCAAAAATGATGCGCTTAAAAAATATTTAGCCAACTCACCTGCTGCAAATAAGCTCAAAGATCTAACTGAAATCAAGGACAAATTATACCCAAACAGTACTCTACTAAAAGTAATGGAGGTCTACATGCAATGAGTGAAGTTGATAAAATTCTACCAATGATCAGAAAACGTGCCCGTGAGCTTGGCTACAATATTCAACATTTTCAGAAACTCTTTTTTCTAGAACACTTTTTAAAGCAGATCTCTGAATCTAATTATCGCCGTTACTTTGTTCTCAAAGGTGGTTTTGAAATCCAAAGCCTTGTCGGAATTGAAAACAGAATGACCCAGGATCTTGACGCAATCTATATTGGGCCGGCTTTACAACCAGATAAATTAGCAACCGTTTTGCATGAAGTCTTCGAGCAATCCACCGATTATGTCAATTTTACAATCAAGTCGATTGAACAAAAACAACTTGATGATGATTATCCCGGAATTCGTGTCAACCTGCTGGCACAAATGGGAAAAAGTAAAGTTAGTGTCAAGCTGGATATTTCAAAAGGTAATTCCCATGAGACGATTCCAATCATGATTGATCATCAGAGTATTTTAAACGCGGATGAAAAGTTTTCAATTTATGGCATCCCCATTGAAAAAATCTTGGCAGATAAATTATCAGCATTTCTTAATCACGGCATGTTAAACACTCGTGCTAAGGATTTATTTGATGTTTATTCATTGTCCATTCTCTATCGAACTGACATTGATCTTGTGCTTTTAAAAAAAGAATTTTTCAAAAGTACGGCGTTTGATCATATCCCAGACAAAACGATTGAAAATCGTTTAACTGAAATCAGTGCCCTATCCGATTCTGAAAGCTTACACACTTCGTGGCAACAGTACCAGCAACAATATGACTACGCACAATCAATTAGCTACACAGCCGCACTAGAAGCACTTTTCAATCTCATGAAAGAAATTAAAAATTAATACGCTAAAATCGACATTTCAAATTTATCGTAATATCAAAGTCAAGACAAAAAGTCTTGGCTTTTTATTATGGACAGAGGTTATTTATGAAAGCACTGACAGTCTTTAACGAAATCGGCTTTATGGATGACTTTGTCGCTGTCATTAAGGACGGCACACCTAGCAACGCCGAAGATAAATTAGAAACAGCGCGAACTATTGCTATCGAGTGTCCTGATTCCAACTTTGGCTTGACTGCTTTACCTGAAATGACCAAAGATGGTATCGCAAAAGAATTTACTTTTAGCACCGCACAATCAGATGAGGGTGCCATCATGACCTATCTGGGTATGACTGATGGTGCCTGATTCAATCAACAAAAGGTAGGTGAAAAAATTGCGTGAACTTTTTCAATATCGCGGAACTAAAATTCGTCCGCGTGATCAAAACTTAATTTTACAGACTGTTTTAGGCTCGGCCCTACTACTTTGGTTTCCACTGACCATTCTATTTTACTGTCCGGTGCTCAGTCATATTAATATTAAGACTATTTCATGGCCGCTAATTCGACAACTGCCTTGGTCGTATCAAGGACTAATCATTAGCTTAGCCGTAACATTATTTTGCTTAATTCTTGTTGTGCTTTTAGTCATGTACAAGTTTCCCGATTATTATCGTAAATTAGTCCATCGCCAAAAGATTGCCAGAATGTTTATGACTAACAACTGGTACGAAAAGAATACGCAACAGTCAGGTGGTTTCTTCAAAGATTTAGATACAGGTAAAACTAAAGAACGAATTGCTCACTTTCCCCGCATCTATTATCGTTTAAAGGATGGCCTAATTCATGTTCAAGTTGAAATCATGATGTCATCATACCAAGAACAATTACTCCACCTTGAACCAAAATTAGAATCTGGCCTTTATTGCGAAATGGTCGATAAAATTCTGCATGATTCTTACGTTGAATACACGCTACTCTATGACACAATCGCTCATCGGCTTTCGATTGACCAGGTTGTCTGTAAAGACGGCGCCGTCAAATTGATGGAAAATGTCTACTGGGAATATGATGCTTTACCGCATATGCTAATCGCTGGCGGTACCGGTGGTGGTAAAACTTATTTCATTCTAACTTTGATTGAAGCCTTGAGTAAAACCAATGCCAAACTAACTATTCTCGATCCTAAAAATGCTGATTTGGCTGACTTAGAGGAAGTACTTCCTGATGTTTATTACGATCCCGATGATATGTTAGCTGCACTAAGCCGCTTCTATGATGAAATGCGGCAACGCAACACGGAAATGAAAAAAATGGACGGCTACCAAACCGGTCAAAACTATGCCGCACTTGGTTTACCTGCCCATTTTCTAATTTTTGACGAATACGTTGCCTTTATGGATATGATTGGCCGTGATGCCATGACTGCCATTAACAAGCTTAAACAAATCGCCCTACTTGGCCGTCAATCAGGTTTCTTTCTAATTTTAGCTTGCCAGCGCCCAGATGCTAAATACCTTGGTGATGGCATTCGTGACCAGTTTATGTTCCGTGTTGCGCTTGGTCGTATGTCAGAGATCGGCTACACCATGATGTACGGTCAAACCAATAAGGACTTCTTTCTAAAGCCAATTAAAGGCCGTGGCTATGTTGATACCGGTTTAAGTGTCATTAGCGAATTTTACACACCATTAGTTCCAAAGCATTACGATTTTATCGAAACAATTGGTCATGCCTACCAAGAATCACATCAATCTAGTTGAAGTATTTCTTCTACATTAAAAATGAAAGAAGGTGCCACCATGCAAAATATTCAATTGATCAATGATATCGATTTTATCGAAGATTTTTCTAAAGTCACCACCAACTTAACAACTCGTGATGCCGAGGACTATCTTGAATACATGTGTGGTAAAGCACGTGAAAGCCCTGATAGTAACTTATTTCTTCAGTGTCCTTCACAAGCTACGAAGAACGGTATTAGCAAAATTTTTGATTTTTCAGTCGGCACACAAAAAAATGGCTTGACTATGACGTATACAGGATACCACGACGATAAGTAAAAATGCACAAAATTTATAAAGGCCTATCGACAATATTGAAGAGTTATTAGTTTAGTCGTCCACTTTAAACATTAACTTAAAAACTCCAAGCTTATTGTACGAAATCTTACCAGTTTTTCTATCTTGAAAGAAATTCATAATTTCTTTTTTAAAGGCATGTCTATCCTTTTGATGTTTCTTAACCTGCATTTTTCTAGCATATTGATAAAGTTCAAGTAAAATGGGAAACCAACGTGAATTTTCAATTCCAATAGGCTTATCACTTAAACTGACCTTGGCCTGAATACAATACTGCGACTTAACAACATTCCAAATACGCTTGTTTTGAGCAAAATCTTTTTTTACAAAAGGACACAATAATAGTACATCATTGCTCAAAGTATTTGCGCTTTGAATCATTAACAATAATTCGCCGAGAACCTTTTTTCGAGGCTTACTCGAAAGATAACTACCTAATAAATTATAGTGCCAGATCTGTAATTCTGTTTCTGGGTAATTTTCATTTATAAATTGGGTCACATTCATTAATGTATTCAAAACAATATTTTGACGTTCAGACCTACCAATCATCAAGAGTATCGCATCCACAAGTCGGTAACAGTGTACTGAAACAACTGGATAAGCAATAGCCGTTTTTAAAATTACTAGGCACAAACTTTGTAACACGGATACATGTGTTTTCTTAACTTTTTTTGAAACGACCTTATTCTTAAAACTTGTCAAAATCGTACGAATTTGAGAAATATTATTTTCGTCAATAAGCGTACCAATCTTCTTTCGCAAGTCAACGACGTTATTCATTGTCAGAACAGCGGCTTCACCAAAAATTGACCCTTTTTTTTCATTGAAAATTGGATCATCAAAATTACCACCCTTTATCGCTGGAAATCCGCGTCCAATCTTGGTCTTCTCTACTTTCCTATTTAAACCAAAAGAACGAAAAATACGATCAATTTGAACAAGTGCTAAGCTGAGTGCAGCCTGATTATCTCCATAAAAAGTAAAATCATCCACAAATCTCTTAAAAGTTATTTCTTTCAATTCTGGTCGACTGTTAAGTATAGTTTGAATTGCGGAATCTAGTGCTAAACCAAGTAATTCAGCACTAAATTGCGAAGAAAATGGTCCTTGTAGAATACCTTTAGTTTGATTATCACTGATTCGCATATTGAAAACATCTAAAAATGTAAGAAGCGGCCTACACATTCCAACTGTTACATTACCTGTAAACGGTGGTAAATCAGCTAATTTATCAAGCTGATGAGTATAGATATTCTGATAATAGCTTTCAACATCTAGCTTCATATAGAAAGGATGTTCTCCCTCATCAGTAATATTTCTAATCTGATTATATTTATAGACATCATTCGATTTTGTCTGAACTTCATTTCTAAATCCGTGAAGTATATTCAAGTTTACAGTTTTCTTTAAATCATAATCCATTCTTGAAAAAACTGTTAAGTCCTGACCTAATATTGGCGAATCAGAATGGTTAGTAACAGTTTTGTACCCGTCCCCATCAGCATAAAAAGGCATTAGCCAGTCATCATGGGCCAGAAGAATATTGTGTGCAAATGCAAAATACCAAAGAGGATTGGCAATTCCCATAGGTCGTAAGGTCAAATCATTTTTAAAAGCATAATATTTTATTGACTCTGCTCCATTACTGTATATATATTTTGGCTTTTCAAGTACTCTATAATTCAAGTTAATAATATACTGATGTTGATCATCAAATTTGTATATTTCATCCATTTTTCCATCATCAATAGCCCTTAAAACAACATCGCTATGAATAAAAAAATCATTAACAAACGAAGGCAAATTGGTAGAAGAAAATTGGTTAAATATGGCATTAATATTATCTGATTTAATAGACATTACCCCAAAACTCCTTTATGACCAGTCTTAAGGTAATACTACAGCAAAATTAGCGATACTAATACTATTAATTAGAAACTTGGCAACAAGTACCAGCCCGCCGCGTGGCAACGCGAAAAGCGCGAGCGGGCTGCGGCCGGCTTTAGCCGGTCGCTCAACCCCCAGTATCTAACAGGGGGGTAGAAATAGACAATTCAACATCGCAAAAACATGTATCAACCGTGATATATCAACAATTAAATACGATCTTGCAAAAGCAACTTTGACCTAAAAAAGTTGCTTTTTATTTTGCCTAAAAAGGAAGTGGATCAATGACATGGGCTGATAACGTTAAGGCTAAGCGCAAAGCGCTGGAACTTACTCAAGCTCAGTTAGCCGAAAAAATTGGTATTACGCGCCAACATTTGCAACGCGTGGAATCAGGCAAACAAAACGCCAGTGTTTCCCTACAGGAAGAAATTGATTTGACCCTTGATAACTGGATCAACGAAACGGAATTGGATCTTAATATCGACTATGTCCGGATTCGTTTCCCCACACATGACGTAGATTGGGTACTACAGAATTTTCTTTATTTGAATAAAGATTACATGCTCTTTGATGACTGGGGTTTCTACGGTTATGAAGCACACTACACCTTCTCCAACATTCAGGTCATGATTGCCCCGACAAACGACAAGTTAGGTGTTCTACTCGAATTGAAAGGACAAGGCTGCCGTGAATTTGAAGGTATTTTACTAGCTCATAACCAGACATGGTTTGATTTCTTCCGCAAATGTTACGAAGCTAAGGCCATCTTTAAAAGAATTGACTTAGCCGTCAACGATCGTGTTGGCATGTTAAATATTCCAGAATTAATTGTTAAATGTCAACACAATGAATGTGTCTCTGTTATGCGCCGCTTTCAAGGTCTGAACTCCGGTGCCATGACTGATGACGGCATCAACGGTGAAGGCGCCACACTATATATTGGTTCTATGAAAAGTGATATCTACTTTTGTGTTTATGAAAAGGCCGCCGAACAAATTTTTCGCTATGGTGAAGAATTCGCAGATACTAGCATCAAGAATCGTTTTGAAATTCGCTTGAAAAATGATCGGGCTACCGTTGCGATTGAAGATTTACTCAGTTATCGCAATGTTGAACGTACTGCCTTTGGCATTATCACCCGCTACGTTCGCTTCGTAGATCCCGGTAAAGGTGAAGAACGTTCCAATTGGCCGACTAATCAAACTTGGGCGGCCTTTTGTGGTAAGGGACGGCCGCCCTTGCGGCTTACGCTAAAACCTGAACCATTCGACCTACGCAAAACCCGCGGTTGGATCAAAAAGCAAGTCGCTCCAATGTTAAAAGTACTGCTAAAAATTGATGGCTATGAAGGCAACAATCAAACGATGACCATGATCAAAAGTGCTGAACTCCAACAGAAACATCTAAAACTGCTTGAACAACACACCATCACTAAAGATAACGTAATCGGTGATTATTTTACAAAGGAGGAAACTGATTGAATACCAACTTACCCCTTGTTAGTCTATCTACTGACCAAAAAGAATATGTGTTAAATATTTATCGCTATCGTAACCATATTGTTGGCGTGATCGAACGCACTAATTTATTGCAACTCTTTGAACTCACCGAATTTGTTAAACCTGTTAATTATATTGCTTGGCGTTTTCGTTTGTATTGGCCGTCACCCTTATTGGATGTTCACGGTATACCGTCAAACGATAAATGTTTACTCAAAAAAATAACCGCCATTAGCGTCCAATATCATATTCCGATTTACGGTCAATATCAAACAAACAATCGAGATCAGCATGAATAGTCCCCTAGCAACCTTGATCACTGAACATAAGGATTGGATCTTCAATGCTTATGACTATCATGGTCAAATTATCGGCCTGGTGGAAGATACAAACTATCTACAACTTTTCGAAATGACCCAGTACTTCTCCACACCGGTCGATTACTTTGATTGGCGTTTTTCAATTCATCGGCCAACGCCAATGCTTAACGTTTACGGTAAACCCTGTTACAACGATGAATATCTGAATTTCTTATTTAGTGTCAGTGCCAAAACTGGCTTATCCTTACTAAATCAACGTTTTTAGATTAACAACTACTACTGAATGGTCGCGTTATACCCTGACAAAAATAATGCAATTTAAAAGGAGCAAGTACTGAAATAAACCTGTGGCGGTGAAACCAATATTTTACTTGACACTATTTATAATGAAGACTGTTTACTTGGAATGAAGAAACTACCGGATCAATCCGTTGACTTGATTCTTTGTGATCTTCCTTACGGCACAACTCCTAACACATGGGATTCGATCATTCCGTTTGAACAACTTTGGCAACAATATTTACGTTTGATCAAACCTCGCAGTGCAATTGTTCTAACCAGTAATCAACGTTTTAGTTTTCAGCTCTACAACTCCCAGCCTGAACTATTCCGTTACAAGTGGGTCTGGGTCAAAAGTAATGTCACTAATTTTATTAACGCCCACCATCGGCCAATGTCACGGTATGAAGAAGTACTTGTATTTTCAAAAGCGCCGGTGGCTAATTCTGATAATGCCATGTTCTATTACCCACAGGACCTGATGCCCATGAACAAAACCATCACTAATGCGCAAACTAAAGGCTTTGGTAACCAAGTACACCCATGGGCAGCGCCAGAACAATATGTTCAAGAGTACCAGAACTATCCGAATGATATTCTACGGTTTAAAGCTGATAAAAATATTTGGCACCCAACCCAGAAGCCAGTCGCATTGTTTGAATACCTGATCAAAACTTATACGTTACCCGGACAAGTTGTTTTAGATAATTGCATGGGTTCCGCCACAACGGCTATTGCTTGTATTAATACTGACCGGCACTACATTGGTTACGAACTTGATCCAAATTATTATCAAAAGGCCTTAGCTCGGATCAAGCAACATCACTCGTCGCAAACCTCACTTTGGTAAATTTAGAAAGGAATTGATAATAAATGAACTTCGGACAAAATCTCTTCAACTGGTTTACAAGCAACGCCCAGTCTTTAGTGCTAATGGCAATTGCAGTGATCGGTGTTTTCTTAGGCTTTAAACGTGAATTTTCTAAACTGATCGGCTTTCTGATCATTGCATTGATCGCCGTGGGGCTGGTATTTAATACCGCCGGCGTCAAAGATGTGCTATTGAACTTATTCAATCGTGTTGTTGGTGCCTAATTACTGCAAGAAAAGAGGGAGCTAAATGGAAACGGTACGCGTTTTTATCGTCAACTTAGGTTATTACAATCAAGGCAAACCCACTGGCAAATGGTTCACACCGCCGTTATACCCTGACGCTATTGCCGAACAACTGGAATTGAAAAATGACAGTGAAGAGTACGCGATCCATGATTACGAAGCACCATTTGAAATTGATCGCTTTGATTCAATAGACGAGATCAATCGTAAGTATGCCGCTTTAGAACGGCTTGAAGAATATGATTTTGGCGCTGACGTTAGTGCCTTGATTGGCGAATGGTTCCGTGATATTGAAGAACTAGCTGAAAACGCTGAGGATATCATTATCTATAAAGGTGTTTCAGATATGGCCGAGCTGGCACAAGATGCTGTGGAATCTGGTGCCGTTTTCGGTGACCTGCCAGATCAAGTCATTGCCTACCTCGACTTTGAAGCACTGGGTCGCGATATGGAAATTGAAGGTAATTACTTGGTTACTAACAGCGCTATTTATGAATACGCAAATTAAGTTTCTGCTCGGGGGCTGGTCTAGCAAATGGATCAGTCCTCTTTACCCCAAAGAAAGGAGGTCACTTATGAAAAAGATTCGTAGTTACACCAGCATTTGGTCCGTGGAAAAAGTGCTTTACGCGATCAACGATGTTAATCTACCGTTCCCCGTCACATTCACGCAAATGACTTGGTTCATCGTCGCCTTATTTTTGGTCATGTTGCTTGGTGATGTACCACCACTTAGTTTCATTGATGGCGCATTCCTGAAATATCTCGGTATTCCGGCGGCCATTACTTGGTTCATGAGTCAAAAGACTTTTGATAACAAACGGCCACTAGGCTTTCTGCGCTCGGTGATCACTTATTTTACCGCCCAGAAGATCACGTTTGCCGGGCGGCCAGTCAAATCTGTTAAAGCTCATGCCCTTGACCACATCACCCACGTAAGGAGGTTCGACCAGTGAAGTTTCCCATAAAATATATCGAAGACAATTTAGTGTTCAATCGTGATGGCGAATGCTTCGCCTATTACGAACTCGTCCCCTATAACTATTCTTTTCTCTCACCTGACCAAAAAGCGGAAGTCCACGAAAATTTCCGTCAGTTGATCTCACAAAACCGTGACGGCAAACTGCATCTCTTGCAGCTTGCCACGGAATCCAGTATCAATGACACGATGCGCCGTTCCAAAGCCACGGTCAAAGGTGATTTAAAAAGTATTGCCGATACACATATTGACGGTCAGGCCGCCGCGTTGATCGACAATATTGGCGATAATCAAGTTGATTATCGTTTTTTTATTGGCTTCAAACTGTTACTAAATGATCGTGAGCTATCCGCTAAGGGCGTTTGGCATGATATCAGGCTTGGCATTCAGGATTTTCTTCATGAATTCAACGAAAAATATACCGGTGACTTCATGGTGATGAACAACAGTGAAGTTGATTGATTTCGTAAAGTCGCCCGTTTTCTGGCCGATAAAGTCAGTCGTCGCTTTAAAATTCGACCACTGATCAAAGATGATTTTGGCTACTTGTTAGAACATCTCTACGGTATGTCAGGGCAAGATTATGAAGACTACCAATACCACCTGCCACGACAAAAAGATGATCAAGATACAGTGATCAAAAAATATGACTTGATCAAACCAACCCGCTCATTGATCGAACAAAAGCAACGTTACTTGATCATTACCCACGGCTTTACTGAATCCTATGTCACCTATATGGCCTTGTCCGATATTGTTGGTGAATTAGATTTTCCTGGTAGTGAGGTTTTCTATTTCCAGCAACAACAATTCGACTTTCCCATTGATACCTCACTAAATGTTGAAATTGTGACTAACAAAAAGGCGTTAACTAAGGTCCGTAACAAAAAGAAAGAGCTGAAAGATTTAGATAATCACGCCTATGAATCTAATAATGAAACCACTCGCGGTGTCGCCGATGCCCTTGATTCCGTTGACGACCTAGAAGCTGAACTTGATC
Organism: Lapidilactobacillus salsurivasis; assembly: GCF_054785215.1. Lineage (NCBI taxonomy): Bacteria > Bacillati > Bacillota > Bacilli > Lactobacillales > Lactobacillaceae > Lapidilactobacillus > Lapidilactobacillus salsurivasis. The sequence continues at coordinate 71,394 of NZ_BAAABI010000008.1, read as the reverse complement.
AAACTAAAGACGCGATGTACAAAATTTCCTATGTTATTCGCGTCAGTGGCAAAAGCTACGATGAAATGAAAAAGCGTGCCGATCAAGTGCTTGATTTCTATGATTCGTTGAACATCAAATTAGTTCGCCCTTTCGGCGATATGCTGGGCTTACACAGTGAGTTTATGCCCGCATCAAAGCGCTACATGAACGACTACATTCAATATGTGACTAGTGATTTCATTGCCTCATTAGGCTTCGGTGCTACCCAAGCTTTAGGTGAACGTGAAGGCATTTATGTGGGCTACAACGTGGATACCGGTCGTAATGTTTTCATCAAACCTGACTTAGCCGCACAAGGTTTGAAAGGAACCGTAACGAATGCCCTTTCCGCCGCGTTTTTAGGTTCACTAGGTGGTGGTAAATCATTTTCTAATAACTTACTTGTCTATTACGCCGTCCTCTATGGCGCGCAAGCTTTAATTCTTGATCCAAAATCGGAACGAACTGATTGGGCGAAAAATTTAGATTTCATGCAAGACGATATCAATATCGTTAACTTAACTAGTGAAGAAGCTAATCGTGGTTTACTTGATCCTTACATCATTCTTAGCAACCCAAAAGATTCTGAAAGTTTGGCAGTCGATACTTTAACCTTTTTGACCGGGATCTCTAGTCGTGATGCCGAACGATTTCCTACTTTACGTAAAGCAATTCGCAACGTCACCCTTGATCCACAACCAGGATTATTGAAAGTGATCACTGAACTGCGCCGCGAAGGGACGCCGATTGCCAACAATATCGCTGATCATATTGAATCGTTCACCGACTATGATTTTGCTGCCTTACTCTTTTCAGATGGTTCCACTCGCCGTTCGATCGCCTTGGACCGCAAAATCAATATCATTCAAATTGCCGATTTGGTCTTACCGGATGCCGACAAAACCCAAGAAGAATACATCACCGCGGAAACGTTATCCGTAGCCATGTTGATGATCATCTCGACTTTTGCCATCGACTTTATCCATGCCGATCGTTCGCAATTTAAAATTGTGGATCTCGATGAAGCCTGGGCGTTTCTGAACGTGGCGCAAGGTAAAGCCTTATCCATGAAATTGATCCGTGAAGGTCGCTCAATGAACGCCGGCGTTTATCTGGTCACCCAAAATGCCAATGATCTCTTAGACGAAAAGATGAAAAATAATATCGGTATGAAATTTGCCTTTCGCTCGACCGATATCAATGAAATCAAAAACACGCTCACTTTCTTTGGCCTAGACGCCGAAGATGAAAGCAATCAACACCGCTTACGTTCACTAGATAATGGTGAATGCTTATTCCAAGATATTTGGGGTCATGTCGGCGTTCTGCACTTTGATTACATCTTTGAACACTTATACAAGGCTTTCGATACTCGCCCACCAGCGCAGATAACTGGAGGTGAGTAAATGTCGCCCCGTAAAAAACGACTTTTATTACTGATTGGCCTTGTACTAGTCGTGGTGTTAGTGAGTGCTACTTCGCTCCAAAGTGTCCACGCAGCCGGCTTAGTCGATGAAACCGTCAATAATAAACACGAATTTTCTAAATACCCGGTCAACAATTATCAATTAGATTATTTCGTTGATTCATCATGGGATTGGTTGCCGTGGAACTGGGGTGATGGTATTGGTAAGTCGGTGATGTACGCCGTTTATGCCATCACTAACTTTCTGTGGTTGATCTCAGTTTATCTTTCCTACGCCACTGGCTACCTGATTCAACAAGCTTATTCATTAGACTTCATCAAAGATACGACTGATGCCATTGGCAAAAATATGCAGCTACTCGCTGGCGTTTCTAAAAATGGGTTTAGTTACGATGGCTTTTATCCCGGTATGCTTTTGTTACTGGTGTTAGTGCTCGGTGTATATGTCGCCTATACCGGCCTGGTCAAACGTGAATCTTCCAAAGCTATCTCAGCGGTGGTCAATTTTGTGGTGATTTTCATTCTATCAGCGAGCTTCATTGCCTACTCACCCGATTATATTGGTAAGATCAATCAATTTTCCGCCGATATGAGTACTTCGGCTTTAAATACAGGTTCTAAAATGATCATGCAAAATAAGCAATCCACCTCAAAAAACAGTGTTGATGCGATTCGTGAAACCTTATTCAACATTCAGGTCAAACAGCCGTGGACGTTATTACAGTTTGGCGATTCCAATATTAAAGAAGTTGGTGAAGACCGCGTCAATAAGCTGGTCAAAACTGATCCATTCAAAAACAAAGGTAAAGACCGCACCGAGATCGTCAAAGCTGAAATTGAGGATAAAGAAAACGACAATCTATCGGCGGTCAAAACGATTCAACGTTTAGGCGTGACCACCTTTGTCAGTATCTTCGATATCGCGATCACCATATTTGTATTCTTTCTAATGGCAATGATGTTATTTAGTCAGATCCTCTTCATTATCTACGCCATTTTCTTGCCGATCAGTTGTCTCTTAGCTATGATCCCAGGCTTTAACGGCCTAATGAAAACGGCGGTTTTACGTCTATTCAATACGATCATGATGCGGGCTGGCATCACCATCGTCTTAACGTTGACCTTCTGCCTTTCCACCATGATCTATGGACTATCGACCACCACCCCATTCTTCCTAGTTGCCTTTCTCCAAATTGTCATCTTTGCCGGTATCTGGATGAAACTGGGCGATTTAATGGGGATGATGCAACTTAAAAGTTCTGACTCTCAAGCTGGTGCCAGTCGTCTGCGCCGCAGTGGTAGTCGTTTGATCCGGCAAGTCATGGGTAACGCCGCAATGGGTGGTATGCTCGCCCGCGGTTTAAAACCACGATCGCAACCACAGCCTGAAACTGGTACTGACGCAAACAGTAAAGGTAAGCCCAAACGACCCCAACCAAATAAACGCGATGCCACCACTAGCAAGATGACCCGTGCCGGTAAAAAAGTCGGTGCCGCATTAGACACCAAAAAGAAAATGGCCGCAACTGCCAAACGGACTAAGGAACAGTTAAAGGACTTACCAACCAATACTAAGTACGGCCTACATCAAGGCAAAGCAACGGCTAAAAAGGGAATCGATGATTTCAAAAATGGCTTGAAAAATCAACGCCAAGACAATCAATCAGAACGCGAACTGGCCGCAAAGAAACGTCGTGAAGAAATGCAACGACGTAAACTAGTGGTTGATCCACCTAAGAATCCACGGCAACCATCTAATTCTGATCCGATCAAGAAAAAGCCGACAGCTTCATCTGTCACGCAACTCAAGCCACGTGATCCAAGTACGACTAAATTAGCCCATCCGAAAGATCCAATCAAAACACCGACACCGCACACAAAACAATCATTCACCACAGCACCCAAAGCAGGCACAAAACGGCAACTTAAGCAGACGAATGGCAAGCCACTGAATCTCGTTGTTAAACAAAACGCCATGCGCCGTAAATTGCCAACTAAGCAGCGACCAAAGCACAAATGACTAAAAAATGGTTAGTCTTAGCCGTCTTACCGATCATACTCATTAGCTTGTTGTTCTTTTCAGTGGCAATGACGGCTGATGACGATGATAGCGGTGATACGACCGCTTTAGTCGTTGATTCAATGAATCTTTCCGCTGAAGTGCTCAAGTACAAAAGCACCGTTGAAAAATATTGTAAGGAGTTTGGTATTCCTGACCAAGTAACGGTGATCCTTGCGATTATGCAGGTTGAATCTGGCGGCAAAGGCAGCGATGTGATGCAATCTAGCGAATCGCTGGGTCAAGCACCTGGTAGCTTGTCACCAGATGCTTCGATCAAACAAGGCGTGAAATACTTTGCCAGTTTGATCAAGTCGATGAAAGCAACTAAAACCGATTTAAATACGGCCATTCAAAGCTACAACTTTGGTGGTGCCTTTATTAATTACGTGGCTACTCATGGCAAGAAATATTCGCTCCAAATAGCCAGTGATTTTGCTAAAGAAAAAGCTGGTGGTAAAAAAGTCACTTACACCAATCCAGTCTCTGATGAAGGCTGGCGCTACGCCTATGGCAATATGTTCTACGTAAGTTTAGTCAGCCAGTATCTTAGCCCGACTGTAGCTAATTTTAGCGATAAAACGGTTAAAGCGATTATGACCGAGGCCCTTAAATATCAAGGCACACCCTACGTTTTTGGTGGCTCAACACCAACTACAGGATTTGACTGTTCTGGGCTAACTAGTTGGGCCTATGCCAAAGCTGGCATTCAACTTCCGCGTACCGCTCAAGCACAATATGACGCAACGCAACACATCAGTATTAAAAGTGCAAAAGCTGGTGACCTAGTATTTTTCAAAGGCACTTACGCCACTTCCGACTACATTACCCATGTTGGCATCTATGTCGGTAATATGCGCATGTACAATGCTGGCGATCCCCTTGGTTATGCAGATCTAAATACCGCCTACTGGCAAGCCCATCTTGTCGGGGCTGGCCGGATCAAGAAATGAGGTGATTTTCTTGACTAGCTTAAATGAAGATGGCTTTAGCTATGATCACTGGATGGATCTGTTGACCAATGCCATCGATCACACCTTAGTAGAAAGTCGGATCGATTTGAACTACGGCGACAATCGCCTGTTACGTAACAAACAACTCGATCACGCTTCAACTGAATGGGAACGCATCAAGTTTTTTGAACAACATGAACCTAACATTGATGACCTAGTCAAAGTGATTGATTACTTTGTCGCCGAACTGCCGCAATTTGAATTTGGTAAACGTCGTGAGTTCCGTTTAGCTTTAGAACATGAACAAAACGTCAAAGAGTGGTTAGGAAATACTAAGTTTCGTGAGGAAGACCGCCAATACATTTTAGATCGAGAATTACACCTTGCCGAAGAATTTTTCACCAGTGACGACAAATATGATATTTATAGTGATTTAGACTATCGCGGCTACACCCAAGTCCGTCTACGCCAGTTATTTGACCGTTTTCGCAACGACTATCCCGAATTTTATCAGTGTTATGAACTGAACCACAACCATCAAAAAAATAATCACCTTGCCATCTTGCAACAAAATAGTGTGGCTAATCTCGCCACTAAACTTAAATGGTAAATCTGATCCACAAGGAGGAACACGACATGGCCCGTCAAGATTATGAAGACTACGACTATGAGTACGATGACTACGAAGATTCCCGTGATCATCGCTATGCGGAACGCCCGCGACCACGGTATCATGAAGATTATGAGGATCGACCACCGCAACGAATACAGGAACGAGACGACCGCAACTATCGCCGACCACCGAATGATTATCTCGATGAGCGTTACCCACCTCATGACTATGAACAGCAACATGAACCACGGCCACCCTATGATCGAGAAACTGAACGCAATCCCCATTATGAATACAATGAACGTCCGGCCAAGCATCAAGTCGCTTCACATAAGAAAGCCCGTCCCAAACGTCCACGTAAAAAAGTTAAACGACAACGGCCACCAAAACGTCAACCAAAGCCGGTGAAAGAAAAAAAGCCCCGTAAATTAAAGCAACCTCGCGTCGGTATCCGGCGAAAAACGACTTGGTTCTGTTGGTTGATCTTGATCGCTAGTGTGAGTTTTGGCGTGTACAAGGATTTCACCGCCATCAATAAACACACGGTGCATGAACGTGAAGTGGTGAAAGTTAAGTTGACTGATACCAATGCGATCGAAGCTTTTGTCACTGATTTTGCCAAAGTCTATTACACCTGGGAACCTAACCATGAAAAATTAGAAACGCGCCAAAAGAACCTTAGTAAATTCATGCTAAATGGATTGGTAACCCTAAACGCCGATGCGCTACGTTCAGATATCCCGACATCTTCCATCGTGTCTGATATTCGGATTTGGAAAGTTGAGGCTAAGAAGAATCAAGTCAATAAAGTGTTATTTACGGTTAATCAGCAGATCAAAAACAGTCAAAAAGAAGACGCCGCAAAAGCAATCGAATCCACCTACTCATTAAATGTTATGAAAAATAAAGATGGTGATATGGTGATCGTGACCAACCCAACAATTGCGGCAGCTCCGACTAAGGCCAAAGCAACGGAAAAACAACTTCAAACGGACAGCTCGATTGATGCCGAAACCACTAGCAGCATCACTAAATTTCTAACGACTTTCTTCACACTGTATCCTAGTGGCACCGCCAGTGAACTGAAATATTATGTCGATGGCGGTACAAAGCCATTAAATAAAGACTATCGTTTTGCGGAATTAGTTAATCCGACCTTCCATCGTCAAGGAGATAATATTCGCGTTGACGCAACCGTGAGGTTTCTTGATAGTGAAACTGATATGACCCAATATTCGCAGTACACACTTATTTTAGAAAAAGCAGGAACAAATTGGACCATTAAATCTGGTTTGTAGGAAACAAAAACACGACACTCATTTGAATGTCGTGTATACATAATAATATTCATAACTATGTAAAAATTCCCGACAACATAAAAACAACACACTTCCAATTTATACTTATTATAGAAACAAAGCAAAAGGAAGTGAAACTATGTCACAATGGATTCTGATAGCCCTTTTTCTTCTAGCACACCCACTCATGATGCTATTTATGCACAAGGGTATGCACGGTGGCTCTGGTAGTATGGGCGGCTGTGGAAACAACACTCAACAAAATTCCAATAATACTGAAAAGCCACGTAAAAAAGTCAATTAACTTGGGGGTATATATTATATGAAAATATTAACTGGTGGTCGCGGTGATGAGGTCCATGAACACCTTTACGAAAATGGTCAAAGACGGGTTGGTCATCGTATACTAAAGAAAAATACAGTGACAAACAACGGAGAATTTCACCCTGTACCTGAAAATATAGTTCTCATTCCCTTAAAAGGGACGGTGAAACTGACCACACCAGATCAAGAATGTACAATCAAAAATGGTCAACTTGCAATACTTGGACCAACTGATAGTTTTTACTTAACTGCAATTGATGATGTTGAATTTGTCGGTGTTGTTGATATTAAATAGCTCAAAAAGAGTGTCACATGGCACTCTTTTTTATATATGCTGGCTTCTCCATATTTACGACACATATGACTGTTTTAATAAAGTGTATTTCAAAAAAATGGAGGAGACAAAGTTGAAATTAACGCAGAGAAATATGCCTACTTTAGTTACCGCACTAACATTAACAGATGTTACACTCTCCACTGGAAAAAAACTGCTTGAGGCAGCAACAACTTGGACTACAGTTTTTTATAAAGTTGATGCAACTACTGTTAATCAAGAGGATTTTAGCACTAAGATTGGTCTAAATAGCCTACAGTCTGATGGATCTGTCGACTCGATCGGTAATTACTCTTATACTTTGCCTGCAGTTCGCGTCTTTTAACTAGGTTGTTCACTGAAGATGTTTAAAAATCTAAAACAGCAAATACGCCCTTGGGACTACATAATCATTTTTATACTACTTGTCGTTTCTTTTATCCCCTTGATTATATTTGGATACTCTCAGAAGCAACAGATGACCACCGCGACTAATAATGCTAAACCAACCACCTATGCTGAAATTTCTGTTGACAAAAAAGTAATAAAGAAAATTAAGCTCTCTCGCAAAACACAACACCAATTATTTACATTACACCCACACCCCGGTGAATATAATATTATAGAAGTTAATGGAACACGTATACGCGATAAGGAAGATAATACACCTGATCAAATTGCCGTTAATACTGGTTGGATCAGTAAACCGGGACAACAAAGTATTTGTCTACCTCACCGTCTGATCATAACAATCAAAAGTAGTAATAATACCAACACTCAAGATAACTCACTTGTAAGGCCATGATCAAAATACTATGTAATCATGATTAATCATTTTAAAAAGCAGCGCCACTGATCCGAAACTTTTTGGTTCGAATCAGTAGCGCTGTTTGATTTTAAATTAGCCAAGGGTCTACGCTTCTTGATCACGCCAAACCTTTTTGTCTGGCACTTGTTGCCATGGCAAATAGACCGCCAATTCTTCCTCAGTTGGAAAAACGGGTAGTTGCCCTAATTGATCAAGCAGGTATTCGAGATACTGCCGGGGATCCAAACCATTAGCTTTCGCGGTTTCAATCAAGGTCAGCCAAATCGCATTAGCCTGTGCCCCTGCAGGACTGGTGGCGAAAAGCCAATTCTTGCGCCCAATCACGAAAGACTTCACATTTCGTTCAGTGGCGTTATTGCTTAAATCAATCTCGCCATAGTCCAGCACACGATTAAGCATAGACCGTTGGTTTTGGGCATAGGTCAAAGCACGACCTAAACGTGATTTCGGGGTGGCCACCGCTTGATCACACCACTGCCAAAATTGCTTGATCACTGGCTTTAATTGTTCCTGGCGTAGTTCTTTGCGCTTGGTTGGTGTTAGATCACGCCAGCCCCGTTCTAGGTAAAACATTTGATCAAGCAATTTTAAGGGTGGCGTTATCGTCGGTTGCCCCTTGATCTTGCAGGCATCATCGAAGAATTTTCGCCGCACATGCGCCCAACAACCGACCCGCGTCACCGTTGCGCCCAGTAGGTTATAGCCAGAATAACCGTCACATTGTAGGACACCCATAAAATCACCATAAAGTTGTTGGGCAGTTTTGCCGGCACGATTGTCGCTATACGTATAATAGACAACTTGATGCGCAGCTAAGCGAATACTCCGAGCCACCCAGATATAAGACTTGCTTTGCGCGGTTTTACCCACCTCATGCAAGACTTGAAACGGTATTTCATCGCCTTGCAGGTAAGGTTGCGTTAATAATTGTTCGTGCAGTAACGTATACAGCGGTTGAACGATCGTCGCTGCTTTGATCACCCAATTCGTCATGGTCGTTTCACTTAAAATCAAACCAGCCCGCCGCCAGGCTTTCATTTGACGATAAAGTGGTGTCCCTAAGGCATATTTTTGGTACAACAACTCAGCGACTAACGATGAGGTCGCTAAACTATGGGGGATCAGCGCCTGCGGCGCAGTCCCCTGATATAAGTGTGAAACGCCATCATTCGTTTCACAAGCGGCACATTTATACGTTTGTTCAAAGATTTGTTCGCGATAGAGGCGACCAGGAATTTGATGCACGACTTCACGCACAAATTGCTTGCCCACTGGTATCAGTTGATGACCATGATCGCAACTCAAGTTCTCGCGGCGGATCACGGTGGTCTCGATCGGTAGATTGGGATCAACTGATTCGCAACGCTTACGCTTTGGCTTATGGACGACTGTTGTTACTGTCGTTTCGCTTTGGTTCCCAGTTTGCTCTGGGTCGGTAAAAACCCCATTGTCATCTGCCAATAGGGATAACTGGTTAGGATCAGTTATTTTTTCCGAATGCTTGCCAAAAAGTTGGCGCTGAAAAAAGGCGACTTCTTCCGTCAAAGTTTGGACAGTTGCGGTCAAGGCCTTTATTTCTTTGAGTAACTCACGATTCTGCGCTTGGGCTTGCTTAAGTTGTTCGACGGTCGTTGCCATGGAATCGCCTTCATTCACTAGGATTGTCCTGAGTGTACCATGATTAGTCAGCTAAGCCTAGCTTTTTTTGGTCGGTTGGTCTGATGCACGGTTGCTTCAAGCCCCCAGCCAGATAATAAACGTTGTAATTGTTTGGCGTGTAGTCGCTTCACCTCATTTTGATTGGTTGGCCATTGCAGGCGGCCATTTTCGATTCGTTTATAAAGTAAGAGAAAGCCATCACCGGCCCAATATAGGGCCTTAAAACGATCTTTACGGGTACCGCAAAAAAGAAATAACGCCCTGCTGTAGGGGTCAAGTTCATACTGATCAGTGATCGTAGCGGCTAAACCATCGATTCCACGCCGCAAGTCAGTTTTGCCACAAATCAAATAAATACCCTTGAGTTGGCGTAAATCAATGAGCATCAGTGAACACCGCCTTGACTAGGGCGTCTAAAATATATCCATTGATATGATTGTAAACAATGATTGTTTCATGTTCATTACGTTTGATTTGAAAGGCCTTTGATATTGGACTTGGCTGTCGTTGACCGTCGTCCAGCTTAACTTGAACGATTTCCGGTTTATTGAGCATAAAAACACCTCACCATTTCTTATGATGAGGCTATCATACCGCAGCCGATACGCTATTTATAGTCGGTCTGTTGTAAGCGGTAAATAATCACCCGTTTTAAAAAGACAACCAAACTTCTCGATTTTGAGAAATCTGGTTGTCTTTTGTTAGGCGGCATTTTTAGCTTGATGCTTGTCCGTTGTTTTTTTATTTTGATGCCGAGCACCTGGATAATGCCATGGTAAATAAACCGCTAACTGCGCCGGATCGGCGAAATCTGGTTGTTGCGGCAGTTCTTTTAACAGATAAGTAATGTAAGCTCGTGGATCAATGCCGTTGGCCTTGGCACTTTCAATTAAAGTTAGCCAAATGGCGGTTGATCTGGCTCCGGCTGGACTCGTACTGAAAAGCCAATTTTTTCGGCCGATCACAAGACGCTTCATATTGCGTTCAGAAGCATTATTGCTCCAGTCCATCATGCCAATATTGATTAACCGATCTAAGGTCGGCCTTTGATCAACGGCGTAAGTGATTGCCTTGCCTAAACGTGATTTAGGTAGTACCTGTGCCGAAGCGATCCATTTCCAGAAGCGCTTAAGTAGCTTGCGAATCTGACTACGTCGTCTACGCCGCCGCACGCGCGGGGAAAAATGCTGCCATTGTCGTTCACGGGCAAACATCTCATCGATCAATGTCAGGGGGACACTTGCTACTGTTTTACCGTTAACTTGGGCGGCATCGTAAAACTTACGCCGCACATGGGCCCAACAACCGACCCGAGTCACACTGTTTGCTAACAAGTTATAGCCGGCATAACCATCGCACTGTAGGATACCAGTGAAGTTCTGGTATAATTTTTGGGCGAAGGTGCCTGAACGTGTCTTGCTATAAGCATATAAAATAATTTGCTGGGGACATTGTTTGACCGTTCGGGCCACCCACATATAGGATTTTGCGGTTGCGGCTTTACCTGATTCACGTAGTACTTGAATTGGGGTCTCGTCACCTTGCAAATAGCGCTGCGCGCTGATTGCTTGCCACAATAGGTCGTAGATTGGCGCAACCATTTGACTTGATTTAATGATCCAGTTGGTCGCCGTGGCTTCTGAAAGTGCGATACCTAGTCGCTTCCAGTTGGGTAATTGCCGATATAACGGCGTACCTAAGATAAACTTTTGACAGATGATCTCGGCAACCACCGAAGCTGAAGCGAGACTATGCGGAATTAAAGCTGCTGGTGTGTGCGCTTGAATTAAATGCGCAATCCCATCTTCTAGTTCACATTCAAGGCACTTATAGGTGCGCGTATAAATACGCTCACGATAGAGTTTAGCCGGAATAAAATGCAGTTCTTCACGGACAAACTTTTTGCCAACGCTGGTTAGCTTATGACCTTGGTCACACTGTTGGCCAGTTAAATCAATAATTGTTTCTTTAACCGCCAAATGGCGGCTTAAGCTTTCTTGCCGGGTTTTTTTACGCTTTTTCTTTGCCGGTACTTGATCTGTGACGCTGCTTTGTTGGCCAGTTTGCTCTGGCGCGCTAAAAACACCGTCATTACCTTCCAGTAAAGACAGTTGATTAGGGTCCGTTTGTTCTGATTTTTGACCATAAAGTTTTTTCGTCAAGTATGCGACCATCTCTGTCAATTCGGCCACCTGTTTGCGTAACGCCGCAATCTCTTCTTCTGGGGTCATTAGCCCACCTACTCGGTCCGTATTTTATGAATTGAGTTTACCACGTCTCCTTTAGCTTGAATAGTTATTTTTCATGTCCAGGTGGACATGTTTTATGAATAGTGGCGTCTAACGACCAACCGCTGAGTAATCGCCGCAATTGTTTGGCATTCAGTTTGCGTAATGCATTCTGATTAGTCGGCCACTGTAACCGCCCATTTTCAATTCGTTTGTAAAGTAATAAAAAGCCATCACCGTCCCAGTAGAGCGCCTTAAAGCGGTCTTTCCTAGTACCACAGAATAAATAGAGCGCCTGATTATAAGGATCCAATTCAAATTGATCCTGGACAACGCCGGCTAAACCGTCGATGCCGCGGCGAAGATCCGTTTTACCGCACACTAAATAGACTTGGCGAATTTGCCGTTGATCAATGATCATCGGTGAACACCGCCTTTAAAACTGCTTCTAAAATATAGTTATTAATGCGATTGTAGACGATCACTGATTTATTTGTGCCAACCTTAATTTGTAGCGCCTTGGTTGTTGCGCGTAGCTGTGGTTCAGATTGATCCATTTTGATTTGTACAATATCGGGTTTTGCCAATAAAAATCACCTCACCAATTATTTGATGAGGTAATCATAACTTGGATTTAGTTAGTTTGATAGTCGGTCAGTTATTTGGTGCTTACGTATTAAGTTACGGCAAATGAGAACAAAACCAATGAAAAAAACAGAGTTGAAAGTCGCATGACTTTCAACTCTGTAAAAGCCATTCATCAACAGGATTTGACAAAGAGCCGAAATATTGAAAAAATTGCATCTGTATGACTGAAATCCACTGATTATACTGTGGGACAAGAAATCCATTAAAACCAAATAAATGATGTATGAACATCAAGATTATAGCAATTCCTTTAATACATCCTGTTTCCTGTAATGATAAGTCTGTCTGTCAAAAATTTTCTCCCGCTTATGCATTATCGTCAATCTTTTCCCAATCTAATGTCACACCAATTCCCGACTCTTCTCCAGTGCCACTTCGATCGTCTTGTTCATATCATAATACTTGTCATCCGCCGAAGATTACATTCGGTTCCTGATCGGCCAGCTATTTCTTATTCTACTTCTGAAACATACACTGTTTCTTGCTTTTCCATCTGAATATTTGGAACAACGTCATGATAGATCAACTGTCGGAATGCCAACATCATCATATTGTAATCAATGTTCATCCAAAGTCGTTCGCTGATTCCGTATGCAAAGAGAAAGAAAACAGCAATAGCCATAGGGATATTATCATATTGGTACAGATCCCTTATCAGTAGCATATAAGCAACTGTAACTGCGATAAAAACAAGGATACCTGAGCATATTGCCAAATAGGCATATAAGTTGTCACATGTCCGGTTTCCAAAAGAAATACTGTGTCCCAGAATAGTGGGGCCAAGAAGTTGATTGTAATAAACAACATTAGTAATTCTGCCTGAAAAAGCCGAATCCAGTGCCTTCATTGTCTGGGAACCCGATTCCATCATATGCGCCGATACTGCGGTCAGCACAGCACATATAACATAGTTCAGCTGCATAAAAATCTGCCATCCCTTTTTCTTGAATGCATTCGGCCACTTGGCATAAAATGCAGTAAAAATAAGCAGCGCGATTGAATAGACTTCTGATGTGCGGCTTCCAGCAATTCGATCTTCAAAAACAAGAATTGCAATAAGCGCAGCATAAAGCCAGAAATGAAACTTCATGCGTGCAAGATATAAACATTCCAAAATAAGAATGAATACAAGCAGTCCAAAATGATTAGGATTCTGGAATCCCATGCTGTGGCGCATGATCGTCCCAAATGCCGATGTTGTATCAGGGGCAATTCCCGCTCGCCACAAGAAATACATCAAAACAATGGTCAACAACCGCAGAAAGACATCGTATTTTATGCATTTATTAAAATCAATATTCTTTGACACCGTAATCATAAGGATCAGCTTAAAATAGCCATAGTCCCCGACCCGGTATCCAATAAAGAGTGACCACAAAATAAGAATAAAGAAAATGATTCCTTCTTTTGCATAGTAATCATGAAGCCGTGTAAAAAATAGAATCAGCAAAATTGCGATTCCAAAGTAAGTAATATTCTTCAGATAGCCGCCGATTCCTGCAATATGCCCAAACATAGCAAATGCATAAAACGTCGTATATGCAAGCAAAAAAAAGAATGTAGTCAGCTTGTTGCGGTCAACCAATAACATAATAAAACAAACATCTCCTGTTCAATATTTAGGCCTTCTGTTTTTCTGTGCTCTGTCCTTTTCCAAGAAAATCGTTCCAAATGAACTTCCTGTTCAAAACAGCAAAGACAGCAATTGCCACTACCATTTTGACCGCGAAGCTGATAACCGTTTCATGGAAGAGACGCGAAATAATCATGCATGCAGCAAACATTACTGCCGATTTCCATAAGCTATTTAAGAAAAGCCGAACATATACACCAATTTCCAGTTCTTTTCTTGACTTAATCGTCTGCCACAGCATTACGCTGACCTCAGCAAGCACTGTTCCTATGCAAGCACCATATGCGCCATACCCTGGAATAACAATGCTATTGAAGATCAGGTTAATCACTGCGCCAAATATTGTCGATTCTACATAGACCCGATCTCTCCTTGTAGGAATCAAAAACTGAGTCCGCACAACATTTGCCCAAGCGGTAAATGGCAGGTAGATGGCCAGAAGTCTCATTATTCCGGCACTCTTTGTAAACTCCGGCCCAAACATTGTCAACGATATTTCATCAGCAACCGCCCAGATACCAAAAGTCATTGTGGTTGCCACCACCATAGCCAGCTTCATAGATGCCCTGAGAATCGGCTTATATTCGGATTTCTTGTTATTTAAAACATACGACATACGGGGAAGCATGACTGTTCCCAGCGCTGTAATAACAGAAATCGGAATACTAATGATTTTCTGTGCATTTTCAAAATTTCCAAGCTCAACTGTTGACGACAGTCCTCCGATCATTATCTTATCCATAATGGCATAGATTCCATACGCCAAGACCGGAATAAGAAGAACGAGAACCTGTTTAAAATGGCTAAAGATCTCACTCCATTTGACCCGTACAATGTGAACGTACCGATGTAAAATAAAGATAAGATAAAGCTGGCTGATCAGTGTTGCACTCCCCATGATGGCCGTGTAGACCCACAGATCGTTTCTGTTCCTAACGCAAAGGAATATAAACACTAACGAAATCACCTTAATCAGGACATTTCTTGATATCGTCAGCTTAAATTTCTCCAAGCCAAAATAAAACCAATTCACATCAAAGCATGTCGAAATAAGGAAAATAAACTGAATTGCCGCGATCTCCCGGTATCTCCTGCAAATAAAGATCACATAGAATATATAAACCGCAAGCGTAACTGTGCTCGTCACCAATTGCAAACCATACATACTGGAAAATTTTCGGTTCATCTGAGTCTGGTCATCCCGGATTCTGGCGATTTCCCGATTTCCGTAGTTGTTCATACCAAGCATTGCAGCTAGCATAAAGAAGTTGACAATCGAATATGTGTAGGAATAAATTCCTATATTGTTAACGCCCAGCACTCTCGAAATATAGGGCGTTGTAATCAAAGGAAAGATGTATATCAAAAGCTGATATACAACATTCATTATAAAGTTCTTATTCTCATTCTTCATTCGTCGTGTCCAGACTGTCCTTTAAATATTGAATTGCCTTATTTCGTAGAATGGGAAGTTCCTCCTCGTAATAGGAGTAATCCACCATTTTCATATAGTTAAAATACTCTCTATATTCAATCGGAATTAACCGTTCTTCTATCCCTAACTCCTTAATTAAAGTTTTTACTCTATCATCATCACCAAACATTCCACCATTCTTGATCACCCACACCGGCTTTCTAAAAATAGTAGGGAAAACAGTTCCATGGAACGATGTTGTCATGATCAAAGTTGCATTCTTAATAAGTGTCAGGTACGATCGAGGGTTCTCGATTTCCGGAAGTTTAAAGCCGGTTCTTTGCATTCCCTTCACATAAAATGTTTTTGTATTAAATGCAATCACCGGAAGATGATACTTATTCGATACGCACTGCACCAAATGGACAATATCTTTCTGGTAAGACGGCGAATAGAAAAAAATATACTTATCCGGTAAGTTCAAATTTTGATCAGCAATCTGTTCATATGCGTCGGCATCTAAAAGTAATGTCGGATCAAGTAATACAGGAACATCTTTTTCGACCAAATCCTGAAGCCACTTTTTTCCATTTTCCTCACGAATAGAGAGCGCATCAAAATCAGAAAGATATGTCTTGTACTTTTCCGGATCATCAGCATATTTCATGACATTCTTTGCACCGAAAGATGGAGCATAAGCAATTTTACGTGCATTCCTCACCCATGGTAAATAGTATGCGTCATCACCATCTTCAATTGTAATATTCCAAACCTGATCGCTCCCCGTGACTACCACAAAGTATCTGGTGTCCGTCAACTCTTCCATTCGTGAATAAGATTCTGGAGAAAGATGAAATTCGGCGTTCTTGAATTCTTCGAAACTCTCAAAATTTTTTCTTATTCTATCCTTGTATGGAAAGAGAATGATATTCTTGAGAATATTTTTTACAGAATTATTGGGCTGTGTCACACTGTATAGTTGCTTCTGACCACCATTTGAGAAATCGATGATTTCCGCTTCATAACCTAATCGCTCAATTACCCTTTGCAAAGCAAACGCCTGCAACATTGAACCGCAATTATATGAATGATGAAATGTAATAATTCCTACACGCTTATCTGTCATAACCAATTACCTTCCCGTTTATTCTATCCACGCTCTTTCTTCCCGTTTTCTTTACATTTCTATAAAATAATATTCATTCTTTCCTGACCGGAATCTGTTTCGAATATTTCTGACTGAATTCAAGCAATCTGTAAAAATCAAAGCCTGACTATCTTTCCGTTGCTCTATTAACTTGTAACTGATCTGCACAACCTTCTCAGGATGAACTGTCGTTGGAAAGCGCAGAAAATACTGATTCATGGACTTTGAATGCATTTTTTTCATTTCCTGCGTTTTCTCTTTCCTATTTCTGATTCTGCTTATGAGGAACAGATACAGATAGACACTGTAGGAGAACGAAAAGTTGATAGCATAATCTATTTCGTTCTTTGCGAACTGTCCAGATTCTGACATCAGCTTCTCTTCCCTCTGCAAAAACAAAAGATTTGACTTGTAAAACCTCGGATTAAATGTCTTTGTCGAAGAACCATTGTGAATCCTGTACTTATATAAGGATCGCGTTACAAATTCGAAACTTCTACACTTAATGACAGCCTCAAGGTTAAATAAGGCATCTTCCCCATTGATCAGATTACTATCAAATGCAATACGATTGATGTTCAAAAAGTTTCTATTAAAAATTTTTGATCCTGGCGACGCCATGGTCGTCAGGGCATTCTCTTTTCTGATCCCAAAGATGCCGTCTACAATAGCTTTTATATTTTTGTCTTTTTTATCAAGCTTGCCAGAAAAATAAACAATATCAAAACTCCTGCCGATATTGGAAAAGACTGCTTCTTGCCACCCTTGCAGTAGTACATCATCCGCGTCAACAAACATTACATATTGCCCTGTTGACTCAGCTATACCTCTGTTTCTTGTATACGACGCACCATGATTATCGTGGTGGAGAACCCGTATATTCGCCCGCTCATATCTCCTGCACTTTTCAAGAGACGAATCTTTCGAACCATCATCCAAAAGGAGGACTTCTGTTTCAGCATTAAGTTCTGAAATAATTGAGTTCAGACAATCATCAATATATTGCTCAGCATTATAAACAGGAATGATAATAGATAGCTTGTACATCATTATACCTTTCTTCTGTGATAAGCCATAACAGGCGCCGCAAAATACATGGACAAGAAGAATTTGATTTTCTCCTTGCCAGAGAAGTTCTTCATTTGCGGCGACATGCGCTTTAACTCTCTGTTAACTTTTCGTTCCAGTTCCGGATGCTCTTTTTTTAACAGATGTGCCCGGTATCTGGCCTCCGTTAATGTCATCAGATATGCATTCGCAGCTGTGTTATATGATGGAGTATCTTTCAATTCTTCCATAATTACCCTGTATGTTTTCAGCACACTAAACCATTTCAGATTCTTCAGGTTATAAGTTGCGCTGTTGCTCACTTGACGATAAAAATATTGTTTTCCCGAGTAAAAAACCGCTGTATCACAATACTTCATATACTCGACATTAAAGAGAAGATCTTCGCAAATCGCTGCCTTCTCATTCATTCGCAGCGAGTGCTGCTTAATGAGGTTAGCGAGGTAGATTTTTCCCCAAAAAAAGCCTTCATATTTCCCCCATAGCTGCGCTGTTGCCTGATCACCCTTGAATACTTCTGTTACTCCCTTGGAGAAGTCTGTCGGGTTGTAATCTTTTTCTTTTACAACTCCTGTGGCCGCCATCTCCGCATGATATTTTTCTATCATTTGGACTAATATTTCTATATAGCCCGGAGCGATGATATCATCAGAATCCACTGGTGCAATGTAAGTCCCAGTACTATGCTCTATTGCGTAATTCCGCGAGTATGAAACGCCATGATTTTCATTATGGAAAAACTGTATACGTGAATCTTTCGATGCATATTTCTCTATGATTTTTCCGGTAGAGTCGGTTGATCCATCATTTACAATCAATATTTCAATGTTTTTATATGTCTGTTCACAGACACTATCGAGGCACTGCTCTAGGTATTTTTCAGCATTATAAGCCGGAATTATTATACTAACTTTTTCCATATGCTTAATCCCCGGCTTTCAAAAATTTGTTATATTCTTTGTCATATTTTGCTGTCATGGCCTTATCAGACAATTTTTTCAGTTGAAAATCTTTTATTGCTTCTTTATCGACTCTGTTAAAATTTTTTCGCAGTTCTCCCATTGCTGTGTTAAAACTCCGGCCATCATTTTGAATAGAGAAGTTCTCGCCAAGATATAAATCTTCCCCCATTCCGACCACTTCTCGATGTGATGGAATATCTGATAGGAACAGACCTAAGCCACACGACAGTGCTTCCAGCACAGAAATGGAAAATCCTTCTGATCTTGAAGCTGATGCATAAATATTGCTTATGTTGTAATAAGCCGCTGGATCGTCCTGAAAACCCAACAGCTTTACGTGGTCATCCACCATTTGCTCACAGGCTTCTCTTTCTGGTCCATCTCCAAGCAGTAATAAGTATTCATCCTTATTGTGATATTGTACAAAATTTTGTGTCAAAAATTGTACATTTTTCCTGAAAGACAACCCACCCGAAAAAACGAACACAACCGCATCTTCTGGAATATCTAGTTCTTTCCTCGTAACAGTGTGCTTTGCAATCTTTGGTTTGATACCGTTGCGGATAAATATTACATTTTTCAGATACTTCCGCATCACCTGATAGACCGACTTAGAGCATCCTACGCGGCAGTCCATTTTCTTAAGAGCATCAATGTGCATCTTTATAAAGATCTTCGCCTTCACTTTTCCATACGTCTGCACATAGTCCTCAAACATATTGTTGTGAAGGGTGGTAACCTTCCTCACAGATGTTTTAATCCTTGAAGAAAGAATGTCTGGAATGATTCCATGGGAATGAATGATGTCAAACCCTTCTCTTTTTACAAGCTCTTGGAATTCCCTGTCCTGTCCTAGTAGGCACTTTGCCCGACTAAGAGTTTTACAAGTGAATATCTGGACACCATTGTTTCTAAGATCAGCAACGATGCGTTCGTCATTACCTTTGAAAAGTGTGATCAAAGAAACGCTGTACTGCTCTTTATCCAGATTCCGTATGATATCCAAGATCACATTGCTTGGACCATTATTCGTTATGTAGTTGGTTACAAATGCGATCTTGATCATTCTTTTCTAAGCCCTTTGTAAATCATTTTCCTTATTCCGTTTGACATGACACATACCGCTGCATGCGGAACTGCTCCTGTCAGAAAATCTATTTCTGATGTCCACCCTATACTTCTTAGCCATTTATGGAACTTCATCATTGTCTTTGCGTAATCTCTGCTACCACGCCGAAGATACATATCAGCTGGTGTCCGGACATCAACAAGCACATCAGGGATGTTTTGTGCTTTATATTCTTTTCTCAGCATTCGAACCCACAGGTAGTAGTCCTCAAACAAATGAAATGTTTCTCTATATCCTCCGGCCGATTCCACTGCATTCTTCTTGAACATCACCGCCATATGGTTCATCGGGTTCCTCTTCTTGGAGAATTTAATGATTTCCTCATTTGTGGTCGGTAAATGACGCTCACCAAAAGGCACCTTCGGATCTGTTTCAAATTCGCTGATCGTTCCACTGGTGAAGTCGATCGCTGGATTCTGTTCAAATACACGCAGTTGCTTCTCACAACGATCTGGTCTGCTAATATCGTCGCTATCCATTCTGGCGACCAGCTCATTTCGACAAATCTTCAAGCCTTCGTTTAGAGCATTACCTAGGCCGCCGTTTTTCTCCAACCTGTGAATATGCAACGCAGATTCAAACTTTTCTTGTTCTTCCCGTAGCACCGCATCAAGTTCGGAAGTTAATGGACCATCACACACAACCACAAAATCGTTTGTTGGAGCAGTCTGGACCCGAATACTTTCCATACTTGTGCGAAGGAATTCCGGGGATTCCTTGTAATACACTGACATAAGAACTGAATACGAAGTGGCCATCATGCCACCAACTTGTGAGCCAAAAACGAGCCAATAAAACCAGCTCCACCTGTCACTAACACTTTCGCCATTTTTCAAATCCCCCTAGAATAACCAAAAATGCTTTTTTCTTATCTTCATGTCGTATTATATCACATTATCAGAGGATGACACAAATACTGATGGATACTGGATTGGTATAATTATCGATCGCTGCAATCGACCGATAAAACCATTAATGTGCAAATATTAACTATTAATTGCATCTCATATGGAATGTTGTGGTGACACCATTAAAGACCTTTATGGGTTTTTCTGTCCACTAATATGTTCAACTTAAATTTTACAATCTACCATAATTCAGGATAGTGATAATTACTTTTCCTAAACTTTTTTCACTATGAGTAATACAGGTTGGTGTATCGACACCATTGTAAATAACAATACCCTGATTAGCACTATTAAATATCTTTTTCTTAACCGCTAGGTCATAGTCAAATTTAGAAACACAGATAATTTTATCTATAAAATGAGCTAAAAACTTCTCAATATATGCATATACTACAATCTTTACTTTAGAGCCTACACCTTCCGTAAAAGCCCAACCATGAGCCGTAAAAATAACTATCGGTTTATTAATCAAACCAATAGTTGCTAACCGGCCTACCGCACCAGCTTTAGAAGAATGTAGGTGTAAAATATTAGGTCTATGGCTACGTATTATTTTTCGTAACCTCATTACAGCCCGAAAATCATCATACGGACTTAAAGATCTTTTCAACTCAGACAAGTATATAATTTCGACGTTATCTAATTTTTCAACACGTCTAGTTAGCTCACCCGTTTCACCAACTACTAGTATTACTTGATTGTTGTTTGTGATTTGATCTTCTATTAAACCATAGACATTTGCCTGTGCACCGCCCCAATTTGAACGAGTAATACAGTACATTATTTTCATTACCTAGCTCCATCCCCGGTCACTACAACACGAATCGTTTCAAAAAAAATCCCAATATCAGTCAATACCCCAAAATGCTCTATGTAGTACATATCATTAGCAAGCTTTTGTGCGGGTGTATCGTCGTAACCACCATGGACTTGAGCGTAACCGCTCAAACCTGGTTTAACCAACAAACGTTGTTCAAAACCATCAATATCTTCGCTAAACTGTTGCGTGAACATTGGTCGTTCCGGACGTGGACCAATCAAACTCATGTCCCCTTTAATTACGGACCACAATTGTGGTAATTCATCTACCCGTGTTTTACGCATAAAATGACCAACCCGCGTTACGCGTGGGTCTTCTTTCTTTGCCCACATTGCACCAAATTTTTTCTCTGAATCACTATACATTGATCGTAATTTAGTTACTTTAAACGATTGGCCCATTAGCCCAACACGCTCTTGGCTATAGAAGCACTTGCCCGGTGTTTCTAACTTAACTAAAATCATAAAAATTAGAATAATAATTGAAGCTGGAATCATCAATAGCGTTGCGAAGATTAGATCGAATAAACGCTTAAATGGTAAATAGATGTGATGAAACGGTCGATCTAATTTAGCTACAAAATCATGTTCATCTACTGTTTGTGTATAACTGATTTGGTTTTCCATGATAAGATTCCCCCTAATCCGTTAACGATTCCCAATATAACTTTAACCCAGTCGTAATATCATAATGCGGCTGATAGCCTAAACTTCTTAATTGTGTAATATCTGCATATGAATGTTTGATATCCCCTACCCGTTCTGCTTTATGAATAATTTGTAGTTCACGATCAATAATCTGCTCATACACCTGAATTACTTGATTAAGGCTAGTATGTTTACCGGCACCAACATTAAAAACTTGATGTACGATGTTGCTACCCTTCGTCAATAGGCATAATGCTTGGATTACGTCTTTAATAAAGACAAAATCACGGGTTTGTTCACCATCACCGAAAATTGTAAATGCCGATTGGTGTTTAGCTGCTTGCGTGATTAATGACAATACTCCTGAATACGGTGATTTAGGATTCTGTCGTGGTCCATAAACATTGAAGAACCGTACCGCCACTGTTGGAATATTGTATAGTTTTCCATAGTCAATTACAAAACGTTCAGTTGCGAACTTATCGATTGCGTATGGTGTCAATGGATCAATCGTCGAATCCTCGTGTTTAGGTAGCTCTGGATTATTACCATAAACCGCAGCTGATGAAGTAAATAGAACTTTTTTAACTGGTAATTTATTTTGTCGGATTGTTTCTAAAATGAAAACATTCGCTTCTTGATTGATTTGGTGCGTTTCATAAGGTCGCGCGACTGAATCAGCAACACTGGCAATAGCTGCCAATAAATAAATATAGTCGAAATGTTCCTTGAGTAATAAGTCTTTCATAAAGCCATGATCAGTAATGCTATGTTCATAAAAAGTCACTTTAGGTGAAGTGGGTATATTACTTGCTAAGCCCATCGATAAGTCATCGACGACAATGACCTCATCACCATCTTGTACTAACTGATCAACTAAATTTGACCCAATAAAACCGGCACCACCGGTCAGTAAAACTTTACTCAATTGCCTTTCCTCCAAATTCAACTATTATCTAAACAACCAAAATTTTTTCTTCTCTTTAATATGGTGGTACTCACTTGGCTCTAAGTCGTCGCCATTAATGATCTTTTTAGCGTTATCTTGCATCCAAGTGACCATTTCCGTCCCATTATGCTTTTCCAGCTTAGCGAACGCCTTCTGCATGCGGAAATTTCTGCCTCTCAGGTTATGCGCGTCAGAGGCGAAAACAAAGCCTAAGCCGGCATCAATGATCCGTTGCGTAAAGTCAGCCACTTCATCACCGAACACGCCTAAGTAGCTACTAGCGGTGATTTGCGTCAAGCAGCCACTAGCCACGAAATCATAGAGCAACTCGTGCTTCTTTTGAATACCATGATTCCGCTCTGGATGAACAATTACTGGTGTAATTCCTGCCGCTTGTAGTTCAAAAATCATTTGACTCGTGTATTCCGGTACTTCACCGTGTGGAAGCTCCAACATCAAGTAGCGATTAGTTTCATCGGCAAACAACACGTCATCATTTTTAATGGCTTGCATTAAGTCGCCAGTGATGTGTACTTCTTGCCCTGGGAAGACAACTAAATCGATTTTAGCTTCATCCAGCGCTGCTTGAAATTCTGCAGTCCGCTGAATCACGTCAGCCTTATGATTGGTATATTTGCCGTCCATGTGGTGTGGCGTCACCAAAATATGGCTGATGCCATTATCGACAGCCACTCGGGCCATCGCTAAGGCATCAGCCATGGTATGCGCCCCATCATCACATCCCGGTAAGATATGACAATGTAGATCGATCATTTCTTATCGTCCGTTCCGTAATAGCCACCATAGTAGCCGCCAGAAGCTGCATCTGTCACGCGGTTAAGTACGGCACCGATCAGGTTAGCGTTCACCTTTTTGAGTAAGTCGCGCGCCCGTAAAACAGCCCCTTTAAGAGCGATACCTTGGGGAACCACCAAGATCACGCCGTCAACCTTACTTGCTAGAATTTGTGCATCGGTGACCTTATTAACTGGTGACACGTCCAGAATAATAATATCAAATTGTTCTTTTAAGACTTTCAGTAATTGATCCATTTTCGAGGAGTTAAGTAATTCAGACGGATTCGGTGGCACCGGACCGCTTGGTAAAACGTACAAATTCGGCACTTCAGTCTCATGAATACTTTCACTTAAATTCGCCTGTTTTGCCGTTAAAATCGTGGTTAATCCTTGACTATTAGAGACGCGAAAAGAGCGCGAAACCGTTGGCCGGCGTAGATCACTATCGATCAACAGGACTTTATTCCCTTGATCCGCCCAAGTTACGGCTACGTTAGAACTAATCGTTGACTTACCTTCTGAAGGATCAGCGGACGTAAAGAGCAGCGTTTTCAGTTGCCGATCTGCAGAAGAGAACTGAATATTAGTCCGAATTGTCCGGAACTGCTCGGCAATCGATGAAGTTGGCTTAGTGACGGTGATCAAACCGATCCCGTTTTTCATACTGCTCGAATCCAACTGCTTTTTCTTTTTAAATAAAGCCATTAGTTCACCCTCCGTCGTAATTCTGCACTACGCGGCGGCAACTCATCGGTTGTTTCCGCAACCCGCGTATGATGTCCGTGTTGACCGTGTTGTTGTCCAGCAAAGGCTCGCTTCTTAATATCTTTGTCTGAAATTTCCGAAACGATCCCTAAGCTGGTCAAACCTGCTTCAGCCAAAAAGGCTTCATCCTTAACCGTTTTATCCAACGCTTCATTTAAGAAGGCCAAGCCAATTCCGGCTAACAAGCCGAGCACGAACCCAATGGCAATATTTAATGGTAACCGCGGTGAAACTGGTGATTCATTGACCGCTGCCTTGGAGACGATCGAAACGTTATTAACACTCATGATCGATTTGATCTTATTACGGAAAGTCTGTGCCGTGACGTTAGCAATTTTAGCCGCTTCTTGGGGATCGGTCGTTTTAACGTCGACTGAGAACACCTGTGAATTTTGTTGACTACTGATCGAAATTTCATCAGTTAATTTACTAACCGTTTGGCCATTGCCCACCTTTTTAGCAACATCCTTTAAGATCGTTGGACTAGTGATGATATCCTTATAAGTATTAATCATTTGAACATCAGCTTGAGTTTGTTGTAAAGCCGCCGTTTGTTCACTTGCATCTAATTTACGATTAACCAATAATTGTGTTGTCGATTGGTATTTAGGTGTCATCACGAAGAACGTCACGACGAACGCCAATAACGTTACGATGATCGTTGATCCGATAATGATCTTTAAATGTTTGCGCAACGTCAACAGAATATCTTCAATACTCAGGGTTGCCTCTGAATGGCTCGTTTCGTTCATTTAAAAAGCTCCTCCTATTACACACTCTTAAGGTGAATCCATTAGTTAAATCTACTAATAAATTTTAGATGTTACAGTTGGTGACCATCCCTGTGGCTAAAAAGTCCCACAAGAAATATGACCAGATCATACATAGATGACGGGATAATTTATGCAGAGCATAAATTTGAATTTTTGATTTGTTTCGGCTACCTACCGAACAAGTTTCTTTTTGTTTTATATTTTCTAATAAGCACTATCATTGATTAAACTTATTGTTTAATTCACTGTCATTATAGTTTGTTTACATAACAGTTTCATGACAAACACGTAACAAAACGAACATTAATTACCATGTGACATATTATGTCGCGTTATTCCCGGACAATCGTTCGTAAATAGTGCCTTTTGTGCGATTAATTAGTCGTTTTTTTGCACCAGTTTCAAAATAGCTTTCGCCGTATCACTTAAGCTGCCATCTTTTTGATAATTGCTCAGTAATACGACACCAGTTTTACCATCCTCGGTAAAGGCTAGCGCATTGTGGTAACCAGCAAAGTCAGCCCGACTGACTAACCGGCTGCCATCAATAGTCAACCGTCCAGTATAGGCAGTCCCCTCTTTGGCGATGGCCCCTTGATGCATGTACTTTTCACCGACAAAACTACTACTGGTGATGTAATGAGTCAACTGTGCCATATCGCTAGCTGTGGTATAGAGCTGTTTTGAACCTAACTGATCATTCATCGTTTGGAAAAGCGTGTCTTGCGTGACCGCTGAAGCACTGTCACTAGCCTTATCATAAGTGAATGATGGGGCTAACTTAGATTGTACCGCGGCGCTGGTAACAAAGCCTGTATGTTTGACCCCAGCTGGTTGCAAAAGCGTGTCCTTAATGAATTTCTGGTAGGATACACCAGAGGCTTGCGCAATGATGCCAGAAAGTAACGCATAATTGACTGTCTGGAAGTTATACTGACCTGTTGTGGTCACAGTGGCATTCGCTAAATTCCACGCAATCACATCTTTATTTAACTCACTGGCCGGTAAAACATCCAACGTTAAACCAGAAGTCATTTCTAAAAGGCTGCCTACCGTCACACTAGTATCGGCATTATCTAATAGATAGTACTTGCTGATCGGCGTATTAAGATCCAACTTACCATCCTTGACTAACTGCATCACGGCCGCCGCCGTCAGCGTATTTTGCAATGCCCCGATCTGATACTCCGTCGTCGCTGTTTTGACATTCTTTTGTGGATCTTGTCCGTATGGTTGTTGGTAGATCAACTTGCCATCTTGAATCACCGCTACATTACCGACGAACTGGAGCTGTTTCAATTGCGCTTTCAGCTTTGTTTCATCAATGGTAGAACTTGCAGTCTTATCCGTTGTTGCCACTGGCGTTGTTTTCTCCGTCTTATCAGTCAACTTGTGAAAATAAATGTGAGCTAGACTGTTTTTTTGATAAATTGCTGCCACAGCCCCACCACCAACGATTATCAACAAAACCAGTAAGACTGCCACGATTCGTCCTGCTTTATGTCTCATGCGTACCTCCACCATTACCGCAATCTCCACAATATTTTCATGAAAATATGCATTATCTATCACATTATAACATAATGGTATATACCCAACAACTTGAATTCAACCCTTGTCATAAAGTTGTAACAATTGATGTCAACAAAAATGGTCAAGTTTTTACAGTTCTTTTTTCACTTCTATATAATAGCAATATTCTTTACCGAACATCGTCATTTATTCGTATCAGCTATATATCAACCAATTCTTATTAGATAATTCATTAAGTTATAATATCAACTTAAAAATATTAAAACTAATTAGGTAGATTGTAAAATTAATCCGAACGCTGTTCGGACAAAAAAGATCAGCTTCCTTTAAAATGGTGTTTACCACAAACCCATCTTTTAGGAGCTGATCTTTTGTCTAGTATAACCTATTCCGAACGAATTAAAATCGAAACCTTTTGTGAACTAGGGCTGTCCAATATCCAAATGGGCGTTCGGCTGAACCGATCACCGTCAACAATTTCTTATGAATTATCTCGATGTCAACCTTATCAGGCTGAATTAGCACAAACAGATGCCGAATACAAGCGATCACGATGTGGTCGGAAAACTAAGCTGAGCGATGAGTTAAAGCAAAAAATTCTCAACCATTTACGTCTAAGCTGGTCACCAGGAATGATTGCTCACGAATTTAAACTAGCGACTAAATCTATTTATAATTGGCTAAATCAGGGGAGAATTGGTTTCTCCTTGAATGATCTACCTGAACATGGCGTACGCCAACGGCGTAACGTTGACCTTTTATCACTGGTTGCACTAATGAATAATAGGTTACTTGATTCACCATGCAATTTAATAATTTACGATACTGGATTGTTATCTACACTTAGTAACTGAGCATCATCTTTCCATCACGACGAACACAATGGCCTGACTGGCATATTTTTATCAGCAACGCATTTAGTTCACGGTATGTTGGAAATGGTTTAGTGTCTTCTTCAAGGGACCCTTTAACCAAAAATGTTGACACCATTACTTGATATTTGTTAATTGTGACTGCTAGACTAGTAGATGGGGACTTTTGCTTTTTGTCGTCTTAGCATGTCACCGGTCTAACTAGTGAAGCTCATCACTTTTCAGTTACTTCGGCACTGATAGTCTCATCTGATACGATTGTCTTTACAATTAAAAATAATCGCGATTTCACCAAATAATTGACCGCCGTACCGATCGGTAGTGCTGTAAAACTAGAGGGACCTTTCAGGCGTTTTGCACCAACTAATTGAAACTACACAATGTTAAACACTACAACATTTTAAATAACACTAACGTATTAAATAATAATTAGTACAGATACCTTCTACTGTCGTCTAAAAAAATCAAAATTTAATGCAATATTCTTTAAATCGGTTTCACTTTGAAAAAATTATATGTATTTGTTTGGTAAAAGGAGGATTTGTTATGTCTGATCAAGATGTCAAACAAGCATTTTCACATTATGCCAAGCTGTCACTCGTGAACAAAACTCGCTCAATCTACACTCAGGAACAACATCAGGTTCCTAAAGTACCATTAAACGAGGAAACAGTGGAGTACCCGATCAATGAAGGCCCACCAACTATTAAATTAATAACAGCGGAACAAGCTATTCACCTTGAGGAATACCTCATTAACGAACGGTTGATCATTGCAATAGCCAGATTAACCGATGCTCAAAAGAAATTACTTTATTACAAATACGTTGAACAACTTTCAGATAAGGCAATTGGTCAGATTCTTCATGTCAGCAGTCAAGCGATTTCCAAACAGCATCGCAAGGTGTTGAGCAAAATCGGCTCAACATTCTTCGACTAGTTTAACCATAAAAATTCGGTCTCCCCCAACACTTCTAAGAATTAGACGACCCAAATCTAACTCTAGGAGAGCGAATTGCAATGAATTATACCGAAACGATTTACGCAGCCCAGCATGGCGACCCACTTGCTATGGCTCAGCTGATAAAAGAATTTCAGCCATTAATTATTAGCATCACTTGTCGGGGGCATTCAGTTTTTGATGAGGATCGTTATCAGATATTAACTGAACAATTTATTCGAACAACCTACAAGTTTAATTTGGAACGTTATTTGTAGTTAGACGAGAAGCAGATTAATCTTTTTTGATTAATTTGCTTTTTTGGTTTCATTTCTCATCCTTTATTTGTATGTATATAGTGAACAGGAAATATTACCTGTGAGCCCTTTGACAACTGAATATTGCTACCCTAACTTTCTTACTTTACTTGAACTGTTGATCTGTGGACGCCATGACCAGAACTGCGAGCGCCACCCACACTTCAACTACGATTTTTAACTAACAATCGTACAAATTAAGTAGATAATGATACTTCCGCGAGGCTCCCACGTAAGCAGGAGAGGTGCAATTCCTATGTCCGTTAGTGACGGAACTGGGTAGCAAGGTCTGACAGCACCATTAAACTGTTGCACTATTTTTTGAAAGGAAGTGAAATCAACACCCGACTTTTTTAATTCTCCCCCATTAGTCATTCATACCTGATTGGAGATGATACACTATCGCTACTTCAGAATTCACGATCACAATCAGTGATCAACAACAAGATAAACTACGTGCCGAAATCTATCAAATGATCATGGGTGAAGTCAAGCGAGTAAGGACTGATGCCGCCATTGGTACCCGCTATCTTAAGAAAAAGGATCTTTGTAATTACTTGCAAATTGCCAACAATACTTTAGATAGCTGGATTGCTCAGGGCCTACCATCGATCACAATTGGTGGTTGCATTCGCTTTGATCGCTCATCTGTTGATGATTGGTTAATAACTAGAGCTGACGAAATGAAGCATATGAGTTAAAATAACTTTGAAGCCTTACGTTCGCTCTGAAAAATTTCAATTAATTTTTTTGGAGGAATGTAGTTATGACTATTAGTAAAACAAAATCTGGAAGTTATCTTGTAGAAGTGCAATACCCGAAAAAGCTTAGACCATTTTTCGACAACAAACGCCGCTACAAGAAAACACTGCCAAGTCTCAAGACAGCTAAGATTCAAGAAGCTAATGTGTTGATGCAAATTGAACAGGTACGAAAGGATGATAGCCCGCGTTCATTGGAAACTAAAGGAGAAATGTTATTTAGTGATTTTTACCACAACGTCTTCATGGATATTTATGTTAAGGGTGCGACTGGACGGACACGCGTTGTCCCTACAACTGAGACAATCGATTATCAAAAATCAATTTTTAGACTTCATATTCTACCGATGTTTGGTAATTACTCATTGAATTATCTGAACAATCATAAGGAAATTGTCATCAATGAATTGACGATGAAATCTGCCACTTTTAGCAATATTCGCAATATCAAGAGTTACACACGCCAAGTGTTTGATCTCGCCGAAGCAATGGATTATATCGAATATAATCGCGTTGGTAAGGTTCTAAACATGGTTGCATCTCCTTACCATGACCAATTAAAAAAGCAGCGTCAAGCGAAAGGAGAAGCACTCACGGCGCAAAAGTTGCTCGACTGGCTCGAAGCGCTAGAGGAAGACTATCAAGCCGGTAAAATCACGTTGATGCAGCATTTACTCTTCTTGCTAACTTTACACGTTGGTGACCGTAAGAGTGAAACCTATGGCTTACAGTGGCGTCATATTGACTTGAAAACTAATTCCCTGTTCATCATTCAAAGTCTTTCTAAATCTAAGAAGCTCAAAGACACTAAGGGCCATAAGTTCACTCAGCTAACTATTCCAGAAGAACTAGTTAGTGAGATTGCAGAATGGAAGGCACAGCAAGCCGAAGAGTTAGCGCAAATTGGAATTGAGCAAACACCTGACCAATTTGTATTCACGTATACCGATTTTCGTGGTCACATGAATGTCCCCTTACATTCCGACTATTTGAATTATCGAATCAAGTCGATCCATCATCGTCATCCAGAATTGGCTAAATTACACCCACACAAGTTGCGTCACACTTTTGGTACACTTGCCCGTGAAGGTGGTGCTTCCCTCGAAGATATCTCCGAAGCACTCACTCATTCCGACGTAGCAACGACAAAAATTTACGTCAATACGCCGGATGTCATTTCCACTAAGGTGCACGAAATGTTCGTAAATCGATTAAAAAAAGAAAGTACAAAAAAACGCCAGATTATCTAATCTGACGTTCAACATTCTCATTGAGATAATATTTACCCCAAACCTTACCCCAAAGTTAAATTTTCTGAGCGAATTTTGCCAATTGGGGTAAAAGTTAAAACCGTAATCAGGCTTGTTATAACGTGCCGGATTAACGCTTTGAGAACTGACTAGCCTTACGAGCTTTCTTCAAACCTGGTTTCTTACGTTCCTTCATCCGAGGGTCACGAGTTAACATGCCGGCGCTCTTCAGAACGCTACGGAAGTCAGGGTCAACGTTTAACAAAGCACGAGCGATACCATGACGGATCGCGCCGGCTTGACCAGAGAAACCGCCGCCGTTAACGTTCACGTTAACGTCATAAGCGCCTTCTGTTTCAGTCAAAGCTAAAGGTTGTTTCATGTCTAAAATCAGACTTGCGAATGGCATGTAGTCATCAGCTGATTTCTTGTTGATCGTGATTTTGCCTGTTCCAGGAACGAGGAAAACACGCGCAACTGAATTTTTACGACGACCTGTGCCGATATAAGTTACTTGTTGTGCCACTATAATTTCCTCCCTTATTTAATGGTTGAAGCGTCTAAGATTTCTGGCTTCTGTGCTTGGTGTTCATGATCAGCACCAGCATAAACATGTAACTTACTGAACTGTTGGCGACCCAACGTGTTCTTAGGCAACATGCCTTTGATCGATAATTCAACTAAACGAACAGGATTGTTCGCCAGCAAATCACCAGCCGTCCGTGTCTTCAAACCACCGGGATGATCACTATGATGTTGATACAACTTGTCAGTTGCTTTCTTACCAGTTAATTTAAGTTTAGATGCATTGATGATGATTACATTGTCACCAGTATCGACGTTAGGTGTGAATTGTGGCTTGTTCTTGCCGCGCAAGATTGTCGCTGCTGCAACAGATAAACGACCTAATACAAGGTCTGTTGCATCGATCACATACCATTTACGTTCGATTTCGCCTGGTTTTGCCAAAGGTGTTGTACGCACGATAAATTCCTCCATAAATAATGTTTTGTTTGACACTCAATAAGATTTCCGGGGCCTATCGTGGGGCAAACAAATACCAACGACTAGTTTACCGAAAATAAGCCCTGAAGTCAATGAAAATCGGTGATTATCCCAAAGTTTTAACTATTTTTCTTTTCATGGCGGGACGTTACTTCCCCATAAAATAGTCGAAGCGCAAAATTAAGCGACGCTAGTCAGGGCTACTGTACTGAAGCGGGACCTGGCCGGGGTTGCGCCTAAAGCTTGTTCTCCTGATCTGGCTTCCGCCGCCATTCTGGCGAGAACCGCTTGGGTACCAGCGGTTTGACGATCTCGATCTGGCTAAGACTAGTGAGCTCCGCTTCATCGCCAGGATAGAAAACTTTTTCCAAGTAGAGTCCGCTTGCCGGCGCGGTGCCGCGAGCCGCTTGACGATCCCCGATTTGTAACAGCCGTTGAAAGTCATCCGGTGCCCGCCGGCCATTGCCGATCTCCAAAGCAGTCGCCACCAAGATCCGCACCATATTGTAGAGAAAACCATTGCCAATGAATTCAAAGGTCAGTTCGTGATCAGCCGGATTCTCAACAACTGTGGCGCGGTAAATCGTCCGCACTTTATTCTTGATGGCGCCACCGCTGGCTGCAAAACTGGTAAAATCGTGCTCGCCGAGCAAATCAGGTAGCGCTTGTTGGATCAACGACACCTCAAGCGGATAAGGATAGTGACCGGTATAAAAGCGCCGAAAGGGGTCAGTGAAGCGCCCGCGACTGACTTGATAACGGTAGCATTTGCCAATGGTATCGAATTGAGCGTGGAAATCCGGCGCGGCCAGCTGACTGGCCACCACTTCCATATCTAGAGGCAACAAACTGTTCAGCGCCAACCGCATATTGCGGGGCGGCAATTCCTTCGGATAATCGAAATTGATCACCTGACCATGGGCGTGAACGCCGGCATCGGTTCGGCCGGAACCTTGGACCTTCACAAACTGCCCTTTTGTCATTTTGGTCAGGGCCTGCTCCAGCGTGCCTTGAACGGTCCGCTGATGGGGTTGGCGCTGAAATCCCGCAAAATTCGTCCCGTCATAAGCGACGGTGACCCGATAACGTGGCATCCAAACGCCACCTCCTTTCTCTTGATGAGTGCGTCTGATAAGGACGACTGATGAATACGTCTGATGAGTTAGTCGATCAAAGCAAGCAGTGATTTTTCTCAAAAAAGTAGCGCCCGTTCGCTTGCTAAACGGGCGCCGCTGAGTTGCTGCCGGTTCGTTGCCCGGCTAACCGGCCAAACCGCGGCCGCCACTGCCAGGATCACAGGAAGCGCTCGAGGAGGATCAGCCCCACCGTCAGCACGCCAGAAGCCGCTAAGATCACGGTATCAGTTGGTCGCCACTGCAAAATCCGGTAACGACTCCGCCCTTCGCCATCGCGGTAACCGCGCGAAATCATCGCCGTGGTCAGATCCGAGGCAATATCAATACTGCTCATCATCAAGGGAATCAGTAATGGTAGCAAGGCCTTCGCCCGTTTGATCAACCCACCATTATTGAAATCAACGCCTCGGGCCCGCTGCGCATTCATGATTTTCGTGGTTTCGTCCATCAATTTAGGCACGAAGCGTAGCGCGATCGAAAGCATCAAAGCGACCTCATTGACCGGGAATTTGACCACTTTCAAGGGTTTCATTAAATACTCTAGTCCATCCGCAATCTCTAAAGGCTGTGTCGTCAAGGTCAATAACGTTGACATGAAAATAATCAACAGGAAGCGGACCGCAATGTAAGCGGCGTTGATCAGCCCTTCTTGACTGACCGACAAGATTCCCCACTGCCAATACACGTGCTGCCCGCTGGTGAAAAAGAGCTGTAGCCCCACCGTGAAGAGGATCAAGACCAGCATTGGTCGCAGCCCCCGCAGAAAGAAGCTCAAGGAGATTCCTGAGGCCCAGACGCTGGCGACCACCACAACGCCTAGCAACAGATAACTCGGCCAATGCTGGGCAATGAAGATCAAAATAATAAATAGAATATTGAGAATCAATTTAAGACGAGGATCCAAACGGTGAACAAAGGAATCCCCCGGGTAATAACGTCCCAGAATCAGTTTATCCATCCACAGGCACCTGCCTTAATTGTGGCGTCAATTGAGCCAATAATTCAGGAACCGTCAATGGCAAAGTCGTAAACTCAAAACCTTGTTGTTGCAGCCGCGCGACCAACTGACCCGTGCTGGGCAATTCCAGATTATGGGCCGCCAACCAGGTTGGATCCGCGAAGATCTCCCGGGGACTGCCCACTTTCAAAGGATGTCCTTGCTCCATGACCACCACCTGATCCGCGTAACGAACCACATCGTCCATTTGATGGGTCACCAAAATCACGGTCAACTGGCGTTCCTGCTGAATTCGCGCGAACAATTGCATCATCTCTTCCCGACCAACGGGATCAAGGCCGGCAGTAGGCTCATCCAAGACCAAGACTTCTGGTTCCATCGCCAAAACTCCAGCGATCGCCACCCGCCGCATTTGTCCGCCAGAAAGATCAAACGGCATTTTTGCTTCCAATTCAGGGCCGATCCCCACCAATCTTAAGGCCTGCTGGGCGATGGCAGTCGCTTCAGCGGGCGTTTTTCCGAAATTTTTCGGCGCGAAGGCCACATCTTTCAGGACAGTTTCTTCAAATAACTGACTTTCCGGGAATTGGAAAACCAGTCCCACCTGCCGCCGCAGGTCATGGAGCGCCTTGTTCTTGGTCAAGGGGGTAATCACCTGTTGACCAACGATCACCTGACCAGCCGTTGGGATCAGCAACCCATTGAGATGCTGCACCAGCGTAGACTTTCCACTTCCAGTTTGCCCAATGATCGCGTTATAGCTACCACTGGCAAAATGCAGATCAACATCCCGCAGACCGGGTGTCGCCAGTGGCGAGTTCGCCTGATAAGTATAACTTACTTGTTTAAATGTAATGTCCATAATTTGCTGACCAACTGCTCCTCACTTAAGTATTGATCTGGCAACGGCACGTGTTGCGCCACTAGACCGGTTCGCACTTGTTCGCTCAAGGGAACAGTCAAACCATGTTGACGCAGTAGCTCGCCTTCATTAAAAATTGCCGCTGGTGGTCCTTGTTGGATCAGACGACCATCATCCATTAAGATCACCTGATCAGCCAAAGCAGCCTCATCAATGTCATGCGTAATGGAAATAATCGTGAAGTTCCCGGCGGCCTGGAGTTGGGTCATCAAACTGACCACATCTTGCCGGCCTTGAGGATCCAACATACTCGTCGCTTCATCCAGAATGATCACCTCTGGTTGCTGCGCCAAAACGCCGGCTAAGGCCACCCGTTGCTTCTGTCCGCCAGAAAGACGCGCCGGTTCATGCGTCGCGTAATCACTCATCCGCACTTGCGCCAAGGCCGCCGCGACCCGGGGCACCATTTCCGCCCGCGGGACCCCATTGTTTTCCATCCCGAAAGCGACGTCATCGGCCACCGTTGCCCCAACAAATTGATTGTCCGGACTTTGGAAAACCACACCGATTTTCCGGCGGATCGACCAAACGGAATCCTCATCCAACAGGACCCCGTTGAAGTAAACCTGGCCCTGCTGCGGTTCGATCAGGCCATTCAATGTTTTTGCCAAGGTGCTCTTGCCACTACCGTTGTGACCAACGATCGCGATCCACTGACCAGCTGCGATCGTCAAAGAAACGTCATTCAACGCCGGGACGTCACTATTATTGTAAGTATAAGTCAAATGTTCCAAGCGAATCAGCGGTTCCACAGCCGCACCTCCAATTAATCATTGATAACATTCTACCATATTCCACCAATAGGCGTGGTCCTGAGCCGTCAAAAAATCACTCGATCGAAAAAATAACCGGCAAAATGAGGCAGAAACGTCAAATCATAAAACCAGCGCCGGTTTTGATGCCGCAGTCGACTCCCGAACTGGCCCACTTAGCCTGAGTAACGTTTTCCCCTGCCGAACTGCCAGGCTAATTTCCACGGGGTCCTTGTATTTTCCCTGATGGGCCTATACAATTGAAACCGGATTCTTTATAATGGTTTCAAGTTGGTTAATCAAACTGACCAACCTATCTTATTAGCAAAGGAAGTCATCATGATCAAAACGATTCTTGCAACGCTTGCGCCGAAGGGAGCCAAGAATTATCTTTGGCGCTCACTGATGTCCTTCATTGGCGTGACCATTCAAGCCATTGGAGCCACCTTGCTCCTGATCGCTAATTTGGGCATGGACCCTTACTCAGCAATCAATGTGGGGCTGTCCAAGTTCCTAAACATCAGCTTAGGCAACTACCAACTGGCGATCAACTTTATCATCTTGATTTTTGTTTTCTTCATGGAGCGAAAATTGATCGGCACCGGAACGATTTTTAATATGGTCCTGATCGGCTATTATATCCAGCTCTTCAACTGGTTGTACGGTTTGGTCTTACCATTGCCCACCACGATCGGCAGCCAAATCCTCGTCGCCGTGATTGGGTTGTTGATTTTCACCTTTGGCGTGGCCGTTTATATTACGGCGGACACTGGGGTCGCTCCATATGACGCGTTAACCCCGATCCTGGTCACTTTGACCCATGGTAAGTATAAAGTCATTCGCATCGCCCAGGATTCCTTG
Source organism: Lapidilactobacillus salsurivasis (assembly GCF_054785215.1). Lineage (NCBI taxonomy): Bacteria > Bacillati > Bacillota > Bacilli > Lactobacillales > Lactobacillaceae > Lapidilactobacillus > Lapidilactobacillus salsurivasis. The sequence goes on along the minus strand of NZ_BAAABI010000008.1, from coordinate 34,705 downwards.
TTTACCCTGGGAGCCTACTTTGCTGGCGGCCCAGTTGGCGTCGTGACAATCATCGTTGCCTTCTTTACCGGTCCCCTGATCGTATTTTGGGACCAGCGCTTGCAAGGTCTGATCAACTGGATTGATTTAAAGTCGGCCTTACCGGCACCAAGCCGCAATCCCGACCAAGTTTAGCACCACTGAAAATTTGTTGGCACGGGAATCACTTCCACGCCGTGAGCGCGACAAAAATTCTAGACCCAACAAAATAAGCGATCCGCCCTGAACAATTCAAGGCGATCGCTTATTTTTGCATGTCGGTGAACCAGCCATCGCCGATTCACCAACTGTATGTACAATAATCATTCATAAGCGGGACGCGTATTGCTACACGCCTAAGCTAGACTTGGTGGGTTCCCATCATCGTAACGCTCGCACTCACACTTATGAAATGAAAATTGGCCGAAATTAATCGTGCTTAATTTGAAATCGTGGGTCGATTACACTAACTCAATGATAACCATTGGCGCGCCATCACCACGACGTTGTGTCGTTTTGAGGATGCGGGTGTAACCACCGTTACGATCGGCGTAGCGTGGTGCAATGTCGCTGAAAAGCTTTTGCAAAGCAGATTGTACAACAACCTCTTCGCCGTCTTCATGAACAGAAGCGATTTCGTTGCGAACAAATGCGGCAGCTTGACGGCGTGCGTGCAAATCGCCACGTTTGCCTAAAGTGATCATCTTTTCAACAGAACGACGGATTTCCTTAGCGCGGGTCTCCGTAGTTTCAATGCGTTCATTGATCAACAGATCAGTCGTTAAATCACGTAACATTGCTTTCCGTTGTGAAGATGTTCGGCCTAATTTGCGGTAACTCATAGTCTAACCTCCCTTTAGTGTTAATTAATCGTCTGAGCGTAATGATAGACCAAGATCGATCAACTTAGCTTTAACCTCTTCCAAGGACTTGCGGCCAAGATTGCGAACCTTCATCATATCTGCTTCAGTTTTATTGGTCAATTCTTGGACTGTGTTGATCCCGGCCCGTTTCAAGCAGTTATAAGAGCGAACTGACAAGTCGAGTTCCTCGATCGTCATTTCAAGTTTCTTTTCTTTCTGCGTTTCTTCTTTCTCCACCATGATATCCGTGTTCTTGGCTTCATCAGACAAGTCCACGAAAATATTCAAGTGATCAGAAAGGATCTTAGCAGCTAGGCTAATTGCTTCACGGGGTGAGATCGAACCGTTTGTCCAAACATCCAATGTCAATTTATCAAAGTCATTACGCTTACCAACACGGGTGCTTTCGACCTGATAGTTCACTCGTTCGATCGGTGTGAAAATCGAGTCGATTGCAATGACGCCGATGGGCATATCGCTGCTCTTGTTCTGATCAGCAGGAATATAACCACGACCGTTTTTGATCGTCATTTGCATGTGTAAATGACCACCCTCAGCGATTTGGCAAATATACTGTTCAGGATTCAAAACATCGATGTCATCATCGGTCTTGATATCTGCGGCAGTTACTGTCGCTGGGCCATCTACGTCGATTTCAACAACTTTAACATCTTCAGAGTGATTCTTTAATGCCAACTTCTTAATATTCAGAATAATCTGGGTGACATCTTCCATGACCCCATCGATGGTCGAAAACTCATGGAGTACACCATCAATTTGAATACTTGAGACAGCAGAGCCAGGTAAAGACGACAATAAAATCCGTCTTAATGAGTTGCCAAGCGTCGTTCCGTAACCACGTTCAAGCGGTTCAATCACAAACTTACCGTAGTTGGTACTTTCATCAACTTTTGTAATGTTTGGCTTTTCAAATTCGATCATTCAATCTTTACCCCTTTCGAAACGTGTGTGTCTAAGTGAACGCGTCGATACATCTTAAAAACCAGCGACACTAAACACGACGACGCTTTGGAGGACGGGAACCGTTATGCGGTACCGGAGTAACATCGCGGATAGCACTGATTTCCAAACCAGTTGCTTGCAATGAACGGATCGCAGCTTCACGACCTGAACCAGGGCCTTTGACTGCAACTTCAACAGCCTTCATGCCATGCTCCATTGCTTCTTTAGCAGCGGATTCAGCAGCCATCTGTGCAGCAAACGGGGTTGATTTCCGGCTACCCTTAAAGCCAAGAGCACCAGCTGATGACCAAGAAATTGCGTTACCTTGGGGATCAGTGATCATAACTAATGTATTGTTAAAAGTGGAGTGGATATGAGCAACGCCACTTTCAATATTCTTTCTGACGCGGCGTTTCCGACTTCCTTTACGAACTGCCATGTGTTTACCTCCTTATCCTAATTATTTCTTCTTACCGGCGATTGAGATCTTTGGACCTTTCCGAGTCCGCGCGTTGTTCTTGGTATTTTGACCACGCGTTGGTAAACCACGGCGGTGACGAATGCCACGGTATGAACCGATATCTTGCAAACGTTTGATATCACGAGTTACTTCACGGCGAAGATCACCTTCAACTCGAACTTTATCAACTTCTGCACGGATCTTGTCTTCTTGATCTGGTGTTAAGTCTTTAGAACGAACGTCTTCAGACACGCCAGCGTCTTTACAAATCTTTTGAGCAGTCGTATTGCCGATCCCATAAATATAGGTTAAAGCAATGACGATGCGCTTTTCACGAGGTAAGTCAACACCTGCGATACGAGCCATCTATTACACCTCCTATTAGCCTTGACGTTGTTTATGCTTTGGGTTTGCTGAGCAAATGACCATGACACGGCCCTTGCGCTTAATAATCTTGCAATGTTCACACATTGGTTTTACTGATGGTCTAACTTTCATTTCTAATTTAAGCCTCCCGAAAATACGATATCTTTAACGATACCGATAAGTAATACGGCCTTTGGTGAGATCGTATGGTGATAATTCGACGGTAACTTTATCGCCAGGAAGTATACGAATGTAATGCATCCTGATCTTACCAGAAACATGCGCCAACACGGTATGACCGTTCTCTAATTCGACTTTAAACATCGCATTGGGAAGGGTGTCGACAATCGTTCCTTCGATTTCGATTACGTCATCTTTTGCCAAAAAAATTTTCCTCCTAATTGGTTAACACGTGGATACATAAAAACAGTGAGAGCAACCGCACTCACTTGACATAACACCGCCCTAGTTTATCACAAAGGAGTTGTTCTGCCAAGCCTTCAGCTTTACTTTATACCACTGAACCAAGAGTTAATTTAATTTCGACAAAATTGCTTCAATTTCATCAAAAACCTGATCGATATCTTGTTCACCATTGACGGTATAAAGTAAGTTTTTACCGCGGTAAAAATCAAGTAACGGTGTATTCATTTTGATATTAACGGCTAAACGGTTTTTGACCGTCTCGGGCTTATCATCTTCACGTTGATAAAAGTCATGGCCACCGCAGCGGTCGCAAGTCCCAGCAACCTTAGGCGGATTATACAACTTGTGATAAGTCGCGCCACAGGTCCGGCAAATGAACCGACCGGATAAACGATCAACCAAGACTTTCGGGTCAACATCAATGTTGATCACAGCGTCAACCGGCTTCGCCAATTCAGCTGCGATCCGATCTAAGGCTTCAGCCTGCTCGATCGTCCGTGGGAAACCATCTAACATGTAACCCACGTTGGTATCGGGTTGCTGTAACCGTTCTTTGACGATCGCGTTGGTAACTTCATCAGGAACCAAATCACCATTGTCAATGAACTTCTTGGCTTCTAACCCAACCGCCGTCTTTGCTGCCATTGCTTCACGGAACATATCCCCAGTGGAGATATGCGCCAAATGATATTGGTCAACGATGCGTTCTGCTTGTGTGCCTTTACCAGCACCAGGCAGCCCCATTAAAATCAAATTCAATTTTCCAGCCTCCAGTTACCGAATAAATCCAACATATTGACGTTTCATCATCAAGCCATCTAATTGACGGGAAGTTTCCAGTGCGACCCCAACAACGATCAACAAACTAGTTCCGCCCAACCCAATGGATTGTGGCAAGCCCCAGATGTTCGTCGCTAATTGTGGTAACAACGCGATCAGACCCAAGAAAATCGAGCCGACTGTGGATAAACGCATCAATAAGCCTGAGAAGTACTTCTCTGTTTCCTTACCTGGCCAAACACTAGGAATATAGGCGCCTTGCTTTTGCAAGTTTTCCGCCAGCTTCTCCGGGTTGACCTGGACAAAGGCATAGAAGAACGTGAATAAGACGATCAAAACGGTATAAATCAACGCGCCGACAGTTGTCTGCATGCTGAAAATGTTGCTGAGTACTTGATACCAGCCTTCATCCCCATGATTCGCTTGGAAAATCATCAAGATCGTCGAAGGAGTAATGATGAAGGAACTGGCGAAAATAACAGGAATCACGCCTGAAACGTTAACTTTCAATGGCAAGTAGCTTTCACTACCGCCGCCAGTCGCACGACGCGTGTATTGAATCGGAACCTTACGATTAGCTTGTTGGACATAAGTCACCCAGAAAACGATGAACAGAATAACAACAAGTAACAAGACCAGAATACCAATGCCTTTCCACAATTCAGCGGCACTCGCATCAATATTATTGATAATGTTCTCTTCAATCAATGAATAGATTCCTTGAGGTAACCGAGCAATGATCCCCGCGAAAATAATCATGGAGACGCCATTACCGATCCCTTTATCCGTGATCTGTTCACCTAACCAAGTCAGTAACATTGTCCCACCGGTTAGAATGATGCCCAGAATGACGAATGTTTGCGGTGTCGAATCCTTGATCAAGCCGTAATTGCTTAAGTAGTTAAAGCCGGCGGTGATTCCGATCGACTGAACGAAGGCCAAGACAATCGTCAGGTAGCGCGTCGCTTGATTCAGCTTACGCCGCCCAACTTCACCTTGTTTGCTCCATTCCACAAACTTCGGAACAATATCCATTTGCAACAATTGAATGACGATTTGCGCGGTAATGAATGGTGAGACACCCATCGAAAATAGTGAGTAGTTAGACAACCCACCACCACTAACGGTATCAAACAATGGAATCAAACCGCCAGCACTTATTTTCGACAGCGCAGATGCATCAACCCCAGGTACAGTGATCTGAGAGCCAAGACGATAGATCAACAAAATGAACAGCGTGAAGAAAATCTTCTTACGGATTTCCTTGACTTTGAATGCATTCCGCAATGTCGTTAGCATTAGAGCACCTCGATCGAACCACCAGCAGCTTCAACAGCTTCTTTAGCAGCAGCTGAGCACTTAGCAACTTTAACTGAAAGTTTCTTAGTCAATTCGCCAGTCGCTAACAACTTAACGCCGGCAAGTTCTTTCTTGATCACGCCGGATTGGATCAATAATTCAGTCGTAACTTCTGTCCCTTCATCAAAACCTTCCAAGTCATTCAGGTTGATGATGGCATATTCTTTACGGTTGATGTTCTTGAAGCCACGTTTTGGCATTCTACGGAACAATGGCATTTGGCCACCTTCGAAACCGATCCGTGTCTTACCGCCTGAACGCGCCAATTGACCTTTTTGGCCACGTCCGGAAGTCTTACCTTGACCTGACGAAGTACCACGGCCAACACGTTTACGATTGCGACGGGAACCTTCACTAGCTTTTAATTCATGCAATTCCATGAAGTCTAGCACCTCCTTGTTTGAAAATTATGATTAGTCTTGAACTTCTTCGATCTCAACTAAATGAGAGATCTTAAAGATAGCACCGCGGATTGCAGCGTTATCAGGTTTGATCACAGAACTGCTGATCCGACCTAAGCCTAACTCTTTAACGATTTTGCGTTGAGCAGGTAGGCGATGTGCAGCGCTGTGGACGAGCGTGATTTTAATCTTAGCCATCAACAAAGCCCTCCTAGTTTTGTAAGTCTTGAACAGAAACACCACGAAGACTAGCAACTTGCTCAGCAGTTTGTAGTTGTTTCAAGCCATCCATCGTTGCGCGGATCACGTTGATTGGTGTGTTTGTACCCAATGTCTTCGAAGTGACATCAAGAACGCCACCAAGTTCCATCAAAGCACGAACGGCACCACCAGCAGAAACCCCAGAACCTTCAACAGCAGGCTTCAACAAAACGCGACCTGAACCGAAATGACCAATTACTTCGTGAGGAATCGTTGTTCCAACGATTGGAACTTCGACCAAGTTCTTCTTAGCATCTTCACCGGCCTTGCGGATTGCTTCTGGAACTTCTTGAGCTTTACCAGTACCAAAGCCAACGTGTCCAGCCTTGTCGCCAACGATCACGATTGCGGCAAAGCGCAAACGACGACCACCTTTGACAACTTTAGTGACACGGTTGATCGCAACAACGCGATCTTCTAATTCTAGGTGAGTTGGATCAATAAAAGTCATATGTGTGGTTTTCTCCTTCCTTAGAATTGCAGTCCATTTTCACGGGCTGCTTCAGCTAATGCTTGAACACGGCCATGATAGAGATAACCACCACGGTCAAAGACAACGGCCTTAATGCCCTTATCTTCGGCACGTTTTGCGATCAACTCGCCAACTTGTTGCGCTTGTTCAACTTTGGTTCCTGTTGCAGTCAATTCTTTATCTTGAGTTGAGGCACTTGCAAGCGTCACACCCGCTACGTCATCAATTAATTGAGCGTAGATGTTTTTGTTAGAACGGAAAATGTTCAAGCGTGGGCGCTCTGCAGTACCAGAGATTTTGCCACGGACACGCGTGTGGCGTTTTTGCCGTGTCTTATTTTTGTCTGGTTTCGAAATCACAATGTTCACCTCATAAATTTTTTAAAAACTACTTACCAGTCTTACCTTCCTTACGACGAACATATTCATCAACATAACGAATACCTTTGCCTTTGTAAGGTTCTGGTGGCCGGATCGCGCGGATCTCAGCTGCCAACTGGCCAACTTGTTGCTTGCTGATACCACTGATATTGATTTCCGTGTTTGACGGAACTTCAATTGTGATACCCTCTGGTGCTTCAAATTCAACTGTATGAGACAAACCAACGCTTAAGCTTAAGGTCTTACCCTTTAACTGTGCACGATAGCCGACCCCGACCAATTGCATTTTCTTGACATAGCCTTCGGTGACCCCGATGACCATGTTGTTGAAGTTAGCACGTGTCGTCCCATGAAGTGCTTTATAGTTATCATTAGGACGGTTGAAAGAAACGATGTTGCCGTCTTCTTTCAAAGTGATTGCTGGATCAAATGTCCGAGTTAATTCGCCTTTAGGGCCCTTAACTGTGACTTGATCGCCGTTTTTTGTAACCGTAACGCCTGCAGGCAATTCGACTACTTTATAGCCAATACGACTCATTTAATGAAACACCTCCTAACTTTTGAGAATTACCAAACGTAAGCTAAAACTTCGCCGCCGACGTTCTTGGCACGGGCTTCTTTATCGGTGATAACGCCCTCTGATGTTGAAATGATTGCGATGCCTAAGCCATTAAGAACCTTAGGAACATCGTCAGCCTTCACGTAACTACGCAAGCCTGGTTTAGAGATACGCTTCAAACCAGAAATGACACGTTGGTGATTTTGACCGTATTTAAGGGTGATTTTGATCATCCCTTGTTTGCCGTCTTCGACCACTTCATAATCGCGGATGAAACCTTCGCGCTTCAGAATCTCAGACATGTCTTTCTTAATTTTCGAGGCAGGAACTTCTAAAGATTCGTGACGTACCATGTTGGCGTTACGAATACGTGTTAGATAGTCTGCAATTGGATCAGTCATGACCATTGATTAATTTACCTCCCTTTCCTGTCGTTTTAGGATTACCAGCTTGCTTTTTTCATGCCAGGGATTTGACCTTCATGAGCTAATTCGCGAAGGCAAACACGGCAAAGCTTAAATTTGCGATATACAGAATGTGGACGTCCGCAACGTTCGCAACGTGTGTATTCCTGTGTTGAGAACTTAGCAGGACGGTGATTCTTGACTACTAATGACTTCTTAGCCAAATGTGTGACCTCCTTTATTTAGCAAATGGCATACCAACTTGGGTCAACAATTCGCGTGCTTCTTCGTCAGTATTTGCGGTAGTGACGATGACGATGTCTAACCCACGGACCCGCGCAACTTTATCGAATTCGATTTCCGGGAAAATCAATTGTTCCTTGACACCCAATGTGTAGTTACCGCGTCCATCAAATGAACGAGTGCTAACACCATGGAAGTCACGGACACGAGGTAAAGAAACGTTGATCAATTTATCTAAGAAATCATACATCCGTTCGCCCCGCAACGTAACTTTTGCCCCAATGGACATTCCTTCACGTAAACGGAAGCCGGCGATTGATTTCTTAGCTTTGGTGATCAGTGGTTTTTGACCAGAGATCAAAGTTAATTCTTCAACAGCGTTATCTAGGTTTTTAGAGTTGGTTACTGCATCACCAACACCCATGTTCAGAACGATTTTCTCGATCTTTGGTACTTGCATGACAGAGCTGTAGTTAAATTTCTCAACCATTGCTGGTGTGATTTCTTTAACGTAGCGTTCTTTTAAGCGATTTGACATTAAGTTGTATCCTCCCTTCTCGTTTACTTGTCGATTTGATTGCCGGATTTCTTAGAGATCCGAACCTTCTTACCATCAACGACTTGATAGCCAACCCGAGTTGGTTCTTTCGTTGAAGGGTCGATCAGCATCACGTTAGAAACATCGATCGCAGCTGCGATTTCTTTAACGCCACCTTGAGGATCTGTGTTAGATGGTTTCGCATGCTTCTTGACAATGTTGACGCCTTCGACAATCACGCGGTTTTGCTTAGTGAGGACTTTAAGGACGTTGCCTTCTTTGCCTTTGTCTTTACCGCTAATAACTTTAACTTTATCACCAGTTTTTACGTGCATCGTTTGATGTGCACCTCCTCATGAACAATTCTCAATTACGACTATAATACTTCCGGTGCTAACGAGATAATCTTCATAAAGTCGTTATCACGAAGTTCACGAGCGACCGGTCCGAAGATACGAGTACCACGAGGGCTCTTATCTGGGTTAATGATCACAGCGGCATTTTCGTCGAAACGAATGTACGAACCATCTGGGCGGCGTGCGCCTGAACGGGTACGAACGATAACTGCCTTGACCACGTCACCTTTTTTGACAACGCCACCTGGTGTTGCCTGTTTGACTGTAGCAACGATGACATCACCGATGTTAGCCGTCTTGCGGTTTGAACCACCAAGAACTTTGATCGTCAAGATTTCACGAGCACCTGAATTATCAGCAACTTTAAGCCGAGTTTCTTGTTGAATCACTATAATTTCCTCCTCTCGTCATTCTTGACGCGCTTTAGATAATAACTGCCTTCTCAACAACTTCTAATAAACGGAAGCGCTTTGAACGAGACAACGGACGAGTTTCCATGATCCGAACAATGTCGCCAACTTTTGCTTCGTTGTTTTCGTCATGTACATAAAATTTCTTCGAATACTTAACACGTTTCCCATAAGTTGGGTGGGTATGATAAGTTTCAACCACGACGGTGATTGTCTTTTCCATTTTATCGGAAACAACGCGACCCTGGTAAACCTTACGATTATTACGATTTTCTTCGCTCAAGTTTTAAATCTCCCTTCCGATTATTTCTCAAGTTCTTGCTGACGAAGAACTGTCTTGATCCGTGCGATATTCTTCCGCACTTGGCTCAAGCGAGCGGTGTTTTCCAATTGACCAGTGGCCTGTTGGAAGCGCAAGTTGAACAATTCTTCTTTATATTGCTTTTCTTTATCAAGCATTTCAGCAGTGGTTAACCCTTTAATTTCACTAGCCTTCATTAGCTTCGCCACCTACTTCCTCGCGCTTAACAAACTTAGTCTTGATCGGCAACTTATGTGATGCCAAACGAAGTGCTTCACGCGCAACTTCTTCTGGAACGCCGCCGATCTCGAACAAGATCTTCTCGCGCTTAACGGGTGCTACCCAACCTGCTGGTGCACCTTTCCCAGAACCCATCCGGACACCAACGCCTTTAGCGGTGTATGATTTATGTGGGAAAATACGGATCCAAACACGGCCGCCACGTTTCATGTAACGGGTCATCGCAATACGAGCAGCTTCGATCTGGCGGTTGGTAATCCAATGTGATTCCACAGCACGCAAGCCATATTCGCCAAAGTTAAGCTCTTTGCCGCCTTTAGCGGCACCGCGCATCTTACCACGGAACTCGCGGCGATGTTTAACACGCTTAGGTACTAACATTGATTATTTTCCTCCTTTCGCAGCTCTCTTATCACCGCGTTGGTCACGACGACCACGACGGTTATTGTTGTTGCGTTTCTTATTGTCATTGCCTGTATCGGCATCACGGACAACTTTTTGTCCTGGTAAGATTTCGCCACGGTAGATCCAGGTTTTAACACCTAATTGACCATAAGTTGTAGTTGCTTCTTGCCATGAATAATCGATATCAGCGCGTAACGTATGCAAAGGCACGGTGCCTTCTGTATGCCATTCGACCCGTGACATATCTGCCCCGTTCAAACGACCAGAGATCTGAGTCTTGATACCTTTAGCGCCAGCACGGATCGTCCGTTGAGTTGCTTGACGTTGTGCCCGACGGAAAGCCACACGTGCTTCCAATTGAGCAGCGATTGATTCGGCAACTAACTTTGCATCCAAATCTGGTTGCTTGATTTCAACAATGTTGATGTGGACTTGTTTGCCAGTCAATGCGTTCAAAGCTTTGCGTAAGTTTTCAACTTCCGCGCCACCTTTACCAATGACCATACCTGGTTTAGCAGTATGAATCGAAACATTCACACGCTTAGCAGAACGTTCGATTTCCACTTGGGAAACCGAGGCATCAGCAAGATTTTTTTCAATGTATTTACGGATGTGCAAGTCTTCGTGCAAGTAAGCAGCGTATTCTTTATCAGCATACCATTTTGCATCCCAGTCACGAATGACGCCAACACGGAATCCAATCGGATTTACTTTTTGACCCACGTTTTTCCCTCCTATTCTTCTCGTTCTTTGACAACCACAGTGATGTGGCTTGTCCGTTTATTGATTGGTGATGCTGAACCTTTCGCCCGTGGACGGAAACGCTTCAAGGTTGGACCCTCGTTAACGTAAGCTTCACTGACGTACAGGTTCTGTGCATCTAAATCATAATTATGTTCAGCGTTCGCAATAGCTGATTTTAAAACTTTAGCAACAACTGGTGAAGCACCACGTTGTGTAAATTGTAAAATCGCTAATGCCTCAGCAGCACCTTTGCCACGAATTAAATCGACTACAAGGCGAGCTTTACGAGGCGCGATACGAACAGTTTTTGCTTCTGCCCGTGCTGATGTGATTTGATCTTGATCTGCCATCGACTAAATCTCTCCTTCCTAGCGTGCCGCCGTTTTCTTATCATTGCCGCCATGACCGCGGAATGTTCTTGTTGGTACGAATTCGCCTAACTTATGGCCAACCATATCTTCTTGGACGAAGACTGGGACATGCTTTCTACCATCATAAACTGCAATCGTGTACCCAACAAAACTAGGGAAAATCGTAGAACGACGTGACCAAGTTTTAATGACTTGTTTCTTCTCACTATCTGCTTGAGCGGCGATCTTCTTCAGAAGATGCTCGTCAGCAAAAGGTCCTTTTTTCAAGCTGCGACCCATTATGTTACCTCCTTCGATCGTGTTTAGTTATGACTATTTGCCCTTACGGTGCCGAATGATGAGCTTCTCAGAACGAGCCTTAGAATTACGGGTCTTCTTACCCATTGTCTTCTTGCCCCATGGTGAGAGTGGCGACGGACGTCCGATCGGTGCTTTACCTTCACCACCACCATGAGGGTGATCGTTAGGGTTCATAACTGAACCACGAACTGTTGGACGGAAGCCTAACCAGCGTTTACGGCCAGCCTTACCAATCTTGATCAATTCATGTTGTTCATTACCAACTTCACCGACTGTGGCACGGCCAGATGAAAGCACCATCCGTACTTCGCCTGAAGTCAAGCGAATCAAGGTGTATTTAGCTTCATGACCTAAGATCTGAGCCGAAGCGCCGGCTGAACGAGCCAATTGGCCGCCCTTACCTGGTTTCAATTCAATATTATGAACCAAAGTACCAACAGGAATGTTCGCCAATTCAAGTGCATTACCAACCTTGATATCTGCGTTATCGCCAGATTGGACGATTTGGCCAACGACCAAACCCTTAGGCGCGATAATGTATGACTTAACCCCATCTTCGTAGTGTAATAAAGCAATGTTCGCAGTCCGGTTGGGATCGTATTCGATCGCCTTTACAACTGCTTTAACATCATCTTTGGTACGTTTAAAATCAATGACACGGTACTTTTGTTTGTGACCGCCGCCACGGTGACGAACCGTAATATGACCATGAGCATTACGACCGGCAGTTTTTGATTGGGATTCCAGTAAAGTCTTCTCAGGCTTTGACTTGGTGATCTCAGCAAAATCTGATGCGGTCATATTGCGCCGACCATTGCTGGTTGGTTTGTATTTAACAATCGCCATTAGTTTTCCTCCTGTATTATTCTAGTTATGACTAATCTTCAAAAATCTTGATTTCATCAGAATCAGGTGTCAAAGTAACGATTGCTTTCCGACGTTTCTTTGTGTAACCCTCATAACGGCCATAACGTTTCTTTTTACCACGAACGTTCAAAATGTTGACTTCTTTGACGCTAACGCCAAAGATTTCTTCGATTGCGTGACGAACCGCGATTTTGTTCGCGTTGACAGCAACTTCAAACGTGTATTTCTTATCTTCCATGATGTTCATGGATTGTTCCGTCACGATCGGACGAATAATAATATCATGTGCGGCCATTAACCAAGCACCTCCTCGATTTTAGCAAGAGCGGCTTGTGTTAAGATCAGTTTCTGGTTGTTGACGATATCTAACACGTTGATGCCGTCAGCTTCCACAACTGTGACGTTTGGCAAGTTGCGTGCTGATAAAGCTGCAAAATCATTGTCAGCTTCCAGAACAACTAATGCCTTTGTCGCAACATTCAACCCTGCTAAAACATCAGCGAATGCTTTTGTCTTTGGTTGGTCGAAGTTCAATCCGTCCACAACAATCAAATCACCATCGAGAACCTTTTGCGAAAGAACTGATTTGATTGCTAAACGCCGTACTTTTCTAGGTAATTTATAAGCATATGAACGGGGTGTAGGTCCGAAGACGATCCCACCACCACGCCATTGTGGAGAACGAATCGAGCCTTGACGAGCACGACCAGTACCCTTTTGGCGCCAAGGTTTACGACCACCGCCACGGACCGCGGAACGGTTCTTGACAGCGTGTGTCCCTTGACGTAAAGAAGCACGTTGCATGACGACAGCGTCGAAAACGACGCTGTTGTTAGGTTCGATCCCGAAAATCGCATCGTTTAAAGCAACGGTACCATTCTCAGTTCCATCTTGTTTATAAAGTGTGACATTTGCCATTACGAAAATCCTCCTTTCTCAATTTCTACTTTGTTAATTTGATTGCGGATTTAACTGTAACGAATGAATGCTTAGCGCCAGGGACATTACCCTTGATCAACAAAACATTCCGTTCAGGATCAACGCGCGCGATCGTTAAGTTCTGGATCGTGACTTTGTCATTACCCATGCGTCCTGGCAACATCTTGCCTTTGAAAACACGGTTGATGATCGCGCCCATTGAACCAGGGATCCGGTGATAACGAGAACCGTGAGTTTCAGGTCCGCGTGATTGGCCGAAGCGCTTGATGTTACCTTGGTAACCATGACCCTTCGTGATACCAGTAACGTCAACAACGTCACCTTCGTTGAACACATCGACTTTAACTTCAGAGCCGACTTCATAATCTCCTAGCTCAACATCACGAATTTCGCGAATGAAGCGCTTAGGAGCCGTTTTTGCCTTAGCAGCATGACCTTTAGCTGGTTTGTTAGACAGAACTTCACGAACGTCTTGATAACCTAATTGAACTGCTTCGTAACCGTCTGTTTCAGTTGTCTTGATTTGCAAAACAACGTTCGCGCTTGCTTCGATCACAGTAACAGGGATCAATTCGCCATTTTCCGTAAAGATCTGGGTCATTCCAACCTTTTTCCCTAAGATTCCTTTTCTAGCCATGACTACACCTCCATTTTCTTTGGTCTATTATAATTTGATTTCGATATCGACACCACTTGGTAAGTCGAGTTTCATCAACGCGTCAACTGTTTTAGCAGTTGGGTTAACGATATCGATCAAACGTTTGTGCGTCCGGATCTCGAATTGTTCACGTGAGTCCTTGTACTTATGCGGTGAACGGATCACCGTATAAAGGCTACGCTCTGTTGGCAATGGGATTGGCCCGCTAATTGCAGCACCAGTACGTTTTGCCGTTTCAACAATCTTTTCAGCTGATTGGTCTAAGATACGATGTTCATAGGCCTTCAACCGAATCCGAATTTTTTGTTTTGCCATGGAAATTTACCTCCTTTTCGTCACATTAATGGACAAGCTCCGTGGGAATTACCAACATAACCGTCGTGGCAATGCGGCCGGGTGTGTCGCAACCTCTCACTTCAACGCCCTTGTTTGTTGCGCAGCACCCCTAGGGCGTACTACACCCCTGGAACTGAGCACTTTATCTATATTACTGGAAAAGCCTTGCAATTTCAAGGTTTTTCTCTAAATTATTCAAGTTTTTTTGCGGTAATCATTGGGAAGCGGCTTCATTGATTTTCAACCAGTTGCTGGGCAGTAGAAAAAAATTTTGTCATCAAAAAAGGGCTGGAACTCTTGATGTGCACTCATCTTTCAATACCAAAAAATCCAGACCTACAAATTTTCTTCTATATTATTAGCAATCGGAATCGATGCCTAAATTGCTATCAAAATCGCTTCCCGGTTAATCAGGCATGCAACAAAAAAACACTCACGCCTGAACAGCGTGAGTGTTTCATAAGCAATCAAGTATGGGTGGGACAGCTAATTAGTTGCCACCGTTTTTCTTGATGATTTCTTCTTGGATTGATTTTGGCACTGCTTCGTAATGATCAAAGACCATCGTGAAGGTACCACGACCCTGAGTTGCTGAACGCAAGGTAGTCGCATAACCAAACATTTCTGCCAATGGAACTGAGGCATTAACGACTTGGGCGTTACCACGCGCTTCCATGCCATCGACCCGACCACGACGTGCAGTGATCTGGCCCATAACATCACCTAAGTAATCCTCAGGCGCCACAACTTCAACCTTCATAATCGGTTCAAGGATCACTGCGCCAGCTGTCTTAGAAGCCGCCCGCAATGACATTGAAGCGGCAACCTTGAAGGCCGCTTCGGATGAATCGACTTCGTGATAAGAACCATCATAGAGCTTCGCCTTAACGTCGATCAATGGGTAACCAGCTAAGACGCCATTAGCCATTGATTCTTTCAAGCCTTGTTCTACTGAAGGAATGTATTCACGAGGCACGACCCCACCAACGATGGCGTTTTCGAACTCGAAGCCTTTACCCTCTTCATTTGGAGTAAATTCGATCCAAACGTCACCATATTGACCTTTACCACCAGACTGACGAACAAACTTACCTTGAGCAGAGGTTTGTTTCGTGAAGGTCTCACGGTAGGCAACTTGTGGTTCGCCGACTTTAGCTTCAACCTTGAATTCACGACGCATCCGGTCAACGATGATGTCCAAATGCAATTCGCCCATCCCAGAGATCAGCGTTTCGCCAGTTTCAGGGTTTGTTTCCGCACGGAAGGTTGGATCTTCTTCAGCAAGTTTTTGCAAAGCAAGATCCATCTTGTCCCGGTCTTCTTTAGAGTTTGGTTCAATCGATACCTGAATAACTGGTTCAGGAATTTCCATTGCTTCCAAAATCAATGGCCGCTTAAGGTCAGTCAAAGAATCCCCAGTGGTGGTGTTCTTCAAACCAATCGCCGCGCCAATATCTCCAGAGAAAACTTCAGGGATTTCTTGACGGTGGTTCGCATGCATTTGCAGCAAACGACCAACACGTTCACGCGTGTCTTTCGTTGCGTTCAGGATGTATGAACCTGCAATCAAAGTCCCTGTGTAAACCCGGAAGAAAGTCAAACGGCCAACGAATGGGTCAGTGGCGATCTTGAAGGCCAACCCAGCGAACGGCGCGTCATCATCAGCCAATAAGTCAACTTCATCGCCAGTAGCAGGATCAATTGATTTATAAGGCCGAACTTCCAAAGGTGATGGCAAGTAGTCAACGACTGCATCCATCAACATTTGCACGCCCTTGTTCTTGAAGGCAGAACCAGCTAAAACAGGGTAGAATTTCAAGTTGATCGTTGCTTCGCGAATTGCATGACGCAATTCGTCGCTAGTGATTTCTTCACCGTCGAGATATTTCTCCATGATGTCGTCATCAACGTCAGCAACAGCTTCGATCAATTCATTCCGACGTTTTTCAGCTTCATCCTTGTAATCATCAGGTACGGCAACCGTATCCCATTTCGTACCCAAAGCATCTTCGTCGTATAAGTCAGCGACCATGTCGATTAAGTCAATCACGCCTTCGAACTGGTCTTCGGCGCCGATCGGCATTTGAACGGCATGAGCATTGGCTTGTAAACGGTCATGTAAAGTCGAAACAGAATAGTCAAAGTCCGCGCCGATCTTGTCCATTTTGTTAACGAATACTAAACGAGGAACACCGTATGTGGTCGCTTGCCGCCAAACGTTCTCAGTTTGTGGCTCCACGCCAGATTGAGCATCCAAAACCGTGATGGCACCATCAAGTACCCGCAATGAACGTTCAACTTCAATCGTGAAGTCCACGTGTCCTGGAGTATCGATGATGTTGATCCGATAGTCTTTCCATTGCGCAGTCGTCGCAGCGGAAGTAATCGTGATCCCACGTTCTTGTTCCTGCGCCATCCAGTCCATTTGTGAAGCCCCTTCATGGGTTTCGCCAATTTTGTGGATTTTACCTGTGTAGTACAGGATCCGTTCAGTGGTCGTTGTTTTACCGGCATCAATATGAGCCATGATCCCGATATTACGTGTTTTTTCCAAAGGGAATTCACGTTTATTAGCCATTCAAAGTTTCTCCTCTCAATAAGTAATCTAGATAAAATTGAGCCGCTCGTGCGATTTGCCGGAGCCGCTCAATCAGAATCTTACCAACGATAGTGGGCGAAAGCACGGTTAGCGTCTGCCATCTTATGGGTATCTTCGCGTTTCTTAACAGAAGCACCTGTGTTGTTAGCAGCGTCCATGATCTCGTTAGCTAAACGTTCGTCCATGGTATGTTCGTTACGCAAACGAGCATAACTAACGATCCAACGTAAGCCTAAAGTCGTCCGACGTTCTGGACGTACTTCGATTGGCACCTGATAGTTAGAACCACCGATACGGCGAGCTTTAACTTCAAGAACGGGCATAACGTTCTTCATGGCTTCTTCGAATACTTCAAGTGGATCTTTGCTTGTCTTTTCTTTGATGATGTCAAAAGCATCATATAAAATCGTTGATGCGGTACCACGTTTGCCGTCAAGCATCAAATGGTTGATCAAGCGGGAAACGAGTTTTGAATTATAGATTGGGTCTGGCAAGACATCGCGTTTTGCCACATTACCTTTTCTTGGCATTGAGTAAACCTCCTAGTAATGGTTATTGGTCAGATTAAAATGCTATTTCTTAGGGCGCTTAGCACCGTACTTGGAGCGGCTTTGTTTCCGGTCAGTGACACCCGCGGTATCTAAAGCACCACGAACGATGTGATAACGAACACCAGGAAGGTCTTTTACACGACCGCCACGGATCAAGACGACACTATGCTCTTGCAAGTTATGACCGATACCAGGAATATAGGCGGTAACTTCGATCAAGTTAGATAAACGAACACGGGCATACTTCCGCAAAGCGGAGTTAGGTTTCTTAGGAGTCATTGTCCCTACACGAGTAGCTACACCACGTTTTTGAGGTGCAGGATTTGAAGTTAATGACTTTTTCTTACTGTTGTAACCAAAGTTCAAAGCAGGTGAATCTGACATTGAAACTTTTGATTTACGGCCTTTACGTACCAATTGGTTAATAGTTGGCATCAAGGATCCTCCTCAGTTTTATTTCAAATTTAAGTACACACATCCAGGCGGTTCATTTTTTTGTAAAAAATAAAGGCCTGAACATTTGATAGCTTCGAATAGAGCAGCACGGACACCGAAGTATCGAACAATATCCAGAAAGCACCTTTAATACATTATCACGAAGCGCCAGCGCTGTCAAACCAATTCGGCACTTTTTCGACGATTATTCAGCACTGACCCCCAATCATTCACTAAAATCTGGCAGTTTGCGACGGCCGCTCAAATTTCCAGCAAGGCGCGCGGTAAAATAAACGGAATTTCGGATCTTTGGCGTATCTTATTTTAACACAGAAAGTGGACACGGCGAGCTGATGGAGGCGGATTTATTTGATGATTATTTGGCTTGAAAAAACAATACGATTGATTTTGATTTTCTTTCTAGGCGCTAGTTTAGGCTCTTTTGGTCAATTAGTGGTTGAGCGGGGACCAGCAGCCGACGTGGTTTTCACCCCCTCGCACTGCGCGACTTGTTTATGGCCGCTGACCTGGGCTGACTTGATCCCGATCATCAGTTATGGGCAGCACCATGGTCGCTGTCGCCACTGCCAGCAACCAATCCCCCTGGCGTCAACCTTGCGCGAATGGCTAGGTGGACTGAGCGCATGTTGGCTGTTCACCAATGCCGGAGATTATCAACTGGCTGACTTCATCGCCTTGGCCGGCTTATTTATCTGTGCGTTAGCCGATTGGACCAATCATTATGTTTATCAACGCACCTTGCTTATTTGTGGTGGCGCCCTCCTATTGGCCCCCTTCCCCGCCGGCCAACCGCACTGGCTCGCCGCCTTGGCCTTGACAGGAGGATTTGCCCTAATTGCCCGACTGACGCAGGGCTTAGGCAGCGCTGATGTCTTTTGGCTCGGGCTGATCTTCTTCTATCGCGGGAGTGTCTTTGGCCTGGGCGCGCTCTTCATCGCCAATCTGCTGATTTTGACCTACTATCCTTGGCGCGAGCAAACCTCAGATCGACAGATTCCCTTTCTGCCTTATTTGTTCGTGGCCACCTTGATCACCCCGCAACTCTTTGCGCTAAGCCAACGCTGGGTGCTGCTATGGCAGGGCTTCTGGCCACTTCGTTAAATTGATTTCGGGTCAAACCACCCTGCAAGATCCGGTCATATCCGCAAAACAATATCCGGGGCAACCAGTCGTTGCGAAATCAGTTACCTTAAAATGCTGTCCTCGCGAAACTTGCTGAGTATAATCGAGTTATTGGAGGAATCAAAATGACAGCAAATCAATTTATCGCAGCGAACATTCGGAGCCTACGTCAACGCAAACAATGGTCGCAAGAGTTTGTCGCCGAGCGGCTCAACGTCTCCCGCCAAGCTTTCGCAAAGTGGGAAAGCGGCGCCAGTTTGCCAGACATCAATCGTTGCTTAGCACTAGCGAATCTATTTGGCGTCGATCTCAATGCCCTAGTGACCTACGATGAAGAGAACACCGGTGTTCCGATTGGACCGCCGGGAAAACATATTTTCGGTGTGGTCACGTTGGATGATCAACATCAAGTTACATTGCCAGCGACGGCTTGCACCACCTTAGGCCTGACACCTGGAACGCAGTTGATGCTCTTAGGCGATTCTAATCCAGGTACCGCCGGACTGGCCTTGGTCGCCGTGGACCAATTTCTGGCACAAACCGGACCAGCTTTTCACCACTTGTTCCCAGCGGGTGACGACAATGTCTAGCCTGACCGTGACCAACCTGGTCAAGAAATATCCCACTTTTCAACTTAACGTGACTCGATTGCGCCTTGATCCAGGTAAAATCTATGGTCTGATCGGTCCCAACGGCGCTGGCAAATCGACTTTGATCAAATCGCTCTTAGGAATTTGCCCGATTGATCAGGGGCAGATTCGCTTCTTTGAGCGACCATTCAGTGATCACCAGCGAGAAAGCCTACTGCAAATTGGTGTGGTACTAGGCACGACCGATTATTATCGGGAGAAGCGCCTTGTCAGTCTAACCAAGATCACACGGCAGTTCTTTCCTAACTGGGACCAAGATTGCTATCTGACCTTGTGCCGGCAGTTCAATTTAAATGAACAGCAACGAGTCAAAGAACTTTCAACAGGAATGAAAGTTAAATATCAGTTGGCGCTAGCGTTGGCCCACCAGGCGCAATTGTTGATTCTCGACGAGCCGACCAGTGGTCTAGATGTGGTTGCCCGACGCCAGTTGCAAACAATTTTGCGCCAGCTAGCCGATTCCGGGATCAGTATCTTGCTGGCGACCCACTTGTCCGATGACTTGGAGCGCTGCGCCGATGAATTGATTGTTTTGCGCCAGGGTCAGATCATCGCCACAGACACACTGGCGCACTTCAGCGCCGTCCACCGCTCTGCGACAGCCCTAACTTTAGACGACATGATTGTCGCCCTGGAGGTGCCCGACAATGCGCATTGACCTCTTGAAAAAAGAATGGTGCTTGGCCGCCCACCCGAACCTATTTGTGTTCACTTGCATGGGTCCCCTAGTGTTGGTCCCCGCTTATCCGCTGGTCATGATCTGGCTCTTTTCCTGCCTAGGTATCTTCATTTCCTTTACCTACAACCGTGAGACCAACGATCTTTACTATACAGCACTACTACCGATTCCGCGGCAAGCGCTGGTCACAAGTAAATTCCTCGTCACGGTCACCGCGCAACTGGCAAGCCTGCTACTGACGCTACCATTCGCCCAATTACGACAGGCTTTGCCCCTGGCCGGAAATCCCGTCGGCTTGAGCGCCAATGTCACTTTGTTTACCGTGGGTTTTTTAATATTTGGCGTTTTTAATTTCACCTTTCTACCCGCCTACTTTCGACAACCGGCCAAGGTCGGTCAAGCCTTTCTCAAATGTTTGCCAGGGCTCCTGCTCGTGGCCGGCGGCGCCGAGGCCCTACCTCATTTTCCTGGTTACCACTGGCTCACGACTTTCGGTGCCGAACAGACCAAGCTGCTTCCTGGATTGCTATTGGCCCTCCTCGGTTATCTGGTGGCAACCGACCTGGCTGCGCGCCATGCGCACCGCGATTTCGCTCATGTTGACCTCTAAAAACCGCAATCTAACCGATAAAGTCTCTTAAATTCCCCTGTCAAACATTGACCGGGGATTTTTTGTACAGAAAAAGCCCCAGCGACGACTGTCGCTGGAGCTTTGATCGGTAATCTGATACCATGTCATCCTTGGTTCAACGCTGAATGACAGTTTAATTTATTTCTTTGGTGCCGCTTCGGCATCCTCGGCTTCCATTTTCTTTTCAATGTCTGAAATGGAGTAAATGCTCTTGGAGGAAGCGCCAACCTTCTCTGGTTCCATGTGACGATACTTCGCCATCCCGGTACCAGCAGGCACGATCTTCCCGATAATCACATTCTCTTTCAAGCCGATCAGAGGATCATTCTTACCGCGAATCGACGCGTCGGTTAAGACACGCGTTGTTTCTTGGAAGGATGCTGCCGACAAGAAGCTGTTGGTTTCCAAGGAAGCCTTGGTGATTCCTAACAATACCGGACGACCAGTGGCCGGAATGCCACCTTTGACCAATGTTGCTTGGTTTTGTTCGGTGAAATCAGCGATGTCAAGCAAGGTCCCTGGCAAGATCTCGGTATCACCAGGATCAAGCACCCGAATCTTCCGTAACATTTGCCGAACCATCACCTCGACGTGCTTATCACTGATTTCAACACCCTGCATCCGATAAGTCTTTTGGACTTCAGACAGCAGGTAGTTCTCAGTAGAAATCACATCACGAACACGAATCAACTGCTTCGGATCGATGGAACCACCCGTTAACTTCGCGCCGCGTTCGATGTGATCGCCTTCAGCGACAGCCACACTAGACGCGTAAGGAACACTATAAGTCCGCGTATCAGTTTTACCTTCAACGGTGATCTCACGGGTATGTTCGGCCGGGTTCTCGTCGATGGCAGTGATTTCACCCGTAACTTCAGTGATAACCGAAAGCCCCTTCGGATTCCGCGCTTCGAAAATTTCTTGGACACGTGGCAACCCTTGCGTAATATCTTCGCCGCCGGCAACACCGCCGGAGTGGAAGTTCCGCATGGTCAACTGGGTACCAGGTTCGCCGATCGATTGAGCGGCAACGGTTCCGACAGCTTCGCCGACTTCGACTTCGCCGCCAGTCGCTAAGTTGTAACCATAGCACTTCTTGCAGACACCATGTTTGGTATCGCAGGTAAAGACGGAACGGATCGTTGCTTCTTCGACACCAGCGTCAACGATTTGATGGGCAGTGTCTTCATTGACCAAATCGCCGCGTTTAGCAATCAGCTCCCCAGTTTCGGGGTTGATCACTGATTTTTGCAAATACCGGCCAACTAACCGATCAAACAAGGATTCAATCAATTCATTGCCTTCGCGGATCGCTTTGATCAGAATCCCGCGGTCAGTACCGCAGTCTTCTTCACGAACAATGACATCTTGGGCAACGTCAACCAACCGTCGGGTCAAGTAGCCAGAATCGGCTGTCTTCAAGGCCGTATCGGTCATCCCTTTACGGGCACCGTGGGTTGACATGAACATTTCCATGACGGACAAGCCTTCACGGAAGTTTGACGTTACGGGAACTTCCATCATCCCACCGTTAGGCGCGGCCATCAAGCCACGCATGCCGGCAAGCTGGGTAAAGTTAGAAATCGAGCCCCGGGCGCCAGAATCACTCATCATTGAGATTGGGTTAGATGGGTCAAAGGAATCAGATAATTCTTGTTGGATCTCATCCTTCGCATCATTCCATAAGGTAATGACCCGATCATGACGTTCTTGGTCGGTAATCAAGCCCCGACGGAATTGTTTGGAGACGTTGGCAACCTTCTTATGAGCGTCGTCAACGATTCGATCTTTATCAGGCATGACCGGCACATCAGCCACCCCGACCGTCAAGCCGGAGATCGTGCAGACCGTGTAACCCAGTTCCTTCATATCATCCAACAATTCAGAAGTCCGTTGAACTTTATAGACCTTGAAGACTTGCGCGATGATATCAGACAAGAAGCCTTTCTTGAATGGGGTCACAAGTGGTTCTTGTTCCAATTTCGCGTGGATATCTTCCCCTGGTTCCAAATAGAACTTGTCCAAATTGCCATCAACCAAGTTGGCGTTGGAAGGTTCATTCAAATACGGGAAGTTCTCTGGTAAAACTTGATTAAACAAGGCCTTGCCAGCAGTGGTCAACAAGATGCCATTCTTTTGTGCCGCTGGGAATGGTTTCGTTGGCATGGAAGCAATCGACAACCCGATCCGGGAGTGATAATGAACATCGCCATTTTGCATCGCGGTTTCAACTTCGGCGATGTTGTTGAAAATCATGCCTTCGCCTTCACGACCGCGTTCTTCTAGTGTCAAGTAATAGTTACCCAAAACAACGTCCTGTGAAGGGGTTACGATCGGCTTACCATCTTTTGGCGCCAAAATATGGTGGGCTGCTAGCATCAGCATCCGTGCTTCAGCTTGCGCTTCATCAGATAAAGGCACGTGGATCGCCATTTGGTCCCCATCGAAATCGGCATTGTAGGCTTCACAAGCCAGTGGATGCAGACGAATGGATTTACCATCGACCAAGACAGGTTCAAAGGCTTGGATGCCCAGACGGTGTAACGTTGGCGCCCGGTTCAATAACACGGGCCGTTCCTTGATCACATCTTCCAAAACATCCCAAACATCATCATCTTGACGTTCGATCTTGCGTTTGGCATTTTTGATATTTGAGGCGATATCGCGTTTAACCAATTCGTGCATGACAAATGGTTTAAACAACTCCAGCGCCATTTGACGTGGGACCCCACATTGATAGAACTTCAAGGTTGGGCCAACATCAATAACAGAACGTCCAGAATAGTCGACCCGTTTACCCAGCAAGTTCTGACGGAACCGGCCTTGCTTCCCTTTCAACATGTGTGAAAGAGACTTCAATGGGCGGTTACCAGGTCCAGCGACGGGACGGCCACGACGACCATTGTCGATCAAAGCGTCAACGGCTTCTTGCAACATCCGCTTTTCGTTTTGAACGATAATGCTAGGCGCATTCAGATCCAACAAGCGTTTCAACCGGTTGTTACGGTTGATCACCCGACGGTAAAGGTCATTCAGATCAGAAGTCGCGAAACGACCACCTTCCAATTGAACCATTGGCCGTAGATCTGGTGGAATAACCGGGATCGCATCCATGATCATCCAATCAGGACGGTTACCGGATTGCTTGAAGGCATCCAGAATATCCAACCGGCGAATCGAGCGGGTCCGTTTTTGCCCTTGGGCGGTTTGTAATTCTTCTTTTAAGGACTTGATTTCTTTGTCCAAGTCGACCTTTTGCAACAATTCTTTGATAGCTTCAGCGCCCATTTTGGCAGTGAATTTACCATCGAACTCGTCGAGCCGTTCCCGATATTCTTGCTCAGTCAACAATTGCTTGTATTCCAATGTGGTATCAGCTGGGTCAATCACAACATAAGAAGCAAAGTAAATGATTTCTTCCAAAGCGCGTGGGCTCATGTCCAAAATCAAACCCATCCGGCTAGGAATTCCCTTGTAATACCAAATATGTGAAACGGGTGCGGCCAATTCAATATGACCCATCCGTTCGCGCCGAACCTTAGAACGGGTAACTTCAACACCACAGCGATCACAGACAATGCCCTTATAACGGACACGTTTGTATTTGCCACAGGCACATTCCCAATCTTTAGTTGGTCCGAAAATGCGTTCATCGAACAAGCCATCACGTTCTGGCTTCAAGGTTCGGTAGTTGATCGTTTCTGGCTTTTTGACCTCGCCATAAGACCAGCTCCGAATCTTGTCAGGGGATGCAAGTCCGATTTGCATGCTTTCAAACTTATTTACATCGATCAAAGATTTAGACCTCCCTGTCTATTGTCAATCGACCGCTTACTTAGCCGGCTGATCTTTACCCGTCGTTTCAGCTAAGGCTTTTTGCGCCTCTTCTTCTTGACGTTTCTTCTCTTGTTCGTCGGAGTATTTCTGTAACGCGTCGTTATTGACGATATCATCATCCTCGTCATCCATATCGCGGAGTTCGATTTCCTGATGATCGGCATCCAAGACCTTCATATCAAGCCCTAAAGCCTGTAATTCTTTGACCAAAACGCGGAAGGATTCAGGTACGCCTGGTTTTGGAATTGGTTCGCCTTTGACAATGGCTTCATAGGTCTTGACCCGGCCAACAACGTCATCCGATTTGTAAGTTAAGATTTCTTGTAAGGTATAAGCGGCCCCGTAAGCTTCCAAGGCCCAAACTTCCATTTCCCCGAAACGCTGACCACCAAATTGGGCTTTACCACCTAAAGGTTGTTGCGTCACTAAAGAGTAAGGTCCAATCGAACGAGCATGGATCTTATCGTCAACCATGTGGGCCAGCTTCATGTAGTACATGACCCCAACGGAAACACGATTATGGAAGGCTTCACCGGTCCGACCGTCATAAAGAACAGTCTTCCCGTCACTGGCCATTCCGGCTTCCTTAACAGTATCCCAAAGATCTTTCTCATTGGCGCCATCGAAAACTGGCGTGGAAACGTGGATCCCCAAGTTACGCGCGGCCATGCCTAAATGCAGTTCCAAGACCTGACCAATGTTCATCCGTGAAGGAACACCCATGGGGTTCAAGAGAATATCGACCGGCGTGCCATCTGGCATGAATGGCATATCTTCTTCAGGAACCACGATGGAAACCGTCCCTTTATTACCGTGACGACCGGCCATCTTATCCCCGACTTGGATCTTCCGCTTCTGAGTGATGTAGACCCGCACCATCATATTGACGCCTGGCGCTAACTCATCGCCCGCTTCACGAGTAAAAATCTTCACATCTTGAATGATGCCGCCGCCGCCATGAGGGACACGGAGTGAGGTATCGCGAACTTCGCGAGCCTTCTCACCAAAGATCGCATGGAGCAAACGTTCCTCAGCGGATAGTTCAGTGACCCCTTTCGGCGTGACCTTGCCGACTAAGATATCACCGTCATGAACCTCGGCCCCGATCCGCACGATCCCGAATTCATCCAAATCTTTCAACGCGTCTTCACCGACGTTAGGAATTTCCCGAGTCATTTCTTCAGGTCCTAATTTAGTGTCACGGGCTTCAGATTCATATTCTTCGATATGGATCGACGTGTAAATATCGTCTTTGACCAAACGTTCTGATAAAACGATCGCGTCTTCAAAGTTATACATGTTCCAAGTCATAAAGGCGATCAATGGGTTTTGCCCCAAGGCTAATTCGCCCTTCTCCATCGCTGGTCCATCAGCGATGATTTCACCAGCATCGACTTGATCACCTTTAGCCACGATTGGCCGTTGGTTGTAACTCTTACCACCATTAGAACGGCGGAATTTCATTAATTGATATTTATCTAAGGTGCCATCAGCGCGACGCGTCCGGATTTCTTTAGCGTCAACGAATTCAACGACACCATCATATTTAGCCAGTAAAGCAACCCCGGAGTCATGGGCAGCCACATATTCCATCCCAGTACCAACTAATGGCGCATGAGGATCAACCAATGGCACAGCCTGACGCTGCATGTTCGCACCCATCAAGGCCCGGTTGGAGTCGTCATTTTCCAAGAAAGGAATGCAGGCAGTCGCGACCGCGACAACCTGTTTAGGCGAAACGTCCATGTAATCGACTTTCTCAGGGCTGATTTCGATGTTTTCGTCTTTGTGTCGCGCCAAGACTGTGTCAGCGACGAAACTACCATCATCGTTTAACACAGAGTTCGCCTGCGCGACGATGTAATTATCTTCTTCATCAGCGGTCAAGTAGTCGATCTTATCGGTAACCTTATGATCGGTCCAAGCGACCCGGCGATAAGGGGTTTCAATGAAGCCGTATTTGTTGACGACGGCATAAGACGCCAAACTGTTGATCAAGCCAATGTTTGGTCCTTCAGGGGTTTCAATTGGGCACATCCGGCCATAATGGGTATAGTGAACGTCCCGCACTTCGTAACCAGCGCGATCACGGGTCAAACCACCAGGTCCTAAGGCAGACAAACGCCGCTTATGGGTCAATTCACCTAACGGATTCGTTTGATCCATGAACTGGGACAGCTGGGAAGACCCAAAGAATTCCTTGATGGACGCCACAACAGGACGAATATTGATCAATTGTTGTGGGGTGACTGTGTTGATATCTTGGATCGACATCCGTTCCCGCACAACCCGTTCCATCCGCGCCAAACCAATGCGGAATTGGTTTTGGAGCAATTCACCAACGGAACGGATCCGCCGATTGCCTAAATGGTCGATATCATCAGTGCTTCCTAAGCCTTCGCTCAGGTTCAAGAAGTAATTGATCGAAGCCACGATATCCGCAGGGGTAATGTGCTTGACATCCTCGGCGATATTCGCGTTACCAATCAGATTGACTTCCTTTTCAGGATCATCGGGTGAAACCACCTTGATGACTTGCACAGTCATTGGTTCATTAACAACACCTTCATCAGAAGGTTCGTAAGTGACCGTCTTGAAATCATCACGCGCCAAATAGGGATTCAATTTATCCATGACTTCGCGATCAACCAATTTACCCTTTTCCGCTAAAATCTCACCGGTATCAGGATCGGCCAAGGTCTCAGCAAGCGTTTGATTGATCAGGCGATGTTTCAAGCCCAGTTTCTTATTGATTTTATAACGACCAACCGGCGCTAAATCGTAGCGCTTAGGGTCGAAGAAGCGCGCGTACAGCAATGACCGCGAACTATCTGCGGTCTTCGGTTCGCCTGGGCGGAGACGTTCGTAAATATCTTTCAAGGCTTCAGCGACACGTGAATCACTGGTATCCTTGTGGACATCCTTTTCCAAGGTTGACATCAAGCTGTCGTTTTCACCTAAGATATCGATGATTTCGGAATCCGAGCCGTAGCCCAATGCCCGAATCAAAATTGACAAGGGAAGCTTCCGGGTCCGGTCGATCCGCACGTAGGAAATATCCTTCGCATCAGATTCGTATTCCAACCAGGCGCCGCGGTTCGGGATGACCGTTGTGCCGTAAAGCGTCCGGCTGTTCTTATCGATTGATGAATTGAAATAAACACCAGGGGAACGAACTAATTGGGAAACAATAACCCGTTCGGCACCGTTGATAATGAAGGTCCCTTGCTCGGTCATCAATGGGAAATCGCCAAAGAAAACATCCTGAGTTTTGATCTCATTGGTTTCATGATTGGTCAACTTCAAAGTAACGTGTAAAGGCGCCGAATAATTGGCGTCATGTTGCCGCGCCTCTTCGACTGAGTATTTTGGTTCTAAAAGTTTATAGCCAACAAATTCAAGCGAAAGGTTACCCGCGAAGTCGTCGATCGGCATAATGTCTTGGAACATGCTGCTGAGCCCTTCGTCTAGGAACCATTGATATGAATTTGTTTGGATCTCGATCAAATTTGGTAAATCGAGCACTTCTTTGATCCGCGCGTAAGAACGCCGCGTCCGGTGCTTACCATATTTCACGATGTGTCCTACCAAACCGTTCACCCCTTCAAAAAAATCAGTAGCTTGCTAATATTTCAGAATCATGACAAATGTTACATTTTGATTAAATCGTTCTTTCGACCAGTTTTTAAGCAAAAAAAAGACAAAAGCAACAGCAAACGCCTTGCCTTTGTACTTATATAATCACTTACCGGACAAAAGATCGGTCGTGATACTGTAATATTGTACGCTACAGCTCTTGTCAGACCTTGTTAGTATACGCTAAATATTTCTATCTGTAAAGGTCTTGACAAATTGTAAGCGTTGTTAATTGTCTTTTTTTGCTCAAATGTGTGAATCTACCAAATTGAGACCCGAAATGTCCCCGAATCCAAGGCCGGCCAGAACCTAGTGGCGCGCCTGGGCCCGGACGAAATCGCCCGGCTGAACCGGTTGAGCGCAAGTAAAGTGCACGACCTGCATCGCATGCGGCGCCCGGTCGATGGCTTGATCGTCCTCATCGAACAGATCGGTTACCGCTTGAGTATGATGACTGAAGTTCGGTCCATAGAATTCGATCTGATCGCCGATCCCAAAATTGTTGCGTTGTTGGACCGTCACTTGCCGTGTCGCCGCGTCGTAGGCCAAGACCTCACCGACGAAGGCGTAATGAGGCAAACGGCGCCGTTGACCAAACAATTGGAACTCCTCATTTGGCGTCCCGTAATAAAAGCCTGTCGACAATTCGCGCTGAGCCACTTTCCACAACTCGTCGACCCAAGCCGGATCCAACTGATAATTAGCCGGATCAGCGCAATATTTCCGAACCGCGGTGGAATAAACATTGGCCACGGTCGAGACATAATGAACGGTCTTCATTCGTCCTTCGATTTTCAGCGAATCCACACCTGCTTCGACCAAATCAGGAATGTGCTCGATCATCGACATATCGACGGCGCTCATGGAGAACTTCTCGGCTTTTCCATCTGGACCGTGCCCAACCAATTCGCGCTTCTGACCTAGGTCAGGGAGATCGAACAAGTCATACTTCCAGCGACAGTTCTGCGCGCAGCCGCCTCGATTGGCGTCCCGCAGACTCAAGTGGTTGGACAGCACACAACGCCCGGAATAGCCAATACACATAGCACCATGGACAAACGCTTCGATTTGGACATCGGTATGTTGACGCATTTCCTTGATTTCGGCGATCCCCACCTCCCGGGCTAAAACCACCCGCTCCAAGCCTTCATTTTGCCAGAAATTCAGGGTCTCATAGTTGGTTGCGGAAGCTTGGGTGGATAAATGAACCTTCAGACCTGGTGCTTCGGTGATCGCCGTTTCGATCAAGGAGGGATCCGAGACGATCACCGCATCAATTCCCGCATCGCGCACTTGCCGATAAAACGAACCGGCTCCGGCTAAATTTTGCTCGTGGGCGACAATGTTGGCAGCCACGTAAACTTTTGCTCCGTGTTGATGGGCGTAATCCGCACCGCTTTTCATTTCCGCGAACGAGAAATTTCCCGCACGGGAGCGCAGACCATAGGCGTCGCCCCCGATATAGACCGCGTCGGCGCCATAGTCGATCGCGACCTTTAATTTCTCGGGGGTCCCGGCTGGCGCTAGTACTTCTGGATGTTTGACTGCAGTTAACATTATTTCACCTCATCTGGATCTAAATCAAAGAAACCATTGTCTAAACCGCGGCCTGCTGGTTGCAACTGCTGAACCGTTTGATCCAGCACTGCCAAGTCCGCGGCGGTCGCTGTTCCCGCCGCCAAAAGTGCGCGCGCTTGGGCAAAAGCCGCGACAACTTGGGGGAAGGTCGCTTCATCGGCGAAGAGACCATCCAGCTTCCAACGCCGCAACCCAAGATCCCATAACTTAGGCAGATCCGGCAGCAGGTCAAGATCGTTATTCGCAAAGATATGCGTCCCATTGCGATCTTCATAAATCGAATAATGGGTCTCATCATGATGGGGCGTCGCAATAAACAACCCCCGTTGCCGATCCGTCCGGTCCAAATGCTCTTGGACAAAATTCGAATAGTTATCCAATAGCGGCCGTCCAGACTGATGAATCACAATGGCGCCATAAACCGTGACCTCCACAGGAATCGTCACCTTTTGGCTTAGGGGCATCATTTCTTGATAAGGAACCTCATGGGCCAACACCGCGGCGTGCGCTCCATGTTTCCCCCAAAAGTTGATTTGCCGCGAACTGGTCACCAAGTCGGCCGCGTCATAAAGGTAGGGCAAGTTCAGTTGCGCCCGCCGCAAAACATTGATTGCCCCGGGATCACCAATACTGACCTCGTCCACACCGATTGCCGCGAGAAAGCGGAAATACTCGTCGATTTTGGCGATGCGATCGTTATGGAAAATAGCGTTAGCCGCCACAGTGACTTTCTTCTGCTCCTGATGAGCTAGGGTCACGATCGCCGCCAATTCCTCTCGCGCGAAACTATGGGGTAAGCGCAACCCGAATTCGTCCTCGCCGAGATATAGGCGGTCGGCGCCGGCCGCAATGACAGCCGCGGCCTGTTGATAACTGGACACGGTAGTTACTAATTCAGACATAATGAACCTCTTTTTCTTTTCGTTCTTTCAAAGGATAGCACAGAACCCAGCAAAAAAGCTAGATTGTTAACAACCTAGCTTGTTGCGACTTACTTATTTGGACCTATCATCTGAAGGAATCAAGGCGTTTTGACAGCTTTTTTGCTTTTGGTCTTTGGCGCCGCTTCTTTGGGCTTCAAGGCTTTCACGTTAACCGTGATTTTTCCTTTACTGGCGCCGACCGTAACTTGACTATTGGTGGTGATTGTTTTGTCCAGCAACATTTCACTGACCCGATCCTCAATGTCCCGTTGGATCGCGCGCCGCAATGGCCGGGCGCCATATTCAGGGTCAAAGCCATCCTGAGCGATCACATCCATGGCTGCCGGCGTCAGTTTCAAGCTGATTTGTTGCTCCGCCAACCGTTGTTGTAGTTTCCGCGAGAGGATCCGAACGATGGTGCGCAATTGCGCCTTATCCAAACTATGGAAAATCACGGTCTCATCGATCCGGTTCAGGAATTCTGGCCGGAAGAATTGCTTCGTCGCCTCCATGATCTTGGCGTTCATCTCCGCATGCTGATCCGTCGCCGAGTAAGCGCCGAACCCAACTGATTTGTCATCACGTAAGGCCGTTGCCCCTAAATTCGAAGTCATGATCAAAATCGTATTGCGGAAATCGACGCGGCGCCCCTTGGCATCAGTCAAATAACCATCATCCAAAACCTGTAACAACAAGTTGAAAACATCCGGATGGGCCTTTTCCACCTCATCAAATAGCACAACCGAGTAAGGTTTGTTGCGAACTTTCTCGGTCAATTGACCGCCTTCGTCATAGCCAACATAGCCTGGCGGTGACCCAATCAAACGGGAGGTGGTGTATTGATCCATGAATTCGGACATATCGATTCGAATCAAATTGTCCTCCGAACCAAACATCGCTTCGGCCAAGGCCTTGGCCAATTCGGTTTTACCGACGCCGGTTGGTCCTAAGAACAAGAATGAACCGATCGGCCGTTGTGGATCTTTTAACCCACTACGGGCCCGGCGAATTGCTTTAGCCACCGAAGTCACGGCCTTGTCCTGACCCACAACCCGGTTATGCAGAATCTGTTCCAGGTTGATCAGCCGTTCGCTCTCTTTCTTCTGCAGTTGGGTCAATGGTACCCCGGTCCACTCAGAAACGACTTCCGCCACGTCTTCTGGCGTGACTTTCACATCGGAGCGAACTGTGCCAGGATTGGCCGCGATCACTTCATCGAGTTTGACTTTCAAGGCCATTTCTTTCTGACGAATATTGGCGGCCTGCTCGAAGTCCTGTTGTTCGATCGCTTGTTCCTTTTGGGCGATGATTTGGTTCAATTCTTGTTGGACCTGATCCAGCGGGCTCAGGTCACTGGCTTCATCCAAGCGGACTTTAGCGGCGGATTCGTCGATCAAATCAATCGCCTTATCGGGCATGAATCGTCCCACAATATAGCGGTCCGCTAGTACAACCGCTTCATGTAAAGCCTCGTCGGTGATCGTCACACCATGATGAGCTTCGTAACGCGGACGTAACCCCTTCAAAATTGATTCAGTTTCGGCCGGCGTCGGTTCATCGATTTGCACGGTGGCAAACCGACGTTCCAGGGCGGAATCCTTTTCAATATACTTCTGATATTCATCCAAGGTCGTCGCGCCGATCAACTGCAATTCACCCCGAGCCAGGGCCGGTTTCAAAATATTGGAAGCGTCGATCGCGCCTTCTGCCCCACCTGCGCCAACAAGCGTGTGCAGTTCATCAATAAACAGGATGACTTGGCCATCTTGATAGATCTCGTCGATCACCTTTTTTAGGCGATCTTCGAACTCACCACGATACTTGGTGCCAGCAACCAGGGACCCCATATCCAGCATCATCAGCCGCTTTTGCCGCATATCAGCCGGGACATTGACCGCAACGATGCGCTGCGCTAGTCCTTCGGCGATCGCTGTTTTACCAACGCCAGGTTCGCCGACCAGGACCGGATTGTTCTTTGTGCGCCGGCTCAAAATCTGAATCACCCGCTTAACTTCCCGATCACGACCGACAACGGGATCCATTTTCGCTTCCGTGGCCGCAGCCGTTAAATCCCGCGCTAAAGAATTCAAAGTCGGGGTCAACGTCTTCGCTTGCGTTGCTGCCGGTCGCGCTGAAGCACGGCCGCCAGCGATCTGCCCTTTTTTGAAATTAGCGTCAGATAAGCCCATTTTTTTCAATAGGATCTGCTTCGTCTTGGTTAGACTGAGCCCCAAATTCGTCAAGATCCGCGCGGCCAAAATATCGTCCTCACGTAATAATCCTAACAAAATATGTTCGGTGCCAATCTTGATGGCGCCTAGACGCTTGGCCTCGTCCCCAGCATAAGCCAAAATCTGCTTGGACTTCGGCGAATAAGGCAAATAGCCATCCGCCTGATCCGAACCTTCTGCGGAGGACGAGCCATAACCAGTAAACCGCTCGATCTCCTCCTTGACGTAATCCGGGGTGATCGTCAATTGCCGCAGCGTCTTACCGGCGATTCCCTCCGTTTCCATCGTTAATGCTAACAATAAATGCTCTGTCCCCACCGCGTGATGATGAAAATACCGCGCCTGTTCTTGGGCAATGACCAGCACTTTACTGGCACTTTCTGTAAATAGATTATCCAAGATAACGCCTGCCTTTCTTTAAACCAAATTCAGCGATAACGTAAGCCATCCAATAATGCGCTCAAGAGATTAGCGCGCACTGTTTCCGCGGCCGTCTGATCCTTGATCCGCAATGCCTCATCTGTCAGCATCGTGGCAATCAAGCGTGCCTCGCGTTCACTGATCAATTCCGATTCAATCAACTGCTGCAAAACCATTAACGTCCGCGGCAAGGTGATTTGCGCCCCGATTGCCGCAATTAAGCGATTCAAGTAATGGTCCTGATCGCAAAATTGCATCTTTTCAATGCGAATGTATCCGCCGCCGCCCCGTTTGCTTTCCACCAAATAGCCTTGTTGCGTGGTGAAACGAGTCTTAATGACATAATTGATCTGTGAAGGAACACAATTGAACTGCGCCGCTACTTCGGAACGATTGATTTCTATCTGTTGTTCCGCAGCCAGAATTTGTTTCAAATACGCTTCAATTATATCTGAAATATTTTGTCCTGCCATCGATCGATTCCTTTTCTATCAAGTCTCATCTGATTTTGACCATCATTGACCTTCATTATAAAAGAAATTAACCGATCTGCCAACTACCAAGTTCCTAACTGATACCAAAAAACGTTGAAAGTTTAATCACTTTCAACGTTTTTCAATCGGGAAAACAAGATTTGAACTTGCGACCCCTACGTCCCGAACGTAGTGCTCTACCAAGCTGAGCTATTTCCCGTCAATCAGCTCTACTGAATCCTTAGAACAAAAAAGCCTAAAAGCTATCTTTCAGACTCAGAAGCGGAAGACGGGATTCGAACCCGCGACCCCCACCATGGCAAGGTGATGTTCTACCACTGAACTACTTCCGCATTTTATTATTTTACTACCATCGGGAAGACAGGATTCGAACCTGCGACCCCCTGGTCCCAAACCAGGTGCTCTACCAAGCTGAGCTACTTCCCGAACTATGCACCCAGTAGGAGTCGAACCTACAACCTTCTGATTCGTAGTCAGA
>NZ_BAAABI010000007.1:0-115448 GCF_054785215.1 Lapidilactobacillus salsurivasis | reverse complement strand
ACCGCACGAAAACAATCAAACGCGCTGTTTATGGGCGCTGTAGTTTTTTATCATTAAAAGAGAGAATCCTACTTATCGAGAAATATGGTGCAGCATAAGCCTTAATCGCCAAACGTTAGAAAGAACCAATTGTCCTTGGCGGCTTTGCCGCCTAGGACAAGGCTCAGCTTTGAGATTTTCGGTGGTTTTCCGAAAAGCTCAAAGTGATGCCCACAGCGAGCTCACCCCGAATTTCGCAGCGCAAGCTGCGGCCACCATACTTTCACCCAGCAACCCAAACTAAAAAGCAGCCCACGTTTCTCCATCAAGAAGAAACGTGGGCTGTTTGGCGCGGTGACAGTTCTAGTCGTCGTATTCAGAAATTGAGTAGGGCAGTTCAGCGTCAGTCAGTTGATGCAAGCTGGGCGCCAAACCTAAGGTGGTAGTCAGCTCCCCACCAGCCATCAGTTGGTCATAATCAAGATAAGTGGCGGTGACCGCTTGACCATTCAGACTTCTCGCTTGGACGAATTGATTTTGTGCTTCGTTGTTCACTGTGCGCAGTACCAAAGTTTTGTCAGCCGGCAAGTGCAGGGTCACTTGGTCGAACAGTGGAATCCCAAAGACAAATTGCGTGGAGCCGGGAGTGACCGGATAAATGCCTAGCGCTGACAAGACGAACCAGCCAGCCATTGAACCATTGTCCTCGTCGCCAGGGAAGCCCTGATAGCCGCTGTTGAAGGCTTGGGTAAGCAATTGTTTGACCAGCAATTGGGTCATCTCGGGGTGATCAACATAGGTGAACAAATAAGGAATGTGGAAACTTGGCTGGTTGGACAAAGCCAATTGACCAAATTTCAGCGCGGCCAATTCGGTCATTTCATGGATCTCAAAACCATAGCTACCAGTTTCGAAGGTTGCTGGCGTATTGACCAGCTCAACGAGTTTCTCGTAAAAGGCTTGTTTGCCACCAAATTCGTTGACTAAACCGGCGATGTCCTGGTAAACCGCGAAGCCGTTTTGCCAAACACTGCCTTCAGTGAAACCGTGGCCCCATTGTAATGGACGGAAATCAGGCGTGAAATTACCTTGGTCGTCTTTAGGCCGGAGGAAGCCAGTGGCGGGATCGAACAGGTGGCGATAGTTGCGGGCCCGCTCCCGATATTGTTTCGCCAGCATTAAATGACCGGCTTTTTCGGCAACAACAGCAATGCAATAATCGCTATAAGCGTAGTCCAACGTGTGGTTGACGCTTTCGCCATGGGTACTAGGGACATAGCCGTACTTCAAGTAGTCCAGCGTGCCGCGGCGGCCATATTTGTCGTCAGCGCTTTGGACGGTGGCGGCGTGGACCATGGCCTTCAAGAAGTCTTCCAATTGGTCGGGGCTGAGTAGGTCCTTACTGGCCGCGTCGGCGATCACGGCGTCAATCAGCGTGCCTGGCATCATCCCCCGCTCATCAGGCGACAACCATTTCGGTAAAAAGCCGGTTTCATGGTAACTGGTCAAGAAACCAGCCAACATGTCAGCCAAAATTTCTGGCGCGATCAGGCTGTAGAAAGGATAAACCGTTTTGTAAGTGTCCCAGAAGCCGTTATTGGTGTAGAGAATTCCCGGTTTGACGGCGCGGGCCAAGGTGTCGTAATGATAAGGCCGCTCCTGTTCGTCTAGCTCATAGAATTTCTGTGGGAAAAGGAAGAGACGATATAGGGTGGTGTAGAAGGTTTTAACTTGAGCCGGATGGCGGTGGTCTTCAACGACAATCCGATCGAAGTAATCTTGCCAAGCTGCGGCGGCGGCAGCTGCTTGTTCGGCGAAAGTCGCGCTTTGTTGCCGGCGCAGATTTAGTTGCGCTTGGTCCAGGGACAAGAAGGAAGTAGCCAAAGCCAGTTCATTGTCGGTTTCATTCAAATAAAAAACGAGTTGCAGGTCCGTGCCAGCAAATTCGGTTTGCTCTGCAGCGGCGATCTGCTCTTGTTGGTCGGTGGCGGTGCGGTAGCGCAACGGTTCCGCCGCGAAGGAACCACTCAGTTGGATGCTGAAATACATCGTGAAGTCAGGATCTTCACAGTCAGAGAAATTAATCAGCTGCCCTTGAAGCCGACCCTGCTTCTGATCGATCCGCACTTGAGCGCGACCTGGTAAGGTCAGTTGGTAACCAGCCTGGCGATTTTTCGGAAAATGGCTTTTGATCGTGGCGCCGTATGTGTTGGGCACCAAAGTTGAATCAATGCTGTAGTGGAGGTCATGGAGCTGCAATTTAGCCGGCGAGAAGAGGGCGTCTTGGGGTTCGAAGGAGCCAGCGTAGTCGTCGATGTGATCCGGGCCAACAGGCTTGGTTAGCGGTAGTAACAGCAAGCGGGAGAAATCACTGACCCAGGGACTGGGCTGATGAGTCAGCCGGAAGCCTTCAAAGCGGTGGTCGCGCGGATTGAAGAACCAACTGCCGCGACTTTGATCATTTTGGACGGTGTAATAATTCATGGCAAAAGGTACCCCGGTCAATGGTAAAGTGTTGCCGTTGGAGAAACGATAAGTGTTATCGGTGCCTTGACGTGTGTCGATCGATGAAATCTGCATAATAAGCTCCTTTTTGGTCAGTTATTCTTAGTTGCTGTTTGTCTAAGCGTGGCTACTTTAGTTGCGGTTAAGTTTCTTGATGCTTTGCCGGGCAATCAGGTTGACAGGCACGGTCGCTTGTTTGATGGCCGGATCGAAGGGATTGGCGATCCGTTGCTGCAATAATTGCGCGGCTTGGCGGCCGATTGTTTGAAAGTCTTGGCGAATCGTACTTAACTGCGGTCGACTGGTGGCGGTGCGGGTAATGTTATCGAAGCCGATCACGGATAAATCGTCGGGGATTTTGAAACCTTGCGCCTGGAGAAAATCCAGAATATCCAAAGCCAAGAGATCATGTTCAGTGACAATGCCGGTGATTTGTTCATCGCGCAGAAAATCAGACAACGCCGCGAAATTATTTTCGGTTAAGCGCGTCGCTTGTTCCGGCGCGATCGCAAATGTTAAATCTTGCTCCATCAGGGCTTGCAAGTAACCAAAATAGCGTTGCGCCACCGATGAATTCAGGGAATGGGCAAAGTGCGCCGTCGCTAGGAAAATAATGCGCTCGTGACCATTCTCGATCAGGGTTTGGGTGGCCAGATAGCCGCCCTGGGTATTGTCCGCCACCACGGAAGGAATCGGCAGTCCCGCCGCGGTTTGATCAATCAGGACTAGTGGGATATGGGCCAACGCGAATTTCTGCAATTGGACCAACTCGGCGGCCAAATCTTGCGGGTAGTAAATGATGCCATCATATTTATCCGCGAAGGCCTGGGGATGATCGAAATCGAAACTTTGATTTTCGATCACCGTCAGCTCCTCCTGCTTAGGCGTTAAGACTTCTTTGATCCCAGTAATATAATCACCCAAGCCAGATTCTGGTGCGAAGGGAATCACCAGCAAGATCTGGCCAGTTTTTGCCCGCAAACGCAAACCGCGGCGGACGAACGTGCCACTGCCTTGGCGCCGTTGCACCAGACCAATGTCGGCCAACTCCTGGAGTGCCCGCTTCGATGTGATCCGGCTGACTTGGTATTGCTGGGCCAGTTCGTTTTCTGAGGGCAATTGTTGGTTGGCTGGATAGTATCCCGACCAAATCTTGGCCCGCAAGTCCGTGAAAATCGTCTGATATTTATTCTGATTAGTGGCCATAGATCCTCACCTCGACTATTTGTAGTTGTTATGAACAATCATATATCATTTCTCTGCAAAAATAAATCTTTTTTTCGGAATTTTTACTGTTTTTGTGGTCTATTCATGATATACTTGGCTTGCAAAATAATATATCAAGTGGTGATAAAATGACAAAATCTTATGTAACGCCAGCTGTTCGCGCTTTCGTGGCTCATGTTAACGAACTTTGCGGACCGAAACTTCAGAATCTAGCGCAGATTTTTGACATTACCTTTACGAATACCTTGGAAACGACTCTTGAAGCTGACGAACACGACAATATTTTCGTGTTGACGGGGGATATTCCCGCCATGTGGCAACGAGATTCCACTGCACAGTTGCGACCTTATCTGATCATGGCGCAGACGGATCCGGCGGTGGCTGACGTCATTTTGAAAGTGGTCAAGCGCCAATTCTTCAATATGGACTTGGATCCTTACGCCAACGCTTTCAACTTGACGGGCAATGGTCACGGTCATCAAAGCGACGCCACGGAAATGGGCCCGTGGATCTGGGAACGCAAATACGAACTGGACTCCCTGTGCTACCCAGTACAGCTGGCGTATCTTCTTTACAAGAATACCGGCTTGACCGATCAATTTGACAGCACCTTCGTTTCCGCCGTTAAAAAGCTTCTTCACGTCATCAAAGTGGAACAACATCATGACGAGCAGTCAACTTATCGATTTGAACGGACTGAAGATCGTCCTGAAGACACCTTGACTCGTGATGGATTAGGCGCACCCGTTGGTTACACGGGCATGAGCTGGTCCGGTTTTCGACCAAGCGATGACGCTTGCGTTTATGGCTACTTGGTTCCAGCCAACATGTTCGCTGTGGTGATTCTGAACTACTTGAAGGAAATCTTCACCGAAATCGTGATTGATCCGGAAATTGCTAGCCAAGCCAACCAGTTGGCGGTGGAGATCCAAGCTGGTATCGAGCGTTATGGTACGACCACCAATGCCGCTGGCGAAACCGTTTACGCCTATGAAGTCGATGGCTTGGGCAACGCGGTGATTATGGATGACGGCAATATTCCTAACTTAATGAGCGCGCCTTACTTGGGTTACTTGGCCGACGATGATCCAACTTACTTGGCCACCCGCAAAACACTGCTGAGCCCTGAGAATCCTTATTATTACGCCGGTAAATTTGGCGCTGGTTTGGGCAGTCCCCATACGCCACCGCATTATATTTGGCCGATTGCCTTGTCGATCCAAGGATTGACGCAATCAGATCACGCTGAAAAGTTGCGGCTCTTGCAATTGTTGGCGAGCACTACTGCGGGAACCAACATGATGCACGAAGGTTTCGATGTGGAAGATCCCCACAATTTCACTCGGGAGTGGTTCTCGTGGGCGAACATGATGTTCTGTGAATTGTTACTGGATTACCTGGGCCTGTCCGTGAAAAAATAACCAGGTCTATCCTTGAAGTTGCGCTTGATGGCAGAAGTGATGGGTGTTGCGCGTGAGCGCAACCGGCTGGGACTGCTGATGCGGACTGGAACGTGGTGGGCGCTGTTTTGAGCCAATCCGCAAAAATCGCGGCTTGTCTCAAAATCAGGCCTTGTCCTAAGCGGCAAAGCCGCCAAGGACAATTTCACCACTGAGCCGCGCAGTCCCAGCCGGTTGCTGAACAGAATTGAGCCTATCTGCAATCGAAGTGAAGGATTTGACGAAGAGGTTTTGCAAGTAAGAGGTCAAAACAGTCGTCCGCTTTTTAGGTGGTACGGCAATGCCAACGGATTTGATGAATAGGGTGGTATATCTTGGGTTGTGCCAACAACTTTGTTGCGCATACTTAATCAAGTTTTGATTTGGAACCGATCGATTCAGTTGATTCACTGAAAATTCGATTTGTTCATCAGGCAGACTGCGCTGGTGTCGCCAATTTAAAGCTTGTGACCACTAGACACGGTCGTCAATTGCGTGGATCCTCATCAATTGGCCATAGCCTGCCAATTGGCGTGAGTTCTCAAGCGACTGTTATAACGTTGAGCGGCTGGAGCGGAGAAATTCGGGGTGAGATCGCCGTGAAATTGTCCTTGGCGGCTCTGCCGCTTAGGACAAGGCCTGATTTTGAGACAAGCCGCGCACTTTGCGGATTGGCTCAAAACAGCGCCCACAGCGAGCTCACCCCGAATTTCGCAGCGCAAGCTGCGGCCAACCTACTTTTAATAGCATTCGAAGCATTCCCAACCAAAGCTGCCGCGCCGCAGCGTTGCTGCGGATAATTTCAACATAAAGAATAATTGAGGAGAGATACGCATGACAAAGAAGAAAGTTTTCGTAATTTCCCATAGTCATTGGGACCGCGAATGGTACATGCCTTTTGAAAAACACCATTTACGTTTGGTGAAATTGCTTGATGAAGTCCTTGACTTGATCGATCAAGACCCTAAATTCAATAGTTTCCAATTGGATGGTCAAGCCATTATTATTGATGATTACTTAGCAATCCGCCCGGAAAACGAAGGTCGGATCCGCCAAGCCATCGCCGCGGGCAAATTGCGCGTTGGGCCTTTCTATGTCCTCCAAGATGATTTCTTGATCAGCCCTGAGGCCCACGTTAAGGACTTCCAAATTGGCCGCGCCACTGCGGAAAAATATGGCCCAATGATGGGTATTGGCTATTTCCCTGATACTTTTGGTAATATGGGTCAGACCCCACAAATGTTGCGCTTGGCCGGGCTCGACGCGGTTGCCTTCGGGCGCGGCGTTAAGCCGACGGGGTTGAACAATCAAGTTTCGGAAGCGGCGTTTGAATCGTCATTTTCAGAGATGAAGTGGTCAGGGCCGGACCAAAGTGAGGTTCTAGGAATCTTGTTTGCCAACTGGTATAGCAACGGCAATGAAATTCCGACTGATCCCGCGGCCGCGAAGGTCTATTGGACGCAGAAATTGGCGGATGTGGAGAAATATGCTTCCACCGATAACCTGTTGATGATGAATGGGGTCGACCATCAGCCTGTTCAAAAAGATGTCACCAAGGCTTTGGCGGTGGCACAAGAACTGTTCCCGGACTATGAATTCATTCATTCCAACTTTGACGATTATCTGGCGGCGGTCAAGGCTGATTTGCCGGAAAACCTCAGTGAGGTCAAAGGTGAGTTGACGTCCCAAGAGACTGATGGCTGGTACACGTTGACCAATACGGCGTCATCGCGCATCTATTTGAAACAGAAGAACACGGAAGTTCAACACGAATTGATCACCGAAGCGACCCAGTTGGCGGCAGCCTTTTTGCCAGCGGCGCAATATCCTAAAGATCAATTGACCTATGCGTGGAAATTACTGTTACAAAATGATATTCACGATAGCATCACTGGCTGTTCCGTCGATGAAGTCCATCGCGAAATGATGACTCGCTTCGAGAAGGTTGAGGCCATCGCCCAATCGATTCGTGATGAGGCGCAAGCGGCGTTGACCGCGCAAATTGACACCAGTGTTTTCCCAGAAGGAACGCGCCCATTTGTGCTGATCAATCCTAGCGATATGCCGAAGACCGGCACGGTCAAAGTGGAAGTCGAGTTGGATCGGGCGCTCTTTGCGGACGGCAGACCAGACGCGCAATTTGCGAAAATGCAGCTGATCGAGCAACAGAAGCGCCATTATCAAATCATTGACGCCAATGGTCAACCACAAAGCGGGCGCATCACTGACTTCACCACGCGTTTTGGCGCTGATTTGCCGGAGGATCGTTTCCGCGTGCCGTACATGGCGGTTTATGCGGAAGTTGAGGTCCATGTGGATGAACTTCCTGCCTTCTCCTGGCAAACTTTAGCGCTCCAAGAAGTGAAAACGCCACGGTATTACGCGGATCGTGATCAAGGGCACATCATCACCAACAATCATATTTTGGAAAACAAATGGATAAAAGCAAAGGTTTCACCAGTTGATGGCAGTTTGATCATTGTGGATAAGCCCAATCAACGAACCTATACGCGCCAGGCGATTTTCGAGGATGTTGGCGATATGGGTAACGAATACATCTTCAAAGAAACCGCGGATCAACGACGAATCTACTCGACGGATCAAGCGCCGGTGCTCCACGTTTTGGAAAACAACAGCCAACGGGGCGTCCTGGAAATGACGACCACCATGGAAATCCCGGTGGGGGCCGACGCCCAGTTAGATTACGAACAGCGCGCGGTCATTGACATCACCCACCGGCAGGCGCGGCGGAGCCAAGCAACTTTGAAGCTAGTGCTGCGGACGGAAATTACGTTAGATCGCGATTCCCGGCAACTCAGCTTCAAAGTGAGCTACAATAATCAGGCGAAAAACCACCGGCTGCGCGTTTTGTTCCCAACTCAGATCAACAGTGGCGAGAATGAAGCGGAATCGATTTTCGAAGTGGTCAAACGGCCGAATGTGCCAAGTCGCGAGTGGGAAAACGAGACCAACCCGCAACGGCAACAAGCCTTCGTTAATGTCCATGATAATTTAGAAGGCGTGACCGTGGCCAACTATGGCTTGAATGAGTATGAAGTGCTGCCCGAAGACGGCACGATTGACTTGACCCTGTTGCGTTGTACCGGTGAATTGGGCGATTGGGGCTATTTCCTGACTCCCGAGGCCCAGTGCTTAGGCGCCCAAACCGCTGAGTTCGCCTTGCTTTTCCATGGCGAGACAGAAGCGGATAGAATGACCACTTACCGCTTGGCCCGGGCCAGTCAGATTCCAGTCTTGAGCCAATGGCTGGAACGTCATCCAGGCAGTCGCGGTACGACCGGCCAATGGTTGAGCCTACAAGCTGAGGACAATGCTTTTGCCATTACCGGAGTTGAACAAGATGCCCATGGTAAAATAATCGCCCGCGGGTATAATATGAGTCAGACCGACAAAAAGGTGACGCTCAAACACGGCACTGACACCGGCGAAGTGGTTGACTTCCTAGACCGCCCAATGCCCCTGACCGCCGACGCCAAACTACGCGGCGCCGAAATCCGCAGCTACAGATTTGATAAGTAGAGAGTGCGGAGCGACCTGGTCAGCTTCTGAGCATTAACCTAGCTAGGATTTTGGAGGCAGGTCTTTGCCTCCGGAAGCCTAGCGTAGTTAAGCGGAAGAAGCTAGGTCGCGCAGCACGTTTAAATAGAGTGCGGAGCGCAACGGGTTGACTTCGAGCATTAGCCTAGCTCTTGTTTTGGAAGCAGAACTTAGCTTCCGGAACAAGCGCGTAGCTAAGCACAGAAGTCAGTTGCGCGCAGCACGTTTAAGTAGAGAGTTCGGAGCGACCTGGTCAGCTTCTGAGCATTAACCTAGCTAGGATTTTGGAGACAGGTCTTGGCCTCCGAAAGCCTAGCGTAGTTAAGCGGAAGAAGCTGGGTCGCGCAGCACGTTTCCAATCAGCAAGTACGTTAAGTGAAAGAAGGATTACCATGACACAATTATTAGGCGGCATCGAGGCTGGCGGGACCAAGTTTGTTTGCGCGGTCGGCGATGAAACCGGCACGGTTATCGCCCGGGATAAGTTCCCCACGACTACACCTGAGGAAACACTTCAACAAGTTTATCGTTTTTTTGATCAGTATGACGTGGCCGCGATCGGCGTGGGTTCGTTTGGCCCGATCGACATTGATCCCCAATCAGCCACATATGGCCACATTACCGATACACCGAAATTAGCGTGGAAAAACTATGATTTCTTAGGCGCGTTGCAACAGCATTATCCTCAGGTAAAATTCGTTTGGACCACTGACGTGAACGTGGCGGCCTATGGCGAATACTTGAAGGGTGCTGGCGTCGGCAAACAAAACATTTGCTACATCACTGTCGGCACCGGCATTGGCGTGGGCTACATTTCTCAC
Source organism: Lapidilactobacillus salsurivasis (assembly GCF_054785215.1). Classification (NCBI taxonomy): domain Bacteria; kingdom Bacillati; phylum Bacillota; class Bacilli; order Lactobacillales; family Lactobacillaceae; genus Lapidilactobacillus; species Lapidilactobacillus salsurivasis. The sequence continues at coordinate 105,919 of NZ_BAAABI010000007.1, read as the reverse complement.
GGTCAGCTTTACGGTGGCCGCAGCCATCCCGAAGGCGGCCACATCATGATGCACCGCGCGGCTGGCGACGATTTCGCTGGCGTCTGTCCTTATCATGGTGACTGTTTAGAGGGGATCGCCGCAGGTCCGGCGATCGAACAACGCAATGGCAAAAAAGGTCATGAAATCGCGCCGGACGATCCTTTCTGGCAAATCGAGGCCTATTACCTGGCGCAAGCCTGCATGACCTACACCTTGACCTTCTCGCCGGACATTATCGTCTTCGGTGGCGGCGTCAGCAAACAAGCCCAGCTCTTCCCGATGATTCGCGCGGAATTTGCTAAGCTGATGAACAATTATGTACGCGTTCCCGATTTAGACCAGTATATCCAGCACGTGAAACTCGGCGATGACGCCGGGATCGTGGGCAGTTTGTTGGTCGCAGAAGACGCGATGAAGTAAAGATATTTTGAAGGTTAACGAATAGTGGCGTTGTGGAAGAAGATATCCTAAACTGGATGTCTTCTTTTTGTAGTGGGGTTAAGTGTATCTAAAATGCATAAAATCAGTCTGGTAGCTCCAGCCATTTCGGTAGTGAGTTAATATAAAAATCGTATTATTCTAATTGGACATTATATAATCACTAAGATTTGTTCAATGATGATACATTAGAAAATAACCGAGAAAATATTTAGGAAGATGCAAAATATCATGAGACAGTAACGAGCGCTTGATTACGGTTGCTGATTGAAATGGGACATACTGCCATTGTATTGCTAAATGTGCATAAAACAACTTGACATTTCTGTAAGTAACCAATAAAATTGTGGTTATTGACTGATTCCAGTATTTATATTTTTAGTATAAATAAGGTGTCTAGACGTTCTTACTTATTGGGTGGGATTTAATGGTCGAAACATATGGAAACAAGCTACGTTACGAAGTGGGGGAGCACAATGTGGCGGCGTTTTTTGCAGGATCTCAAGATAGAGGCTGATCATAACACTGAAAAGCAGCCTAAAATTCGGTTTATTTCGCAACGTTTTTTGACCAAACGACGCTTGGTTCTTTTTGCGTGCCCAATTATTTTCGCCGCTTTTTTTGGCGGTCAAACGAGTACGCAAGTGGCTGCGGTCCCTTTCCCCACGGATACGACCAATAATTATCTGCTCGGTGTGGGCTCATACTTTAGCGCGTTTGCCGCAGATAATTTGGTCATCAGTCCAAGTTCGATCACTCAATTTGAAGGGCGCTATGCCGGCAAAAATATTTCCGTGAGTAGTGATATTTATAATTGGGATGAGCAGTATCGCTGGTTTGAACTAAAGCGTTTCGCGCCGGCCTTGGTAACTAACAGTGTGAACGATAATTTGTTTCATTTACTAAATACGGAAAAGATCATTAAGCCGGGTTCTGATCCGCAGAGGCCAACCTATATTAAGGCGGTGATCAATAACTTAACGATTCCCACCGGTCAATTGGTTACCAATGATTCGTTGATTTGGAAGCGCCTGATCGAAGTGCCAACCAATCAGGAATCAACGGACATGAAAGATCGGACCTATCAAAAAGTTGGTCAGGTTGACTATTTTAAGGATAATGCTAATGCAATGGCGACGGCATATCAACAGCAGACGGGGGAAACGATTTCCTTGGATCCGACGGATGCCGACGCTAGTAATTACTTCACCGCGGCAGCTTCGCAAATCAATGAGATTTCCAAGTATTATCAATCGTTTACTGCCAACCAAGCAGTCGTCTCGAATTTTACGCCAGCTAAAACGGAGCAAGCAGTCGCGGATGCAACGACTCAAGAAGTTGGCGCAACCTTAAGTGGTGGTGATACCGCCGACCCGATCTTAACCATTAATTTGCCGGCTGACTATCAAACTTCCTATTCCAAGAAACCACCGTTGATTTTTGTTAATCTTTCTGGAAAGCCTAAGAATATAACCATCAACATGAATGGTTTGGCCACAGATATGAATCTGAATGCTGAAGAAGAAGGACAGGAACAAGCGATTTATCCTGCTTTCAAATATGCGCCCTATATCATCTTTAACTGGAATGGCATAACGGATACGATGTCATTTACTTGGGGTGATAAGTTTACCTTTAACGTCACTGATCAGAATGGCGCCATGGTCAAGGCTGATGAAGCTACCAAAGCAGCCTTGAACGAGGCAGGACTCTCGGAGACCCTGGCGACTGGTGTTACGAATAATCAGGTACTTTCTAGTCGAATTCTTCATAATTTCCCTACGGCGACTACTAGCGACGGTAACTTTTTGTTGATTCAGAACAGCGACGCTGACGGTAACTTCTCCGGTAGCGTTTTGGCACCGAACGCTAGTTTCAAAATTGGTAATGCGCAGACCTATTTCTATGGCAACGTCATTTCGGGTAAGAATGTGACGATTGAGAATAACATGAAGCCAGTACGTGTGATTTCAGGGAATTTCAACGTCAGTGAGCTGCCCACAGATACCGTGGAAGAGATTGACCCGAACTTACGCTTGACTAAGGTCACGGTATCACAGGGGGAGAAGAATATTTCATCGGTTAGTTTCGATGGTAAAAAGGCTGGAGCCGAATATAACGCAGATTACCTGACCGGCCCCTTGAACTTGAGCCTATCTTTGCACCCCAATCAGATCGATTATCAAATTTTTTATCGGTTTCTGGCGGGGTCAACGCCAGGATGGCATCGGCTGGAATTACCGAAGCACGATTATCAGGAAGAAATAAACGAGCTGACCGACTTCAAAGTGGCTGACTTAGCTGGTTATCAAGCAGGAATCCAGCCAACGACAACGACCAATGGTTTGTCAGCAAGGGAAGCAACCTCCTTTGACCCGCTAACGTTGAAAGATGGGAGCGGTCAGGTTCTGGAAACCAAAACACTGGGCGTGCAATTGGCTAGGAACAATCAGTTACAACTCGTCGTCGTACCCAAGCATGAGCTAAACGGTTCTAACGCAGAGATTACGGCGATCAACTTAGATGATTTCTTGCAGCGAACCGGTGAGAAGTACCCACCATTTCTTTTGACATTAAGTGAAGCGGGAAATTTGCAGGTGACGTTACCTAACTATTTCCCTTGGGTTCAAGAGACGACCGGCTCCTTGAGTGCTCAATTGCCAGTCACGATTCGCAATGATTGGAATTTACCCGTGACCCTTGACTTGGAACGTAATGAGGACGAAACATTACTCAATGCGCTAAAGTCAGATGAGTCAGGCCCTATTCGATTTTTGATCAGGACATTCAGGTGCAGTTGGGGTCTGATTCGAATCCGTTAACCAATCAGGCTTTCCCGGTTTTACCCACGACCCCACCACAACCCTTCTCAGGGAATGTTGCTGTCAACTTAACAATTCCGGCAACGATAGCGCAGAAGTTGATGCGACAAACATATCGAGTGCCACTACGTTGGACCTTGTCTTATGAAACACAGCAGAAAACAGCAGACTCTTCGTAATTCATTATTATTTTGGAACAAATCAAGTCATTAAATCAATCACTATTATTGGAGGAATTATCATGAAAAAAATGAATCAGACAAAATTGGTAGCACTAGCATTAGCCGTCTTATTGACTGGCAGCGGGGTCGCAATTGGCACAACAAGAGCGGCAGATGAAGGTACCACGAATGAAAGTACGCTAACCGGCAATTCTGTCGGTGAATTTGAGGTTACTGGTGGCGCGCTGAACTTGGCCAGTGTCCCTGACATGCGCTTCGCTTCGGTCACAGTCAGTGACTTACTCACTAATGAAACAACCACAGCAGCTTATCAAAATGCGGAAGTTACTAAGGATGGCGCTAAGAAATCGGATGCGCTAACTGTTGAAGACTATCGGGGGACAGGAGATTCAGATTGGAAAGTTACCGCAAAATTAGGAGCCTTCACTAACGCCGGCGCAGATTCAATTGAAGGTAGCATTAAATATCAAGGTAATAATGCTGCATCAGGTAGCAGTATCAGTGCCACAGAGACCGATGTTTGGTCAGGGGCGAACGCTACCACCAACGGGAGCGGTCACGTGACGGCTACCACGACTGCTGACGAGACTTCGTTAACGCTATCAAAATCAAAAGGCACGGTTCTGACCGGAAGTTATGATGCTGATATTACATGGACGCTTAGCAATACGGCGGCCACCTCAGCTGAATAATCAGATTGTTGAGCTTAACTTGTGAGAGAATAGGAATTTTATGGGGAAACTAAGGAAATATTTATTCGTCTGTTTAGCCATCTTGGCCATATGGTTGATGTATCCTGATCGACCAGTCTTGGCGGCTGATGGTGCAGGTTTTACGATGCAGGTTGTTGACCATCCCAAGCAGTATCGTCCAGATGTGACTTATTTTGACTTGTTGGTCAAGCCAAGCGAACGGGGACAGCTCTCTGTTCGCTTGCGGAACCAAACGGCAAAGCAGATCAAGGTAGAACTGGCTGTTCACAGTGGTTACACCAATGAAGCCGGTTATGAGATGTATGATCTGGCAAAGCTAGGAAAGCGTAGTACGGCTCCGTTCCAACTGAGTCAAATTTTCGGCGGGTCGCAAGTGGTTGAACTTGCTGGCAATGCTGATAAGGTAGTTTCTTTCGTCTATCAGATGCCAGACCAAGCCTTTACTGGGATTCTTGAGGGTGCGGTTTACGCCAAGAGCTTGGCTAAATCGGAGCGGCAAGAAACTAATCAGCGCGGTTTCTATCTCCATCAGAAATATGCTTTGGCGTTGGGGCTGGTGTTGCGTGAAGATGTTAAGACGAAAGTGCGTCCAGAGCTAAAAATGGGGAAAATCGGCACCGCGGTTGACAGCACGGCTAGTTTTAGCCCGGCGGTGACTGCTAATTTAGCCAATGTGCAGCCGCAAATCTTGACGGCGCTGACAATCAAGGGCCAAGTGCTTGATCAACAAGGTCAGAAACTTTATCAAACGAAGAAGACCGGTCTGGGCATGGCACCCTCATCGAATTTCAATTTTCATATCGCCACCGACAATCAACGTTTGCGAGCGGGAAAATATCGACTGCGAATCGTGGCGACCAGTCATGACCAGAAGTGGACCTTCGAGCAGCCGTTTACGATTACGCGAGCACAAGCGGCAAAAGGCAACGAATCCTTGGATGCAAATCGAAAGAGCAAATGGGGCCTGCGAATTGGGCTCAGCTTGCTGGTGCTACTCATCCTTTATCTGATTTACCGATGGGGTAGAAGACAAGGTAGAAAGCAGCAACAACGGACCACTAAGGATTAGTTAGCACCACTGCTGAAGTGTCTCAAACAGGTCTCACTTCAGTCAGCCGCTCTGATTAAGTCAATGATGGCAATCAAATAACGCCGTACCCCAGCTAGCTGAGCTAGTATTGGGTACGGCGTTATTCGTATACATAGCTATTAATCTGATAAGGTCTTAGCCGGCAATTGTTGAAAAGGTTGTTGGGACATTTTTTGATATTTATAGCGGCAGGTCCTGCGGAAACTTGTAAATGAATCGCAATTGATCAGCTTTAAAACATTCGCGTCGCTTTGACCGCGCGTTGCCAACCAGCGTAAAGGCGTTGCCGGTCCTGAGCTTTCATGACCGGTTCGAAGGTTTGCCCAATTTGGAAGATCTGTTGCAATTCGTCGGTGTCCCGCCAGAAACCGACGGCTAGTCCCGCGAGAAAAGCAGCGCCCATCGCGGTTGTTTCTAGGTTCTTGGCTCGTTCGATCGGGATGTTCAACAAATCCGCCTGGAATTGCATCAGATAGTTGTTGTTGGCGGCGCCGCCATCAACGCGCAAAGCGGGGATCGGCAGACCGGTATCGGCGTTCATCGTGTCAACCACATCCCGGGTTTGGTAGGCCAAGGATTGCAAAGTTGCTTTAATGAAGTCATTCCGGGTGGTACCGCGGGTCAGGCCGAAGACGGCGCCCCGCGCGTCGCTGTCCCAATAAGGAGCGCCTAAACCGGTGAAGGCAGGGACCACATAGACTTCATTTTGACTTTTTGAAGCGAAGGCGGCGGCTTCTGAGGCGGGGGCGGAGTCTAACAGCTGCATGCTGTCGCGCAACCACTGCAAGGCTGAGCCGGCTACGAAAACCGAGCCTTCCAAAGCATAATGAACTTGACCATTGATCGCATAACCGATGGTGGTCAATAAATTGTTTTGCGAAATGGTCGCTTGCGTGCCGGTATTCATCACAATGAAGGAGCCGGTGCCATAGGTGTTTTTGACCATGCCTTTTTCCAAGGCTAGTTGGCCGAAGAGAGCGGCTTGCTGATCGCCCGCGAGACCGGCGATTGGCACAGAACTGCCATAGAAATGCCGTGCTAGGGTTTGTCCATAAATCTGCGAATTAGGGACGACTTCCGGCAACATTTCTCGCGGAATTCGCAATAGATCTAGGATTTCTTGGTCCCAGTCCAAGGTGTGAATGTTGAAAAGCATGGTGCGACTAGCGTTGGTATAGTCGGTGACGTGGACTTTGCCGCCGGTCAACTTCCAAACGAGCCAGGAATCGATCGTCCCAAATAGCAAGTCCCCGCGCTCCGCTTTCTCTTGGGCGCCGGGAATCCGATCCAGCAGCCAACGAATCTTGGTTGCCGAGAAATAAGCGTCGATGATCAAGCCGGTACGCTGATGGATGAAGTCGTCCAAACCTTGCTTTTTCAATTCGGCCGCTAATTCGCTGGTCTGCCGTGACTGCCAAACGATCGCGTGATAAATTGGTTTGCCGGTATTTTTGTCCCAGATCACCGTGGTTTCCCGTTGGTTAGTGATCCCAATGCCCTTGATTTGTTGCGATTGGATCCCGGATTCGATAAAGGCCGTGGCAATCGTTGATAAGACTGCGTTCCAGATTTCGTTAGCATCGTGTTCGACCCAGCCAGGTTGGGGGAAGAATTGAGTGAATTCTTTCTGGGCGTCGGCGACTTTATTGCCCGCGTGGTCGAAGATGATCGCCCGGGTGCTGGTCGTTCCCTCATCAATGGCCATGATATATGATTGACTCATGATTGTTATTCTCCTAGGTTAAGCGCCGCGCAGGGTCACTTATGGATTTATTCCGAGGCGGTGATGTAATCGGTTGCACCACCCCGCTTTCTATTCTACCTTATTTTGCCTGATTCAAACACCAACGTTAAAAAATGTTATGCTAAAGCTAGTAAGTTGTAAGGAGAATAAAAATGACTGAGTTATATTTTGTCCGCCATGGGCAAACCGAAAACAATTTGAATAATCTCATGAACGGCGGCAGTGTTGACAGCCCTTTGACCGACAAAGGAATTCGCGGCGCTCAAGCTGTTGGTGCCTTTCTGGAAGCGACGACGTTTGACCACGTCTTTGTTTCCCCACAACGCCGGGCGCAAACCACGGCCAAATTGATCATGCGTGGCAATGATCATCCCGATGTGCCCACCACGATCCTCGAAGGGTTGCGCGAGTTTGACATGGGCGCTTGGGATGGACTCCCATTTACCGAACTCCCGCAAAATCAATTGTTTGATGATTACATGAACCATCCAGAACGCTATGATGCCAGTCAAACCGGTGGTGAAAGTTACCCGCAACTGATCATGCGCGGGCAACAAGCAATCAAGCAAGTCGTGAGCAGTGTTCCCCTGGGAAAAGTGCTGGTGGTCAGCCATGGCGTATTATTACGCACAACCTTGAACACACTTCGGGGCTATCCATTGGCGCAGGTCCGCACAGGGGAACCACTGGTGAATTGTAGTGTGACCAGGTTCTCGGCGCAACTTGATCAACTAGGTGAACCGGTTTATCAGTGTTTGAGTTGGAATCGGCATGATTTTCTGGACTGATTGGGGTAGGGATGATTTCTGTTCTTGAACTTGCGCTGATTGCAGGTGTAGTGGGTTTGGTGGGGACGCAACCGCCTCAGGACGTTTGTCGTGGCTGGAACGCGGTGGGCATCGTTTGAAGCCAATCCGCAAGCCCAGCGGCTTGTCTTCAAATCGAGCCTTATTCTAAGCGATAAATCGCTAAGAATAATCTCACCGCTGAGCCACACGTCCTGAGGCGGTTGCTAGGCAGCATTGAGCCTATCTGCAATCGAAGTTGGGTATCTGACGAAGTGATTTTGCGAGCTAGCGGTCAAAACAATCGCCCACTTTTGGGGTGGTACGGCAATATCAACGGATTCGGGCTAGAAGGTCGGGACACTTTGTGTAAACCGAATATCTTTACCCGTTTTCTTACCAATCCATGGGTAGAAACCAGCCGATTCAGTTGATTCACCGAAAACTAGGTCTGTTCATCAGATCAACTGCGCTGGCGTCACCAATTTAAAGCTTGTGACCACTAACCACGGCCGTCAATTGCGTGGTTCCTCATCAATTGACCATAGCTTGCCAGTCGGCGTGAGTGCTCAAGCGGCTGTTAAAACGTTGAGCGGCTGGAGCGGAGAAATTCGGGGTGAGATCGCCGTGAAATTGTCCTTGGCGGCTCTGCCGCTTAGGACAAGGCCTGATTTTGAGACAAGCCGCGCACTTTGCGGATTGGCTCAAAACAGCGCCCACAGCGAGCTCACCCCGAATTTCGCAGCGCAAGCCGCGGACAAACTACTTTCACTCCGCAAAAAAGGAGCAATCCCGCTCAAACCCGCGAGATCGTCCATTCTGCTCTTGCAATTATGTTAAAGTTCTGTCATATTTAAGCTTAGTAGGTCTATCTTAACTCATTCGACAAATAACGATGGATAGGACGTAAGCAATGGCTGATTTAGTTTATCGCCAGCTTTTGGGCAGTCTTAAAGATAAGATTCTGGCTGGTGAATTTCCCAATATGAAGTTACCTGATGAGCGCTCGCTGAGTGAACAGTATGAGGTGAGTCGCAGTACGGTCAAGCGGGCGTTAAGCATTTTGGCCGATCAGGGCGTGGTGTTTAAGAAACGTGGTTCGGGTACGTTTATCAATCCGCTATACTTGAAGAATGATTCGGTCTTCCATTATAACAATGGCTCTAACTTAGGAATTACCGACAGTTTCCAGATGAACGGGCGTAAACCTGGGATCAAGTTATTGAAATTCGAAGTGGTTCGACCAGATCCGGAATTGAAGCGGGATCTGTTCCTGAAGAATGATGACTTCGTTTATGAGATCAAGCGGTTGCGGTTGTTTGATGATGAGCCGTTCATGATTGAAACAGGTTACATTCCCATCAAGATCGTGCCGGAACTTTCGGAAAAAATCGTTTCCAGTTCGATTTTCAATTATTTGCAACGGGAACGCAATCAAGCGGTCACTAAGTCTTACTTAACGATCTCGGCGGAGCCTTCAACGGATGAGGATCAAACGCAATTAGGCTTGACCCCAACAGAACCAGTGGGAATCATGGCGGGGGTGTTCTTCCTCGATGATGGGACCCCGTTTGAGTATTCGCGGATGCGACTGCATTATCGCTATATGAAATACAATACTTTTGTCACGTTAGATGATTGATCATGAGGCAAGAAATTCGGTTTTTATTGACGAATTTCTTGCTTTTTTTGTGACTTTTCGCGAAGATGACAGTTTTTTGACGAGATAAATGCTAAGCTAAAGGCAAAGAAACCGCTTCCTTGAATTGGAACGTATCAATTTTCAAAATGGTTGACTTTTTGGCCAGATTTGTTATGATAGTGATGTTGAATGATGTTAAGTAAATTGTCATTAGGAGGCAAATTATGGATTCAGTTAAAAACAACGTTGATTATTCTTCAGCTGAATATCTGAATAAAGTTGATGAGTTTTGGCGGGCGGCTAACTATATCTCAGTTGGTCAATTGTACTTGAAAGACAATCCGTTATTGAAGCGGCCGATCGTCGCTTCTGACGTTAAGGTTCACCCAATTGGTCACTGGGGCACGATCGCCGGCCAGAACTTTATCTATGCCCATTTGAACCGGGCAATCAATAAGTATGGCTTGAACATGTTCTACATCGAAGGCCCAGGTCATGGTGGCCAGGTCATGGTTTCTAACTCTTATCTTGATGGGTCTTATTCTGAGATCTATCCAGAAATCAGTGAAGACGAACAAGGGATGGCGAAACTATTCAAGCAGTTCTCCTTCCCAGGTGGGGTGGCCTCTCATGCTGCTCCTGAAACACCAGGCTCGATCCATGAAGGTGGCGAGTTAGGCTACTCACTTTCGCACGGTGTTGGCGCGATTTTTGACAACCCTGAAGTGATCGCAGCAGTTGTTGTTGGTGATGGCGAGGCTGAAACTGGCCCATTAGCGACTTCATGGCAATCAACTAGCTTTATCAACCCAATCACTGATGGCGCGGTTCTGCCGATCTTAAACTTGAACGGTTTCAAGATCTCTAACCCAACGATCTTAGCGCGTAAAACTGACGAAGAACTGACCAAGTACTTCGAAGGTATGGGCTGGGAACCAATCTTTGTTGAAGGTGACGATCCTAAGAAGATGCACCCAGCAATGGCGCAAGCTGTTGACGCGGCTGTTGAGAAGATCGAAGCGATCCAACAACATGCACGGGAAAACAACGACCCAACACGTCCAGTTTGGCCAATGATCGTTTTACGGGCACCTAAGGGCTGGACTGGTCCAAAAGAATGGGATGGCAAGCCGATCGAAAACTCGTTCCGGGCTCACCAAATTCCAATTCCTGTCGACCAATTAGATATGGAACATGTTGATCATTTGGTTGCGTGGTTGAAGTCATACAAGCCAGAAGAACTCTTCGACGACAATGGTGTTTTGAAGCCTGAGATCAAGGCGATGGCACCTAAGGGGATTAGCCGGATGGCGGCTAACCCAATCACCAATGGTGGTTTAGCGCCACGGCCAATGAAATTGCCTAACTGGCGGGATTATGTTTTAGATAACTCCGAACGTGGCAAAACGATCGCTCAAGATATGACTGTCTTTGGCAAATGGGCGCGGGATGCGATCAAGTTGAACCCAGATAACTTCCGGATCTTTGGCCCTGATGAAACCATGTCCAACCGTTTGGCTCCGATTTTTGAAGCTAGCAGTCGTCAATGGGAAGAAAGCATCAAGGAACCTAATGATGAATTCTTAGCACCAGCAGGTCGGATCATTGATTCTCAATTATCAGAACACCAAGCTGAAGGCTGGCTGGAAGGCTATGTCTTAACTGGTCGTCACGGTTTCTTCTCAAGCTACGAGGCTTTCTTGCGGGTCGTTGATTCAATGTTGACGCAACACTTCAAGTGGTTACGTAAAGCTGACGAACAAGCTTGGCGCAAGAAGTACCCATCATTGAATATCGTTGATACCTCAACTTCTTTCCAACAAGATCACAACGGCTACACTCACCAAGATCCAGGTATCTTAGGCCATTTGGCAGACAAGAAGCCGAAGTTCATTCGCGAATACCTGCCAGCTGACGCTAACTCCTTATTAGCGGTTGCCAACAAGGCTTTTGCTAGCGAAGAGAAGATCAACGTGATCGTTGCTTCGAAGCACCCACGGCCACAATGGTATTCAGCTGATGAAGCCCAAGTCCTCGTTGAGAAAGGCTTGAAGATCATCGACTGGGCCAGCACTGACCATGACAGCGAACCAGATATTGTCTTCGCTGCTGCTGGGACAGAACCAAACTGGGAAAGCTTGGCTGCGATCTCAATCTTGCACAAACAATATCCTGAGATGAAGATCCGCTTCATCAACGTGGTCGACTTATTGAAGTTACAATCACCTAAGATCAACCCACGTGGTTTGACTGATGAAGAATTCGACACTTATTTCACGACTGATAAGCCAGTCATCTTCGCTTTCCACGGCTTTGAAGGCTTGATCCGTGACATCTTCTTCGATCGTCACAACCGTAATATCAACATCCACGGCTACCGGGAAAATGGCGATATCACCACACCATTCGACATGCGGGTCTTGAACGAATTAGATCGTTATCACCTTTCTAAGGACGCGGCGCTGGCTGTTTACGGCACTGCTGCTGCCCAATTCGCTCAAAAGATGGATGACAAAGTTTCTTACCACAACAGCTATATCCGCGAACATGGGACTGATATCCCTGAAGTTGAGGAATGGCAGTGGGAACCACTGGACTAAAATACCAGGTTTTAGTTTCAGGCGCACCACCAAAATAGTTTGATTGCTTTAAACCAACTAGATTCACTCACTGTTTTTGTTACTCCTAATGTGTAAATATCAAAGACGTCGCTTTCAGCCCACCACTGAAAACGACGTCTTTTCTTTGCGCTCAAAACGGCCAGGTCACGGGGCATCATTTGACTTACCTTTAAATTCGATCGCCCAAGTAATATAATTAGTAAATGTGAATATCTCATTAAGTTGGATCATGGGCTGATTTGTTGCGCTAGGGTTGCCCTAGCGGCAGGTCTGGATGATCGGCAGCAGATCAGCAGACCAGCAGCCTTCTTTCGCAGTGGATCGGGGCCGATCAGAACCACCTTGATGATTGTCTGACTCGGTACAAAAGAATGGAATTTTTAAGGAGGGTCGCAATGGTTGAAATGAGTAAAAAACGGAAAGTAGCCTACTTTCTAGCAATTTTACTGTCAATTCTTTATCTACTTTGGCGGGTCTTCTTCACGATTCCGTGGCACGCCAAGCCAGCGGTGTTGATTTTCGCCTTGTTATTGGTGATTTGTGAGATCATTTCAAATTCGACGGCGTATATCTTGATTTACTTTCGGTTGACGGAAAAGAAATTGCCCCCCGCGCCAGAGTCTTACTTACCGGCGGCGACATTGCCGGCGGTGGATCTGGTGATCGTGACCCACAACGAGGAACCTGAACTCTTACGCAAAACAATCAACGCGGCGACGTTTATTGAATACCCAGGACAATTGAATATTTTCGTGGCCGATGATGGCGATCGGCCAGCAGTAGCTGAATTGGCTGCGGCCTATCAGGTTGGTTACATTGGCATGCAGGACAATCATCAAGCCAAGTCGGGAAACATCAATCATGCTTTGCTGCAGCTCCACGCACCGCTCTTTGCGATCTTCGATGCGGATATGATTCCTTATTCGACATTTCTGCAGGCGACCGTGCCGCTTTTTCAACAGAATTTTCAAGATTTGGCCGCTGATCCTGATCATACGCTCCCCTTGGGTTTCGTCCAGACGGCGCAAAGTTTCTATAATGCGGACATTTTCCAATTCAACCTGTTCTCTGAGAAAATCGTGCCCAATGAGCAAGATTTCTTTTCCCGGGATGTCAACGTGCTGAACGGTTCGAATAATCATGCGCTCTTTACTGGGTCAAACACGGTTTTCCTGCGGCAGGCGATCGACGATGCTGGCGGGTTTCCCACGGATACGTTGACGGAGGACTTTGAGCTCGGCGCGAAGATCAATATTGCCGGTTATAGTAGTCGTTCGACGAATAAACCTCAGGCCAGTGGGACCACGCCGATCAATTTACGTGGGGTCATGAAGCAACGAACGCGCTGGGCTCGTGGGGTCGTGCATAGCTGCCGTAATTTGCATATTTTTCTCAATCCGAAGATTGGTTTTGAGATGCGGTTGATTTTGATGAACTGTTATTTCTATTGGTGGTCATTCTTTCGCCGGATGGTTTATTTGTTTGCGCCGTTGCTCTTCTCCTTGTTTGGGATCATGGTGGTCAAAGCGAATTTCTGGACCTTGATGTTGACGTGGATGCCTGGTTATTTCTTGTTGCATTATGTGCTTAGCGATACCTCGGATAAGATTCGCGATGAACGTTGGGGTGAGATCCAAGAAACGTTTTTTGCGCCCTATTTATTTATTCCAGTCATGCTGGAATCGCTGGGGTTTCATGAGCGTAAGTTCAAGGTCACGAAGAAGACCAGCCGAACTTCACGGCGGGATTATCTGTTTAGTTGGCCCTACTATTTGTTGTGGCTGGTCCACCTTTTCGCCATTATCAAGTTCAATTATGGCAAGTATGGCTCGGAAATCCTGGTCGGTAGTGTGATCACTTTCTGGTTGATCTCGAATTTCATCAATCTGAGCTTCTGCTTATTTATCTCGATGGGGCGGCAAGTCTATCGGAAAAGTGAACGCTTCAAGCGGCGGGCCTCGGGACAGTTACATCTAGGCCCGGCGTTGAAAGTGATATTGACCCACGATATTTCTGAAGGGGGTCTGTCTTTTGCGGCGGTCAGCGACGCGGATGAACCGCACTTGCACGCTGGCGATGCGGTGTGCTTGACCTTGTATCATGGTCGGACGCCGTTAGACCTTCGGGGAACGGTGACGCGGGTGCAACCAACCGATCAAGCGCCGATTTATAGTATCAAAACAGCGAAAATGGATCGAACGACCCAGAATCATTATTTACAGCTTGTCTATGATGGTGAGAATGAATTGCTGCCAGCCGAGCAGGACACCTGGATCACGGTTTTCGATGAACTTTATTTGAATGTGGTCATGCGGGGGCGCAAGTTGCAACAACGCTTGCGGCGACGGCCAAGTTCTAAACGGTCGCATTAGTCGCATTAGTCGCGCTGGCACGCTGGTCGCGCTGAGTCAACTGGGACCGCCGCGGGGCCTGTTCGCGTATCAGGCTGATCGTCTATGACGAAAGGGCAGCATTCATGGTTAGAAAAGGAAGAGGTGAGCGTTTTGCATTGGTTGGGACTAGTGGCGATCTTGTTGGCTTGGATCGGCTACCAATGGTTGTTACGGCTAATAGGTGTTGATTTCTATGCGTCTTGGATCGTCGCGTTATTGGCCCAGATCATGGTCCTTTATGTCTTCGCGATGATCGGGCAACTGCGGCTAGGGATTTACCTGGTTGTTGGTTTGGGTGTCTTGATTTCGTTGGTTTTGTTTCCACTGGCACTATTTCGCAAAATCGACCTACTTTCAGAAGATATTCATCTGTTTGATCTTTGGATGGTGGTTTTCGGCATTGCGCTTGCTGTGGCCTTGTTCTTGAGTCCCTTGATCCATTATGATAATTTCTCCCATTGGGCGCTGATCGTCAAATTCATGACTTATACGGGGCATCTGCCTAGAGCTGCCGATCAAATCATCAGCTTCACTTCCTACCCGCCGGCAACCGCACTGTGGTTAACCGAATGGGCAACGCTAGTCGGTTACCACGATGGCGTCTTACTGGTGGCCCAATTTGGGTTGATCTGGAGCGCGACTTACGCGCTTTTCGCGGTTTTACGTGATCGGACGCGGGCGTTGACGGCGATGGTGCTCTGCTTTGCGATTTCAATCGCTAACGTGTTCAATATTGCGATCCGGTTCAACAACTTGTTGGTCGATTATGTTTTGCCGATCGTTACCGCGGCGGGACTCGCCGTTTTATATGCTCATCGCGACCAGCCCCGCTACCAATGGCCCTTATTGGCGTTGTTCAGTGCGAGCTTGCTCTTGATCAAGAATTCTGGAACGTTCTTCGTTGTGGTCTTGGTCGGGTATGGTCTCTATCTTAATCTCAAACGCCTACGCCATCAGGGCTTTGGTCATCATTTACGTGGTTTATTAGGCTATCTCGTGACGGTGGTTCTCGGGGTGCTGCCGTTCCTGTGGTGGCAACAGCACGTGAAAATAACTTTCCCAAGTTCGTCTAAGCACCAAATTGACTTTCAAGCTTATTTGCGTCAGCTCAAGGGTGAAAGTGACGGCACCATGATGAAGATCACGACGAAATTCTTCCGCGCGCTTTTTGATCCGAGCACCTTGGCGCTTCAAGGGATGTTGCTAGTCAGCGCCGCCTTATTAGTCGCGTGGATCGTGATCCGCTGGGTCATCAAGCGTCGCAATCCGTTACTCAAACTGTTGATCGTGGTTGACTTAGGCTACTTGCTGTACGCCGTGAGTGTGCTGGCCATGTATCTTGTTTCCATGCCTTACGCTGAAGCCATCAAACTAGACGGCCTGGAGCGCTATCTCGCCAGTACGGTGATTCTGAGCCTGTTTGTGGCGGCGCTGGCCTTGGCGGTGGAATTCGATTACGCCTTGTATGAGCAGAATTTCGCCAAACGTGGGCTCCGTTCCTTCCGCTCGGTCAGCACCAAAACGATTTATCAAACGGTTAGCTTCGGCTTGCTGACGTTCTCAGTGATCATGATGGTTTCCGAGATCAATGGGATCGATCACATCAATGCCGTCAATCAGCGAACGCTGCCGGTCCAGCTAACGAAAATCTCGCAACCCCGCACCAAAGTCACCGATCAGAAGTTCCTGTTGGTTTATCCAGAGCCGGAAGACGTTGACAATTATTACGCGGGTCAAGTCGGCAGGTATTATTATTTCACGGATAAATTGGTCGGCCAAGAAGCGTTTCAGATGACGCCGGCCGCCTTCAAAACCATGATCCAACAGTATGATTACGTCGCCATCCCGGAACATCATTTGACCTTCAGCAAACTACTACGCAAGACATATGGCCAAACCGTGCGCACCGGCTTGTTTCGGGTAACGCCAACGGGTCTTCAGCGGATCGATCCGCAGGCCCGGCACTATTGAGGCCAACTGGCTAAAAAAACGCTAATGATGATCAGCCACGATTGCTTGATGTGCTGGGGTCGTTAGCGATTTTTTGGCGTGAAAAGAATTCTGTTGCGGGAATACCAGCGGATTTTGCGTATTTTAGATTAAGGACGATTTGAAGCTGTTTGGGGAGTAAGCGTTCTATGCTATACTTAACGTGGTATCAAGCTGTCCGGAAAGGTGGCAACGAAGATGAATGCAGCAACACTGAAGGCCTATTTTGAAGAATCTGGTCTGACCGTCGCGTTTATGCAGGAAAAAACGCATCAGAATTTTCCTGATTTTTTGTCTGGCGCAAAAACGCCAACCTTTAACCAGCTGATTAAAATTGCGCAGGTGCTGAAAATCCCAGTGGGATTATTGCTCCTAAATCAACCGCTTGAATCAAGGACGGAGCAAATCAATTTTCGTACGGTCAACTCGGAACATGTGGACCAACCTAGTAAAGAATTGTTGGATACAATTGCTGAGATGCGCACGAAACAAGACTTCCTACGAGGGGAGATCGACACCGAATTACCTTATATTGGACGGTTTACAAGCCACGATAACGAATTAGAAGTGGCTCGTTTCATTCGTCAGACTTTGATGATCAGTCAAGATTACTATCGGTATACAGATAAGACACATATTATTCAATACTTACGTGAGCGAATCAATCGGAGTGGTGTCTTCGTTTTCTTTAATGGCAAATATAAGGACAACACTCATCGCGTTTTAGATCCACATGAGTTTCGCGGATTCGTCTTGGTTGACACGAAAGCGCCGCTGATTTTCATTAATCAAAAGGATAGTAGCAATGGCCAATTATTCACGCTTGTTCACGAATTGGTTCATCTCTTTATTGCCGACGAGGAGATTCTTGGGCATCAAAGCCTGAAGCATGATTTTGATCCGACAGAGGTATTTGTCAATAAAGTGACGGCAGAGATATTGGTTCCCCAAGCAAGTTTCCTGAAGCAGTATCGTCAAACGCCGGAAATGGCCGCATTAGCGTCTTATTTTAAGGTCAGTGAATTTGTGATCGCCCGGCGCTTGTTGGATAATCGTCAAATCAAACAGGCCGACTACGATCAACTGATCGATGAATTAACTAACCATTACGAAGCTTTTCAGCTGACGCGAACGACCGAAAAAACCGGTGGTAATTTCAAAAATAATATTCGTTTTAGAATCGATCGCCAATTCTTTAACTATGTTCAAAATGCCATCAACAACCAACAACTATCATACACAGAGGCTTTCAATATTATTGGCGTCGGCTACAAGGGTTATCATATCTTGAAGGAGCGTAGATAGATGACGTATTTATTGGACACAAATATTTATATCTCTTTCTATGATCGCTATTATCCTAAAGAGAATTTCCCTTCTTTCTGGCGCGAATTTACAACTATTCTTAATGCGGATATCGTTATCCCCAAGGTGGTCGCCAACGAAAATATTCAAAGTGAATGGTTTGTCAACGAGTATTTGAAGAACCATTACCAACATAAATTGCTTGATCAACGGCTGTATGTTACCGAGTGGCAGCAGGTGCTGGAACATATTCAAGCCAGCGCTAATTATCACGATGAGGCTTTGAACAGTGATCGTGGTTGGGCGAATTTAAAGATTGCTGATGGCTGGTTGATTGCGATCGCTAAAAAGACCGGCTATACGATCGTGACGGATGAAGTCAAGAATATCAATCTCAACCAACAACATCCGGCCAAAAATTGTAAGATTCCTGATATTGCTCAGGATTTAAACGTTCCCTGTATCTCGATGCTTGAGTTTTTTAAAGAAATCGACCTGCGGGTTTAGCGAGGAATTTCTGTTTCGCCAGGCTTTTTTGCTTTTAAGCACGCTTCAGATCAGTACCGTAAAGGATTGAAAGAGAGTTACCTTTCAATCCTTTTTTATATATAAAAAATGTATCTTGTTTTTAGCGCAATGATAAATATATTTGAGAAACATTGCTGTAACAGCATATTGCGATGAAAGTCGAAAATAAATATATAAAAATTGTATATTTATCTTGCCTTGACAAGTGAAAGGGGTTACAATAATAAGCATGATTGTGAAGTAGTATACGGAGGGAAAGCAATGGTTGATTTAACAGCGGCGCAGTTGATGCTGCATCAAATGGTTCAGGAATTCAGCGCGAATGAGGTCCGACCCCATGACATGACGATTGATCGGGAACGGTCGTTTGGCCCTGATCTTTATCAGAAGTTGATCGATACGGGCTTTTTGGGCCTGATGTTGCCGGAGGAATATGGGGGCGCCGGGTTCGACGCGGTGGCGACGGCGCAGACGATTTATGATCTGGCCGTGGGCAACGCCAGCGTGGCGGTTACGCTGGAAGGTCACTACAAGACGTTGGATCAGCTGTTGAAATACGGACAACCATCTTTGCTGGAACGCTATTTGCCTAGCGCGACCCAGCGGATTTTCGCTTTCTCGATGACCGAACCCAGTGGCGGCTCGGATCACAGTACCTTGGGTTCGACGGCGGTCCTTCAGGGTGATAACTGGGTGCTCAATGGCAACAAGATCATGATCACCAATGGCGGACTGGCCGAAGTCTACTGTGTGCTGGTCAAAACCGCGCCCACCGAATTCTCGGTTTTCTTAGTTGATCAAGACATGCCCGGTTTTAAATTCGGCAAGCAGGAAAACTTCCTCGGCCTGACGGGAACGCCGATCGGCGAGATTTTCATGGAGAATGTCGTGGTGCCGGCGGACCACTTGCTGGGCAAAGTGGGCCAGGGTCATGAGATCGGCGATAACGCCCATGCGGACGCTCGAGTCTTAATGGGCGCCGTGGCGGCGGGGATCATTGAACATGAGCTGGAATTGGCAGTGGACTACGCGCATCAGCGGAAATCCGGCAGTCAACGCTTGACCGACTTGCAGGCGATCCAACGCAAAATCGCGGACATCGCGCTGGCCAAAGAAACCACCACGTTACTTTATCAGGAAGCCGCCCAGCGCAAAGCTAAGGGGCAGCCGTATGCCGAATTGGCGGCGATGGCCAAGACTCACGGCAGTCGCCAAGCGGTCCGCGCCGGCGATGATACGCTACAAATCTTTGCGGGCTATGGTTATAGCCTGGATTATCCGGTGGAACATTTGATTCGCGATGCCCGCGCCTTGGAAATAGCGGAAGGAACCGTGGAGAAGATGCGCGGCGAAATCACTCAGTTAGAAGTGGCGCAGCGTCTTTAAGCGCCGGTAATCGCAAGCGCCTCTAGAACCAATCGTGGGGCAGTAGCGTTGGTCGGCCAGTTAAAGGGCGACCAAGGTAGCTAGTATGTCGAATCGTGACCAGCAGAACCAGCAAGACCAGCAGGAATGGCGCCGATTAGGACGCCTTGAGAAGGAGCTTTTGGTATGAAAATCGTTGTATGTTTGAAACAGGTGCCTGAAACCAATCGGGTCAAACTTGATCCGGTCACCCACAATTTGATCCGGCAAGGTCTCGCTGGGAAAATCAACCCCTTTGACCGTAATGCGGTGCAGGCGGCGCTGGACCTGAAAGCCCAAACTGGCGCCGAGGTGATTTTAGTATCAATGGGACCTCAAGATAATGAATATTGTTTGCGCGAAGGTTTGGCAATGGGCGCGGATCGAGCAATCTTACTGAGCTCCCGAGCCTTCGCTGGGTCGGATACACTGGCCACTGGCTATGTCTTAAGCCAAGCGATCCGCCAAATCGGCGCAGTGGACCTGGCCTTCTTCGGACGCCAAGCAGTTGACGCTGATACGGGACAAGTCGGACCGATCGTGGCGGAATTCCTGAACTGGCCCCAATTGACGTTGGCCAGCCAACTGACTTTAACGGGCGACAGACTGGTGGGCACACGGCGGCTCGGCGACTTGGCTCAAACCGTGGCGTTAACGCTACCGGCGGTGATCACGGCCAGTCAAGAATTGAACGCGCCGGGTTATTTGCAACCGCGGCAGATCAAGGCTAGTTTTCAACAAGAGATCACGGTTTGGCAAGAAACGGATCTGGACGCGGATCTGACGTGGCTCGGAGTGTCCGGATCGCCAACTGTGGTGCGGCAAGTCATGGCGCCGCAAGTTGAGGCGAAGCAGACAACCATGTTACCGCCAGATCCAGAGCAGGCAGTCAGTACCTTGTTGACCGCCCTGCAAGCTAAAAATTTAATTCAGGAGATGACCCGCTGATGACCACAGACACGACAAAAACACCGGAAGTTTGGATTTTTGCGGAACAGCACGGCAACAAGGTGGCGCCGACTGTTTGCCAACTGATCACCAAAGCGCGGTCGATCGCGCCGAATTTCCAGGTCGTTGTGATCTTATTGGAAACGCCCGACCAACATTTGGAGACAGAACTGGCTGCTTATGGGCCGGACCGCGTGGTGATCGTCGCGGATCCGCGGATCCAGCAAGCGGCCGACGCGGAATTGGCCAGTATTTTGGCCACTTTGGCGCTACGGTATCAGCCGAATAGTTTCTTGTTCGGAGCGACGGCGTTGGGTCGGTCCTTGGCGCCTCGCGTTCAGGCCAAGTTGCAAACCGGCTTGACCGCGGACTGTTTGGACTTCCGTTTTGAAGGAGAGTTGTTGATTCAGACCAAGCCGTCATATGGCGACAATATTATGTGCGAGATCGTTTGCCCCAAGCGCCGGCCGCAAATGGCGACGGCGCGGCCCAACACGTTTGCCGCGGCAAAAGTTGCGCCGGAACAGATCTGTCAGGATTTCCAACGAATCACCGAGCTCTCGTGGCCAGTGGTACCGCATTTCGAAATTCTCAAGGAGCAACTGCTGCCGCAAGATCAGGCGGGCTTGGCTAAGGCGAAGCGGATCGTGGCCATTGGTCGTGGCGCGGCGGACGCTGCCAGCATTGCGGCAGCGCGGGACTTGGCTGATAATTTGAACGGGCAACTGGGTGTGACCCGACCGTTGACTGATGATGCCCAATTTACGGTGGCAGATCAAATTGGCCAAAGTGGGGCCACCGTGGCGCCAGAATTACTGTTTTGTTGCGGGATCTCTGGCGCGGTTCAGTTTCTTAGTGGCATC
The DNA here is from genome assembly GCF_054785215.1 of Lapidilactobacillus salsurivasis. Lineage (NCBI taxonomy): Bacteria > Bacillati > Bacillota > Bacilli > Lactobacillales > Lactobacillaceae > Lapidilactobacillus > Lapidilactobacillus salsurivasis. Next base: position 84,431 of record NZ_BAAABI010000007.1, on the reverse strand, counting down.
ACCAACGCTAAGACCGTGGTAGCCGTCAATTCGGATGCCCACGCCGCGATTTTTTCAGCGGCGGATTTCGCCTACGTAGGCGACGCTCAACCGTTTTTGACCGCGCTTAATCGGCGCCTGCAAAACTAAAGGCGCCAAAAAACGTCCAGCATGCAATTGCGAAATGCGATTGCGCTGGACGTTTTTTGTTGCCTGATTGACTTGTTTGAGGGCGCAAGCTCAATCCTGGTTGGGTAAAGTTCGCTTCAGCAAGTCGGCGTAAGCTTGATATTCTGCTTTAAAGAAACTGTTCTTCGGAAACACCAAGTTAAGTGGATGGCTGATCTGGAAGCCAGGGAGCGCCAATGGCCACAAGGTATGGCGCGCCAGATCAGCGGCGACTAGCTCGCGGTAGAGAAAACTGAAACCAACACCGGTTCGCAAAACTTGGATGATCGTCTCCGGATCAGGCAGTTCGATCTGCTTCGTGAACTGATTGAGATGTTGATTCTGCGTGGCCAGAAAGCTGGTCAGAATTTCGCGGCTACCAGAGCCAGCTTCGCGAACCAATAATGTTTCCTGATGCAAACGCGACCAACTGAATTGCGCTGGCGAACTAAGCCGCTGTTCGCCGGTCACGGCGATGAAAGGACTATTGCGCAGGAAGAAGGCATCAAATTCAGTGGCGTCGAAATTACCTTCGATCAAACTCAGGTCAATCGTGCCGCTGCGCAACCCGGCTAAATTCTCCGCGGTGTTGGCCAGTTTGACCGTGAGATGATCGTATTTCTGGCTGAGGACTTGTAGCAGTGGTGGCAAGAGTGTGTGACTGAGGGAACGCGTGCAGCCTAAGGTCAGCGCGGTTGGCCGCCCAGATTTCTGTAAGGCCGCGAGAAAATGTTGATTCTCCGTCATGATCAATTGGACATAACGTTGTAAGGCTTGACCTTCAGCGGTTAGTTGGATTCGACCATGTTGGCGCTGCACCAATTGCAAGCGCAACTCGCCTTCAAGCGATTTGATTTGTTGCGACACCGCGGGCTGAGTGATGAACAGTTCCGCCGCCGTTGCGGTAAAGGAGAGATTTCGACTCAAATGATAAAAGGTCAGGTAGCGTTTATCCAGCATTAGGGCCTCCGTGATTAGTTAATCTTATACCTACCTAATAAATACTAATTTTTACTTATCTAGTGCCTATGATACCATGAAAAAGCGATCAAAAAAAGAGAGTGCGGAGCGCAACGGGTTGACTTCGAGCATTAGCCTAGCAAGGCTTTTGGAAGCAGGTTTGGCTTCCAGAAGCCAGGTGTAGTTAAGCGGAAAAGTCAGTTGCGTGCAGCACGTTTCCAAAAAACAGAGTGAGAGCCAGCCCGGGTAGCGCTTGAGCATTAGCCTAGCCACTGTTTTGGGAGCTGGTCTTAGCTCCCGGAATAGTGACGTAGCTAAGCGGAAAGCGCTGGGGTGGCGAACACGTTTCCAAAGGAGGAGTTCGATGAGTTTTAAAACAATACGAACGAAAAGTTTTGCCTGGGCTTTTCTGATTACGTTAAGTTGTTCGTTATTAGGCAGTTTTCTAGGCAGTTTACCTTATTTATCAGTGATCGGCGCCTTGGTGCTGGCCTTGATCCTCGGCATGCTCTTTCAAGTGTGGCCGGCCGCCGTTCAGGCCAGCCGTGCGGGTAACGGGGTGATTTCCAATAAATTCCTCCGCTTGGGGATTATTTTGTTAGGGTTTAAATTGAACCTGATCGAGCTGGCCCACGCCGGGATCAAAACAATTGTCGTGGCGCTGGTGATCGTGACTGGGACGATCAGTCTAACTTATTGGCTCGCCCGGAAATTTGGCGTCTCGCGTCAATTAGCGATCCTAGCGGCCTCGGGAACGGGCATTTGTGGCGCGGCGGCGGTCATGGGAATCTCGCCGCAGATTCCCGCCGCTGACGGCGATGAAGCGCAAAAGCATGATGATGAAGTGTTGGCAGTGGCGATCGTGGCGATTCTCGGCACGGTCTTCACCTTGATCGAGCTGGGATTACGCCCCCTGTTGCACATGACGCCCACCCAATTCGGCGTCATGGCCGGCGGGTCGCTCCACGAAATCGCGCACGCCGTCGCCACCGGAGGCGCGAACGGCCCGGTCTCGCTGAATACCGCGATCATCATGAAACTGTCGCGGGTCTTGTTACTGGCGCCAGCGGCCTTGATCATCGGCATCTGGTATCAACGCCAAACTAGCGGGACCACGGCCACACCGCGGAAATTACCGATTCCTTGGTTCATGCTGGGCTTTATTCTCGCGTCCGTTGCCGGGACTTTTTTGCCGCTATCCAGCGCGGTTTTGGCCGGTTTAGTGAAGTTGGCTTACTTGGTTCTCGGCATGGCCATGGCCGCCTTGGGCATCAGCGTTAATTTCAAAGTCTTCTGGCGCAGCGGGCGCAAAGCCGTGCTGGCCTGCCTCACCGGGTCGGTTTGCTTGCTCGCCTTCACGATCCTCGTTAGTAAACTCTTCTTCTAACCAAGTCAGCGCCCATTCTTTTTTCAAAAAGCGCTTGCAATTAGCCGGTACCTTGGCATAAGCTGGTGATAGTGCGCAACTATCTTTACTTGGGAGGAATCATTATGCCGATTGTTTCACCTTCACTACTTGCCGCCGACCTATTCAAGCTTGGCGACCAGATCAAGATCATCGAACAAACTGATGCCAGTTACTTACACGTGGACATTATGGATGGCCATTACGTTCCGAATATCAATTTCGGCGATAAAATCGTCGGCGAATTGAAGCAACACACCGCGCTGACCTTAGATTGTCATATCATGGTTGACCAGCCAGAACAGGTCATCATGGACGTGGCGGCTGCTGGCGCGGATATTCTCACGTTTCATCCGGAAACCTCTGCCCATCCTTACCGCCTGATCCAAGAAATCCACCGCCTGGGCAAAAAAGCGGGGATCGCCTTTGACCCGGGAATTGCCCTGAGCACCTATGCCGATTTGTTGCCATTGGTGGATCAAGTGTTGGTAATGACCGTCAGCCCAGGATTTGGTGGCCAGAGCTTCCTGCCAGCGATGGTGGAAAAGGTCGCCGTCGCGAAACAGATCCGCGAGCACAACGACTACCATTACGACATCGAAGTTGACGGCGGCGTCAACGCCAGCACCGGTCAACAATGTGTCACGGCCGGCGCCAACGTATTAGTGGCCGGTTCCTACGTGTTTAAGGGTGACATTGCCGCACAGATCAAATCGTTGTCGAGTTTGTAAAATGATTGATCGGTTAATCAGATAGTAAATATCAGCGAAACGTGGTCGATTGAGACCGCGTTTTTGCGCGTCATTACGAAATAGCTAAGCAAGCAGAATGAGAAAATCACTGCTAAAGTGAGGATGGAAAATCGTGAATCGAGTAACAGTAGTCGGCAGTATCAACGTTGATCGGATCTTGCATATCGCGCAGCTGCCGCAGCCAGGGGAAACGATCAAGATGACCCAGTTGGATTTGGCCGCTGGTGGTAAAGGGGCCAATCAGGCGGTGGCGGCGGCGCGGTCGGGCGCGGCGACGACCTTTATTGGTGCCGTGGGGACTGACGCTGAGGGGCGGATGATGCATGAGCAGCTTGTTGCCAATGGGATCAATGTTGATCACGTGGCTCAAGTGGCGGATGTGGTGACTGGGCAGGCTTATATTCTGTTGCAGGCCGGTGGTCAGAACTCGATCATTATCAACGCTGGGGCCAATGCGCTGGTTTCACCGGCGTTGGTGGCGCAGAGTGAGGCGGTTTTTGAACAGGCGGATTTCGTGATCACGCAGTTTGAAACGCCAGTCGCGGCGGCGCTGGCGGCGTTCGCCAGTGCGCGGGAACATGGGGTGACCACGATCTTGAACCCGGCGCCGGCCAGTGACCAGCCGCAAGACGACTTGTTGCGCTTGACCGATGTGATCGCGCCAAATGAAACAGAAAGTGCGCGCTTGACGGGCATCAAAATCACCGATGCCGCGTCGTTGACGGCCAGTGCGGCTTATTTCCATCAGCGCGGCGTCAAAGCGGTGATCATTACGCTAGGCGAGCAAGGCTCCTTCCTGTCTTACGCCGGTCAAGAGCAGCGGGTGCCAGCGTTTAGAGTCAAAGCGGTGGATACCACCGCGGCTGGGGATACGTTTATTGGCGCGATGGTGTCGCAATTGCGGCCAGACCTAAGCAATTTGGTGGCGGCGATGACCTATGCCAGCAAAGCGTCGGCGTTGACCGTGCAGACACTGGGCGCATTCCCATCAATCCCTACTGCGACGGCGATCCAAGCGTTTGGTCAATAGGCGCAACGTTATTAGGCGTTCCAAGCTGGTCCGATTTTGCGGCCTGATTACTTCCGAACCAAGCCCTAACGAGACCTAAGCCGAATCCAAGCGCCCCAAGCAAAAAAATCTTCCGTTCCGCTCAGCTCGATGCCATTGGTGGCCGAGTCAGCGGAGGGAAGATTTTTTATTTTGGAATTGAAGCGGTTGAAATGATTGAAATGGTAAAACTGTAAAATGATTGAAACAGTAAAGCGGTAAAACTGTAAAACGATTGATCAGGAACTGGCCGTCAAAGGCTTACTTGCCGTTGGGAGCAGCGGCCAAGGTCCAAGTGATGGCCGCGCTGTATGCGCCGGCGGTAGCGTTGGCTGGTAATTCTAATGTGGCGCCGTCGCCCGCATAGTTGGCGTTGAAGGTTCCGATTGCCTTATCGTCAGTGGCGTAGAAAATATTAGCCGCGGAATCATTCAATTCAAAGCTCGCAGGCGCGCTGACCGTGCTATTGGCAGCCAAGGCGTCTTCGCTGCTTTCACCATGAAGCTTCGGTGTGCCCAAGCCCAATTGCGCGCCGGCCAAGACTTTCTCGCCGTCCTTGAATTCACTTCGCGCGGCGGAAACAGACCAACCTTCTGGTAGCACGACCCCAGCGTTGACAACTTGAAGCGTGGGCGTAACTTTGGTTGAATTAACGGTTTGTTTCTTGCCAGTGATCTCGGTCTCGTCGAAGAAAATATCCGGCGCTTGGGTCAATTGCAGCCCAGCGGCGTTTTCCTTCAAGTTGATGCTGGCAGTGGTTTCGGATTTTTGCGGCTCAACTTCGGCGTGGGCAGTCGCCACACTCGTTGTGAAAATACCTAAAGTCAAAGCGGCTAATAATGTGATTGTTTTCGTAGCTTTCATGTTTTCCTCCTCAGGAATCTTAAAAAAAGTGATGTTTGGTCGCGGTCGGTCCAGCCGCCTCGTCAACCGACATTGGCCGCTAGCCAGTGTCGTTCATCGGGGGCTTGGGCTGTGCCGACCGGCGATAATAAGAAGTTGCTCGGTGGATCTTCGTTGCCGGTGTCGACGTTAAGAATCTTGGCTGGGGTCATCTTGTAAGGTCCAGATAATCTTGCCGGAATAGTTGCCAGCGATCGCGTTGGCCCGTAATTTCAAGAGAATGCCTTCGTTGTCTTGCCAACGATCGGTGACCACATTGGTGGCTTCCCGGAGGTCGGTGATGTTCTTCTGGGCAACGATCAAGGGGGCGTCCAGACTTTGTTGGTCTAGTCCCTCCACGTAAACCATTTCCCCCGCCAAAACCCGACCATCCGCCTGTTTCAAAGGTGTTGCTTGCGCCAGCAATTGCCACGCAGTCACCCGGTCGCCTTGTTGCCGATCGTCGAAAACTTCGATTTCCCAATCTGGTCGCCGTGCAATCAACTGCTTGCTCCCGGTGACTTGGGCGTCTGCGAAGGCGACATTTTCCGCGATCGTGCCGAACCGCAATTGCCCTGACATCAGAATGATCTTGATTGTTTTGACATTGCTGTGGTTGGCGAACTTATCCACCAAACAATAAGTGAACTCATTGACCCCGGGGTGTAGCTGACTGGTGTTCAGCGCTTCGTTGGCCAATTGGAACCGGCCGTTTTGTTGGGACAGGGTACTGACAGGCTCGTAGGAAAGAAGTTGGCCATTCAAGGTTCGCTTGATCGCAAAATCGCTGTTTTCGATGGCTAGCGGTTCCTTGGGCGTGAGCGCGGTCGTATAACTGAACTCGCCGTGGATCTTTGGCAGGGGGTCATTCTGGGAAACGTAGTACTCCAGCGCGGCATCATCGGTCGTCGTGATCAAACGTTTGGGATCAAGTTCATAACGCGGGGTAGCGGTGTTCAGCCGTAAATGGGGGGTGTTGAAAGCCGCCAACGCCGGCGCGACCGAGAAACCACTGCGATACTGGTCGGCTTGCAGTTTGACCTTGATCTCCACTTGATAATTATCGGGGGTCAAAGGTTCAATCAAGTGGAACGCCAACCATTGTTCGCCGGTTTTAGGTTCCTTTTGGAGCCATTGTGCATTGAGCGGGCGGGTCTTGCCATTGGCGTGCTTGATCTCGCCCCCCGCCATGAAATGAGTTTGCTTCGGTAGATCGATGTTGATGTCGATTTGTTCCCAGGGCAACAAACTCGGCAGGTAATCCAAACGATAGGTTGCCGTCAGTAAATCGCCGGTATGCACGGACGCGTTGTTGCGGACTTGTTCCTGGCGTGTCTCGTTGAACAACTCGCTGCGGACGAACCCGCGCACGCCACCAGGGACGCGATCGAGGATCAATTCGGTTCGTTCGTAATTACTGGACGAGGTGGTCGCGGTAAAGCCCCAACGCACCCGACCATTGCCACTGGCGAACACCGACTGATCTAGGGGCACGGCCTGGCTTTTGAAGGATGGCTTCAGCGCCCCGGTTTGCGGATCGCGGTCATCCCAAGAAAAGGTCATCATCTGCGTTTCCGGATCCCAGATCAGACTCACATGTTGCCAATCGGGACTGGTCAAGTTCGGCTTCTCCACCAAGAGATCACCATGGTTCATCGTGTAATAATACTGATTGGCCGAGAACCACGGGCGATGGATCCGCTGCAGATAAGTCTCCTGACGGCTGGGATAATTGGCGGCAATGTGATGCGACCGGCTACTACCCGCGGTACCTAAGTCGAACGAATTCCCTTTACCGGGAGCGCCTGACCCATTGGCCAGATTACCATGACTATCGAATTCTAAGGCCCAACTCCGCTGGATCGCCGATAAGGCCAGCAATTGCGGCTCCGTCTGGTTACTCGCTAGATCGGCGGCCCACACGCCCAGGCTCTCACCGCCAAGTACCGGCTTGTTCATGAAACTGGTGATGGCCTGACTGCCGCGCGTATCGTTCTGAAGCACAAAAGCGAAACCCTCGCCGGGATAATTGGAGTAATTCGTGTTCCGCATCCAAAAGCCTAAATGCGTTTCCCGGTTAAGATCGAAGTAGGCGCCATCAGCGGCCCACACCGCCCCAGTTTGTTGCGTGACACTGGTCAGGGTGATCAGACTCGTATTATCAGGTCGGGCCGTGACCCGGGCGCTGTTGTTGCTGAAAGTTCGCGCGCTATCACTGATCAAGATCCGACTGAGATCGGTCCCGGTTGGCATCGTTGGCGTAATCGCTTTTTCAGCGCCGAGAACCACCCGCTCAGGTCGCGACCTTAAGAGCAAGAGTCCCCAAAGTACCAGGATCAAGATGAAGCCCAGCAGCCAAGAACGGCGTTGGTTATTTTTGAACATGACCGACATCTCCTTTCAATCTATCATCGTCATCAGCGCGGCTACTATTTCAGCAGCAATTGAAATTATACATAATCGGACTAGGCCTGTAAATAATTTTGCAGGAAATATTTTTTCTGCTTGATGAGTTATAGTTATCTAAAAAGCGTCTATATCAAGCTATTCGGGCGGACACCATTAGCAATCAGCTTAGAGAACGGCAATTTGCTAATGAAAAATTAAGCTAATAATTATCCAAATAATATGCAAATACTGAGACTGGTTTGTCCCGCAGATCAGCCAAAAGGGAAGATGACTTTGTGTGATTGTGTTAGGCGGCGATTGCGCGCCGAATTTAGAAACCGGCAGGCTGGAAAACCGGACACCAAAAAAGCAGCGCTCATCCGAACGCTGCTTTAATATGGGTTATGCTATTTTAATGACGATTCGTGCTTGTCTAAGTTATGGGAGTAACAAAACGCAGCCGAGAACCGCCAGTTAAAAACAAATTAGGTTGCTTATGCGCCGGGTTATTCAACGAGTGTTTGAGTCGGGTTGGACTCTTCTTCGACGCCATTCTCATCGCCAGCAGGTGCTGTCTCTGGCTCTGATCCATCAGGAGCGTTACTCAAGCTCCAGTTCATCGTCGCACTGTAATTGCCAGGTGTTGCGGTTGAAGGAATGGCCAGCGTAATCACTTTTTCGTTGTTGTAGGTCGCCGTATAGGTTCCGATACCTGATCCAGCGATAGCTGTGAAAATTGGTGCCAGATCGCCGGTGAAGGTAAATGAATCTGGTGCGGTGACGCCAGCGTTGGCGTCTGCCGATTCCTCAGCGTTGGCGATGGCTGGCTTCCCAAATGTAAGCAGCGCGCCCTTCAATTCCTTGGCTGTTTCGCCCTCCGCTGGAGTGGTCGTAAATGGTGTGATTGAAGTGAAAACCGTCCAACCATCAGCTAAACCCGGGTTTACCACAGTGATTGGATCCGCTGTGTTTGCTGGAAGGTCCAGCGCCTTACCAGTCAGAGGCCATGTACCGAAATCCAAACTTGGCGCTGTTGTTAACTGAACGCCACCACCAACTATGAGTTCAACTCCCGCTGTAGTCGTGTTTTTCTCATCAGTAAGATCGTCTGCTTTGACGACACCAACGGAAACAGTACCTAATGCTAATACGGTTAAAAGAGCTATTGCTTTATTGAATTTCATTTTTGAATCCCCCTATTTTCTTGTCCTATACCTTACGAATAAAAAAATTTAGTTGTCGGTCCGAACGCTCACGATTTGATTTCCCCGATGATCTCATGGTGTGAAAATGATCGAAACCAACTAACTTTCCAAAAACGATGATTGCTGTTTCTTAACTATCTATACCATATCATATAACTTTAGAAAATGAACGTAAAAAAGTCATAATTAGTTCACTTTTTGCAAAAAATTTTTATTCAAAACTGATGCCCGGGTAATTGTGTCCTAAATACGAATTAAGTGTGAACTATATATGATTAGTGCTGATACTATGGTCAATGAATCGATTTCTTCGTAACAAAATCGTATACATAAATTAAGACATTTACGTATATTTTTTTATCTCAGTATTCATTGATCGATTTCGACTTCGACAAGGGGCTATTTCGTGAACGGACACTCAGACTGCCAACCAATTTCACAGATGATCAGTTGCGCGCTCACGGTAAGCCGACCCATTTGGACGCAGAGTAGGAGCCACTCACTTTTTCAAATTTAAAAAACCAGCACAGAGGATGGCTTCTCTGTGCTGGTACGAAGTGCTGTGAGTCAGACTCAGAATGGGTCTGGCAATAGGTTGTGATTGCATTGCGAGATCGTACGTTGTGGTTGCAAGTTGTCATCGAAGTTGGACTTGAAAGCCATGGTTGAGGTCCGTGCGCACAAGTTCTGCTAGCAACCTCAACTTCGGTAGCAATTAACTCGGCCCATCTGTAAGCGTCCAAGTGATCACACTCTGATAGCTGCCACCGACAGCGCTGGAGCTGATTCGTGCTTTGATCCCAGTGGCTTCAGTCCAAGCATCGGTAATGTTGGTCGTTTCTTCTTTGACCAAATTGGTCGATGCTTTTTTCGCGGCGATCGGCATGGGCTGATTGGGATCAGTTGGTAATAGTTCCTCGGAGGTGCCATCACGGCTGAAAACCAAACTGCCAGCAGTCGTATTCACTGTTTTACTGACTGGGGTGAGCGGTGACGCGGCGGCGCTTAGTTGCCAGCCGGAGCCTGTGCCACGGGTGTCGTGAACTGTGACGCCCCAATCGTCATTCCGACCGATCAGCATGGTCGCTCCGGTCAACTGCGATTGGGTAAAGGAACTGTTCTTCTCGACGAGCAGCTCGAGGATGCCAGTAACTTGCACCAGGATATCTTCGGACATGGCGGTATGACCAGTTTTATCGGTGACTTTGACCTTCAGGGTATAATTCCCCGTATTATCAGAGAATTTGTCTGGGAAGGCTAGGGTGAATAGCCCATCCTGAGCGGCGCTTCCATTGGTCCAAGTCGACGTTAGTTGCTGCGTGTCACTGGCGTTATTGTTATTGGTCAAGGTTGCGGTCACGGTGAAGTTACTATTGGTAGCCACCATCGGTTTACCGGCAGCGTCATTGTAGTGGGTCACAAACTTCGGGACCGGGGTTGCAGCGCCTTGCTTGATCGCAATCGGGTCATTCTGATTTGTGACTTCTTGACGAGTGACCACCAAAGGCTTGTTGTCCAAAATCGTGAATTGCGGCGAAGTGGCATTGGTCACCAAGTAGGAACCGGCAAATTGGCTTGTTTGGCTAGCGACCGTGATTGCTTTGGTGGTCGCGTTGATCGCCGGACCGGCCAAAACGATCTTAGCCCAAGGATTGTCAGCGGTCAGTGGGTGATCCAGCTCAATTTTGTAAAGATCATCGACGGTCTCAACCTCCTTGAGCACTTGATCGGGAAGATTGGGATCCGCGTAAACAATTTTACCAGCGTCAGCAATCAGATCAACGATTTCGTCATCAGGTAATTTCAGCGAGCCAATAATATCTGCCCAATCCTGGTTGCCGCCGGTGCGATTTAGGGTAAACGTATATTCCAACCGGTCGCCAGGCGTGACTCTGGAGCCAGTAATTACCGCGCTTTGTTGCGTTAGGTTTCTGATGGTCACGGCAGCATTACCTTCGACCAAGTTTGGAATTGATTCGAAGATCACCATGCTGTTTTGAAAGTTATTGGGACCCGTGGAGCCGGTGAAACCCCAAGTGACTGCCCTAATGTCCTTGCCGAACACTTCATCGAGTGGAAATTCAGTAGTCGTAGCCTTTTCACCTGTTCTAGGGCTTCCGTCGGTGGGGTTTTTATCATTGAAAGTATATGTCATCTTCTTTGTACTGGCATTCCAATCCAAGGTGAGATGATACCAGTTTCCGGATGAGAACATAGTAGAGGTGATGTTATTAAGAACACTAAAATGAGTCTGGGTCATGATGTCAATGGAACTCGACCCTGGCCAGATCGTCGTGTAAGTGAGGGTCTCAGGAGTATGGGACGAAGGTCCTTGCGCTGGCCAGTTATAGGCAATATGAGGAGTCTTTATATTTGGTTTACTGATTCCGTCCTTGTAGTAATCAAAGGATGAACCTTTATCAAATTTGAGGCCAACAAGTGAGTAAACTGGATTATTCGCATTATTCACATAACTATCAAATTCCAAAGCCCAACTATGCTGAATGGCGGAATCTTTCGTAGTTTTTTGACTGCCATCATTCTTATCTTCACCATAGACACCAAGCGATTGTCCCTGATTACTACTGCTGATGGCGCCAGTACCCCTGGCATCGTTTTGGAGTACCAAGGCCATTCCGTCTGCCGGGGCTGCTTGCGTGCCGAAGTTTAACCACATGGTGGCGGTTTGATCTTTGGTGAGGTCAAACTTATTTATTGCGGTTGACCAGACCGCACCTTTTTGTTTTTTGGCATCTGTGATTTGAACCACGTCGGTGTTGGGTACGGTGGTTTTGCCACTTAATATTTTGGCACTGTTTTCGGAGAAGGTTCCGGGAACAAATAAGTTATCGAGTTTGATGCCTTGTGGTGCCGTAGTAAATGCGTCCGCCTGCACGATCCGCCCGGTTGCCCCCCATGGCAAGGCGCCAGCGAGGAGCGCGGCGCTGGTGATCAGTGTGAGTAGGCGGTGGGTTAGTTTGTTGTGAAGTCGTTTCAAGCTGATCCCCCCTCATCGGCTATTTCGGCTCTGTCTTGTTTGTTGGTTCTTCGTCGTCTTTCTTCTTGCGCCGGAGCAGCAGGATGATCAAGAAGACGAGCAGTAGGATAATGACCACGCCGATCAGGATCAGCCAGATGGTGTAATTTGGCTTGGCTGGTTCATCGACGGATTCCTTGTTGAGTTTATTCGCTTCGCTATCAGTGACCACGAAGTCTTTCTTGAAGTTCCATTTGTACTTCTTGTTGTCGGCGGTTGCCTTCAAATATAAGGTGTATTTGCCAGGTTCTAGGCGGTAGCTTTCGTTGCCGATCGGTAAGGTGAAGTTACTGTTAGGTGCCATCGCCATGCCGTCTTTCTTCATGGTGACGTATTTCTTCTTTTGACCGCGCTTGGTGATGTAGGTGTCGACCGCGAAATCCCTCATGATCGTGGCGCGGTTATTTTGCAAGGTGGCGGTGATGTAATTGCGATAGTTGAATTGTTTCGGACTGACTTTCAATAGGTGTAGATCTGGTTTGACTGCCGTTTGGTCGCTATGCAATTGCAGACCGATCACGTAAGCGAATTGGTTGGTAATGGTCACGCCTTTCTTGCTTTCGCTTTGTTCAGCGGTTTTCTGGGCGATGCGGATGCCACCAAGGATCACGCCGGAGAAAGTTTCCGCCGGGCTTTTCAACTTGATTGCAACGGTGGCCGAAGATTTGGCCGGGACCGTGACATTTTGCTTCGCCGAGACCAGATCCTCAATATTGTGTTTCAAGGATTTATCCGGCTTGGCGCCGTGGTTGCTATAGTCGATCACGCCATTGCGGTTGGTGCCGGCGCGGTTGGTTTCCACGGTGTAGTCGTGGGCCTGGCTATCCTGATTGTTGATCCGCACTTGCAACGTTTGCTCCGTGTCTGGCTTGACCAGCAAATCGAAATAAGTGACCTTGCTGTTGGGCATTTGGTTGTTCGGCAAGATCGCGCCCACGTTGTACTTCAAGCTCTCCGCCCGCGCCGTTGATGGGTGCTGCCCCGCGATTCCCATCATTGCTGCCAAGGCCAGACCTAGGCCGAGCCAAAATTTGTTCAACTTCTTCATTGCAATTCCTCACATTCCCCGAGTGATTGATGTTCAACCTTTAATTTACCATAAAAAACGCAAAGTACCAGTGACGGCCACTTTGCGCTAGCAGATCAATTTGGCGCGTCTAATAACGACCAGTTCAAAGTGCCCACGTAATGATCGCTGGCGACTTTTGCTGGTAGCGCCAAGGTTAATTTCGCCGGTGTCGTGGCGTCATTCCCTAAGCCTAGAACCCAAATACCTCGTCCCTGTTGCGAGCTGGCTCGCACTAAGTTGACATAGTCACCAAGATAGATCTGGTCCGTGACTAACTGAGGCGCCGGACTAACATTATCGCTGGTGGTTTTCAACGTCGTTAGACCTTTGAAGTCCAATAATCCACTTTGCAAGATTGCGCCGGTTTGTTGACCGACGAGAAATTCTGGCTTCAGTTGCAGCACCCAGCCAGTTCCGCTGCCGCGTTGATCGGTGACCTGCACCATGGCCTTGGCATTCAAGAGCTGAGCGCTGACCTTGTTCGCGGCGGTTTGTTTGGCGAAATGTAAATTACTGGCATAATCCAGCGACAAAACTTCCGTGGAACCCGTGCCCTGATTAGCGGGATCTAGCTCATCGCCAGGGTAGGGCAGATCAGGATCTTGCGGATCGCGGGGCGCGACCGGATCGGTCGTGGCCTCGCTGATCAACGGAATCTTGGCCTCGCCGGTCAAGGTATCACCTTGGACCGGGCGCTCATTAATCAGGAGAGCTGCCAACAAACCCAGTAAGATCAAGCTTCTCCAACGTTTGCGCATCGGCCACGCCCCCTTTCAAGCTTGCTTGGAACACTAGCGATGGGTTGATTATGGTTGTGGTAGCGGATTTGGAACATCGGTCAAGGTCCAAGTTAGCTCTGCTTTATACTCACCTGCGACGTTGTTCGCGGGAATCTCTAATTTAGCGGTGATTTCATCCGTATTGATCCCGATTCCGGCACCAGCTGGCGCGTAGAAAACAGATTTTGCGGCATCGTTGATCACGCCAGTTGCGGCTACCGCAGTATTCGCGCCGCCGCCACTATTATCAGCTGGTGTAGCCGCGGTAAAGGTTAGCACAGGACCGACTAATTTAGTCGTCGGTGTCGTCACGTCAGCGAATTCGCTGATCGCGACGGTGACCCCCCAACCAGCGGCGCCGCCACGGTTGGTGACTTGTAATAATGGGTCGCCAACAATATCAGCGACAGTGATTGGTTTACCGGTGATCATTTGTGTCCCAAAATCGAAATATGGGACCGTGTCCAGCGTGATCTGGCTATCGCCTCCAGTATCATCGAACGTCAATGTAGTATTCGCCGTTGATGTTTTTGGCGATGTGTCTTCAGCGCTTACCAATGTGCTGGCACTAAACGACAAAGCAAGCATAAGCGTGCTGAGTGTCGTCAATGTTTTATTAAATTTCATGATGCTTCCCTCCATAATTCGTGCGTCCAGTCGTCATCAGCCGCGACACTCCCCTAAGCGTCGTGACCGGCTGAATCATAAAAAAATGGTCTGATGTTGCCTTAATTCGGTGAACTTTCTAAAGTCCACGTGAGTTCCGCGGTATAATCACCTGCTAGATTTCCTGGTGGAATGGTCAGTTGCACCTGTTCCAGTGGATGATCCAATTGGAAAACGCCAATACCAGAATTGACCTCCGCGCTCAAAATCACGGAATCCGCCTGGTTAACGGTGACCGCTTGACTAGTTGGATTGCGAGTAATGTCGTTGTTTGGTGTGACCGTACCCGCGCCTAAAGCTAATGACGCGCCTTTCAAAGTTTGCGGCGTTGGCGCCGCTGTTTGGAAATCACTGGCGCGGACTTTTACTTGCCAGCCCACTGGAACCCCTGGGTTTTCCACGATCAAGGCACCCTTGACCTCGTGGGCTTGGTAGGTGGCGCCCAGGGAGCTGAGTTTCTGTGCTTCGAAATCATAATCGGGCACTTGGCGCAAAATAATTGTGGCATTGGGATCCAAGTAGAGACCGATCGTCGCCGTTGAGATACCCGATTGGCCGTCCGGAGCCACTTCTGCTAGAACACTGGCGCTGCTTTGGAGACCGAGCCCTAACAAGAGCGCGCCAGTCCAAACAATTAGTTTATTTGCATGCATGTCGATCCCCCCTGTTCATCGTTCGGGGTGGCGACGTTGACGAAGTTCGCGGCCAATGATAATCAGCAACAAAACAATCAAAATCATTCCCCAAAACAAAACTGCTCGTTGGCGTTGCTCACTGGTCTGCGGCAAAATAATGTCGATCCAATCATTCTGACCACTGGTATCGTCCTGATCGTTGGCGCCAGGCTGACTAGGGTCGGCTGGGTCGCTGGGATCAGACGGATCAGATGGGTCGGCTGGATCAGACGGGTCAGATGGATCGGATGGATCACCGGGATCGGACGGATCTGTTGGATCAGTCGGATCAGTCGGGCCCCCGCCACCTAGATCATCCTTCGCCGTGATTGAAATATCATATTGACTGCTGGTCACGTCAGCTTGGCTAACCTGTCCAGCGCTCGTGAAAATCCCCCAACAAAGAAACAAAAATAAAAGCACAAAATTTCTTTTTCGCACACGACCCCCTCCTACAATGTGCTGAATCCTATTCTATAAATTTACCATATCATAAATTCTCAAAAAATACACGTAAAATTCACTTTTAGTGACTATTCGTAAATTGATTTCGAAAATCGAATTCATGCGGTCATTCCTTGTCCAGTGGTGAATTATTTGTGATGAAAAAGCGCTTTATTGTTTTGCTGAAAGATATTGGTCTGCTTTAATCGATTTTATGCAGTTACCTCGGTGACACCTAATGGATCATAGTAATCGCCCAAACAAAAAACCGGCCACTCCGTGATTCGGAGTGGCCGGTTGCTTGAGTGGACTTTATGCGTGAGTTTTCGTGATCGTTTGTTCAGCGTGAACTAGCGCGCAAGATCAGTTTGGTGCCCACGTTCAAATTGATCGGGGTTTCGCGGTCGGTTTCCAGACGGTCCAGTAACAGTTCGACACTTTTTTGGCCCATTAGTTTCGTGTCAACTTGGACGGAACTGACTTGGGGACTGAAATAGCGGGCGATGGTGGTGTCGTTGAAACCGATGATGCTCACGCGTTCAGGCACGCTGATCTGGGCTTCTTGGAGCGCATGAAGGGCGCCGATCGCCAGGGCGTCATTGGCCGCGAAGAAGGCGTGGGGGAGTTGCGGCCCCAGTTCGGTGATCGCCTTTTGCATCAACTTGTGTCCAGATTCAACGCTAAAAGGCCCCGTCAACACGAAATCGGGGCGCAGTAGCTTGTGGTCGCGCATGATATTGCGGAAAGTGTTCAAGCGTTGATCGGTCAGCTTCAATTGATGATCACTGGTCAATTCTTCACCGGCGATCATCCCAATATCCTTAATGTCCAGCGCCAGAAAATGTTCGATGATTTTCTTGACGGGGTAATGGAGGTTGGGGGTGACGCTGTCGAAACCGAAATTCAAGGTGTTGAAGTCCACGAAGATCGTGGTGAGACCAGTCGCTTGAATCGCCGTGATCTGTTTGGGGCTGAACTTCCCGATGGCGATCATGCCAGCGAAATCTTTGGCATTGGGCAAACTCTGCTCCCGGGTGAATTGTTGCACCGCATAGCCAGCCGCCTGGATCTTCTCCTCGGCGCCCAAGCGGATCGACAAATAATAGATATCATTCAGTTCCTCTTGCTCGTTGTACCAGGTCAACAAAGCGATTTTAGGTGGTGCTTTCTCGACGCGCCGTTTCTTCTTGGCATAGTTGAGTGCCTCAGCCGCGGCGAAAACCCGCTTCTTCGTTTCGTCAGTAACGGCCAGATCTTGGTCATAATTCAAGACCCGCGAAACGGTGGCTGGGGAAACATGTGCCCGAACGGCAATATCTTTGATCGTTGCCATATTGTTACCTCTTCAAACTAAATATTCAACTTAATTATATGATTATTTACTAAATTTTTCAAATACTACTTACACCAGGCGGTTGCCAACCCGCCTTTTATTTACTAAATCTTGCGTTGGCGCGGCTCGATGACTGGCCATGTCTCCCGCAAAAAAATTCCGGATCGCTTACTGAGAAAGCTTGCGCAGAATTGTGGCGAACCAGCACGACGATCACTGGCGCGAAGTCAACGGGTGGTTGCGTTGGGACTTGCTTGGCTGTCAGGCGAAGGACCTGGTGAAAAGGCGGGATTTTGATTGACAGCGAAGGGTGAGAATGGTATAACAAGAGTAAGGATATTTACTAAAAGTATTTTGTTTTACTAAAAAACATGAGGTGATTGATAATGGCAATTATGGTAACTGGTGGAGCTGGCTATATCGGTTCACACACAACGGATCGCTTGATCGAACAGGGACAAGATGTGGTAGTGGTTGACAACCTATTGACCGGACATCGGGCCGCGGTCAATGCGAAGTCTCGCTTCTATGAAGGTGATTTGCGTGATCGGGCTTTCTTGAACCGGGTCTTTGACCAAGAAGAAATCACTGGCGTGGTCCATTTCGCCGCCAATTCATTAGTCGCCGAATCAATGGCACAACCATTGAAATATTTCGACAACAATGATTACGGCTTTATTGTTTTATTGGAAACGATGATCGCTCATGATGTGAAACAACTGGTCTTCTCGTCGACCGCTGCAACGTTCGGTGAAGCGAAGGAAATGCCGATCACCGAAGAAACACCTCAGATCCCCACGAATCCATACGGTGAAAGTAAGCTGGTCATGGAGAAATTCGCCCACTGGGCAGATGTGGCCAACGGGTTGCGCTGGGTGGCCTTGCGCTACTTTAATGTGGCTGGGGCCAAAGCAGATGGCTCGATCGGTGAAGATCACCATCCGGAAACGCACTTGATCCCCATTGTGTTGCAAGTGGCCAGTGGCAAACGGGCTAAGTTACAAATCTTCGGCGGCGACTATCCCACACCAGATGGCACCAACGTTCGTGACTATGTTCATGTCATGGATTTGGCGGACGCTCATATTTTGGCTCTGGATTATTTGCAGGCAGGGCATGAATCCAATGCCTTCAACTTAGGCTCGGCGACCGGGTTCTCCAACTTGGAGATCGTGAAGGCGGCGCGGGCTGTAACCGGCGCACCCATTCCTTACGAAATCGCGGCGCGTCGTCCTGGGGACCCAAGCACCTTGATCGCATCATCAGAGAAAGCGCGGAAAGTGTTGCACTGGGCGCCGAAATACGATGACATTGAGAAAATCATTGCGACGGCCTGGACTTGGACGCAAAGTCATCCAGAAGGCTACGCCGATAAATAGTGGGGTTCTATCCACTCGAGGAGAATAAGAATGAAATTATCAGAGATCAATCAAGATTTTACCCGTGTTTTCAGCACGGAGGCTGCGGCCAATTACTTCGCGCCCGGCCGCATCAATTTGATCGGCGAGCATACTGACTATAATGGCGGTCATGTATTCCCGGCGGCGATCAGCTTAGGCACCTACGCGGCAGTGGCACCCCGGACTGATCGGACCTTGCACCTTTACTCCGCGAATTTCAAACAAGAGGCCGTTCGGGTCATTGATTTGGGCAACTTGGCTTTTGCGAAGGCTGATGGTTGGACCAACTTTGTTAAAGGTGAATTTGCCCTGTTAACACAGGCAGGACACACGTTTGCGCATGGCTTGGATATTTACTTCTATGGTAATTTGCCCGCGGCTTCTGGTTTGTCATCTTCCAGCTCGATCGAGTTATTGACCGGCGCGATCATTAATGATGTTTATCAATTGGGTATTTCCCAACTGGATCTGATCAAGTTAGGTCAACAAGTTGAAAATCAATATATCGGGGTCAATTCCGGCATTATGGATCAATTTGCCATTGGCATGGGCCGGAAAGATCAGGCGATTTTCCTGGACACCAACAGTTTGGCGTACGACTATTACCCCCTGGACTTGCCAGAACAGCGGATCGTCATTATGAATACCAACAAGCCGCGGACGTTGAGCGATAGTAAATACAACCAGCGGCGGGCAGAATGTGAAGCGGCCTTGGCGCAACTGCAACAGGTGGTGGCGATCGACTCGTTAGGCGATTTGGATACGGCCAAGTTCGATGAATATTGTTACGCAATCGACGACGAAGTGCTGTTGAAGCGGGCGCGCCACGCCGTTTGGGAAAACCAGCGGACAGTTCGCGCGGCGCAAGCCTTGAGTCATCATGATTTAGCGGAATTTGGTCGGTTATTGAACGCGTCCCACGTTTCACTGGAATATGATTATGAAGTGACGGGCACTGAATTGGATACTTTGGTCCACACTGCTTGGCAACAACCAGGTGTTTTGGGCGCACGGATGACCGGCGCGGGCTTTGGCGGCTGCGCGATCGCGTTGGTTCAACGTGATCAAATCCCAGCGTTCATTGAGAAGGTCGGGGCCGTTTACGCCGAAACGATCGGTTATGCTGCTAGTTTCTACGTTGCCCAGATCGCCGATGGTCCGCACAAAATCGCACAGGCTGAATTAGTGATCGAATAAAGTGGCCCAGGGTCGGGGGCGAACCCCGATCAGTGTTGAGAATGACTTTGATGGAATGGGAGTTTTGACAGTTATGGCAGAAACAAATTTGATCCCCGCTTTTCTAAACTGGGTCCTCAAATATAATTCACAGTACCAAGACCTAGATCGGGTTTATTTGCAGAACCATATTTTGACCTTGGTTGGTGGCACTGATCCGCAACAGGTCGTGGGCGACGCGGCCGATGAACCGATTGCGTTGGCCAACGGTTTGGTTGATTTCGCGATCAAACGCGGCGCGATCGGGACGACTTTGCCCGAACGGGATATTCTGGTCGCGCAACTGATGGATTTCCTGACGCCACTGCCTAGCGCGGTCAATCAGCGCTTCTGGCAGCTGCACGAACAACAGTCAGCGACGGCGGCGACGCAGTATTTCTATCAACTGTCGACCATCAACGACTATGTCAAAACCGCGCAGATCGCTAAGAACATCAAGTATACCGTCGCGACCGAGTATGGCGATCTGGAGATCACGATCAACTTGTCGAAGCCGGAGAAAGATCCCAAGGCCATCGCCGCCGCTGCCAAAATGGCGCCGGCAACCTATCCCGCCTGTCAATTATGTTTGGAAAACGAGGGTTATCTGGGGCGGTTAGATTACCCAGCGCGCAGCAATCATCGGGTCATTCGCTTCGATATGGCGGGCAAAACCTGGGGCTTCCAGTATTCGCCTTACGCCTATTTCAATGAACATTGCATTTTCTTGGATGGGAAACACGAGCCGATGCATATTTCTCGGCAAACCTTCGCTAACTTGTTCTCGATCATTTCGTTATTCCCCCATTATTTCGCAGGGAGTAATGCGGATCTACCGATCGTCGGTGGGTCGATGTTGAGCCACGAACATTATCAAGGCGGGCGCCACAGTTTCGCCATGGCGCAGGCGCCGGTGGAGCGCTCATTTATTTGGCCGGAGTTTCCCGATGTTGATTTCGGTGTGGTCAAGTGGCCGATGTCGGTCTTGCGTCTTTCAGGAAAGAATCAGGCCAGTCTGATCAACGCTGCCAGCGCGATTTTGGCGGCTTGGCGGCAGTATTCTGATCCGAGCCAGGAAATCAAGGCGCATGACGCGGATGGCACGCAGCACCACACCATCACCCCAATCGCCCGGCAAACCAAGGATGGCGCTTACCAACTGGATCTGGTGTTGCGGGACAATCAAACTTCCGCGCAATATCCCGATGGTATTTTCCATCCCCATCAAGATGTGCAACACATCAAACGGGAAAATATCGGCTTGATCGAAGTGATGGGACTGGCAATCCTGCCGGCGCGCTTATTAACAGAATTGCAAGAAGTGCAGCGTTATCTGCTGGGACAGACCAACGAAATCGCCGCTTACCACCAGGCTTGGGCGGATGAGCTCCAAGCCAAATATGGTGATGATCTGACTGCCGACAACGTGGAACAAATCGTGCGCACAGAAGTTGGCCGCGTGTTCGCGCGCGTGCTGGCCGATGCCGGGGTCTTCAAGCGCACCACCAGTGGCCAAGCCGCTTTCGACCAGTTTATCCAGAGCGTGATCAGTCAATAGATTAGAGAAAATGCAAGAACTCAATAAGTGTACACAAAAACCCACAACGCGTGGAAATCTGCGTTGTGGGTTTTGTCTACTTGGATCAGTCTCAATTGCAACTAACTCAGGTAGTTGTTGCGGATTAACTAATTAACAGGTTGGGTGACTGGCGACTATTTGGCGCCCACCGCTTCGGCGGCCTTGGCAACTGCGGCGCCAGCTAAGGCATTGACGTAGTTGACAGGTTGGTCGAAGTTAGGTTGGAAGAACATATCGACCATGGAGAGCGTGTCGATCGTCATCTTGGTTTGGATTGCCAGCGAGAGAACGTTGGCAGATTGCGCACAGTCATAAGAGCTGAAGAAAGCCCCACCCTTAACGACACGAGTTTCAGGATCCCAAGTCAGTTCCATCAAAATTGGCGTGGTCGTCAGCATGAATTCGGGCCGATAGTTTTGTTCCAAAACAACGTGGTCAACAACCACGCCGCGAGCCTTAGCCCCATCGACGGTCAAGCCGGAAGAAGCAATCGTCTTACCGTATAATTCAACCGCGGATGACGCTTGTGTGCCTAAATATTTCTCGGTTGGCGCGGCAATGTTCTTCCCAACTAAGATCCCTTGACGAACCGCATTGGTTGCCAATGGAATATAGTCGTCCTTGCCAGTTGGGTTGTAGTGAACAACGGAGGAGTCACCCGCCGCGTAAATATCAGGATCGCTAGATTGCATATATTCGTTGGTAACGATCGCGCCATTGCCGATCATCTCAACTTTGCCTTTCATCAGTTCGGTGTTAGGCCGGAAACCAGCTGCCATGATCGCAATATCAGCGGTATAGCTGCCGTGATCAGTCGTGACCGTGATTTCATCGGTGCCACTGAATTTAACAACTTTCTCGCCCATCGCCAAATGAACACCATGGTCGCGATAATCTTGTTCAACGCGTTCGGTGATCGCCGCGTCGAAATTCTTAGCGAGCACACGCGGTAAAGCGTCGATCAAAGTCACTTTCTTGCCCAACAGAGAAAGTTGTTCAGCCAGTTCAGCGCCAATATAGCCAGCGCCGATCACGATCGCTGAATCGATCTTCTCGGACTCTGCTTTGATTTGGGTCGCATGCGTCCAGTTCTTGCAAAGTTGGACTTTAGCGTTGTCGATGCCTTCAATTGGTGGGATCACTGGCGCTGAGCCAGTTGTAACTACTAATTTGTCGTAAGTGTCAGTTGATTCTTCCCCAGTTTTCAAATCTTTGACGCGAACGGTTTTAGCAGCAGTGTCAACGTTGAGAACATCATATTGCATCTTCATCGTTGCGCCTAAGCCAGCTAATGCCTCAGGACTTGAATAAAACATCTTCTTCGGATCGGAAACGTGACCGCCGACCCAAAGCGCGATCCCACATGATAAGAATGAGAGATTATCATTGCGTTCGTAAACGGTAACTTGCCAATCAGGATGCTCAGTCAAAATTTGTTGTGTCGCAAAAGTGCCGGCATGTGTGCAGCCAATAACAATAACTTTCATAAGGACTTCCTCCGTTTATTTGGTTTTCCAATAATTTTGATACAGACTACATTTTCATTGTAGCGGATTCGCCAATAATGTCAACGCTTTCAACTTGTTTTTAGTGGCGCACAAACGCGATGCGAATGGGGATAAGTGGTTTCGTGAAGATTGTGAATGAAATCGGCTTCTACTATAAATGTCGAACTGGGGTGGGGTGGGCAACTGTTTTGAAATTGATTTAGGCGGTTGGTTGCTATTCTGGAACCTGCGCTTGATTGCAGGGGTGAGTGGGTGTTGCGCGTGAGCGCAACCGGGTCGGGCCATTTGTGCGGCTGGAACGCAGTGGGCGTCGTTTTGAGCCAATCCGCAAAGTGCGCGGCTTGTCTCAAAATCGAGCCTTATTCTAAGCGGCAAAGCCGCAAAGAATAATTTCACTGCTGAGCCGCATGGCCCGACCCGGTTGCTAGGCGGAATCGAGCTTATCTGCAATCGAAGTGAAGGATTTGACGAAGTGGTTTGGCGAGCTAGAGGTCAAAACAATTGCCCTTTTTGGGGTGGTACGGCAATGTCAACGGATTGGGATTAGTAGGTTGGAACAGTTTGCATTGGTTGAACATCTTTACTTGTTCCCTAAACAATCCTTAGGTGGAAACCGATTGATTCGGCTGATTCACTGAGAACTAGGTTTGTTCATCAGACAGACTGCACTGGTGTCACCAATTTAAAGTTGATGATCACTGGACATGGTTGTCAATGACGTGGCTCCCTACCAATTGACCATAGCTTGTCAGTTGGCGTGAGTGCTCAAAAGACTGTGGTAACGTTGAGCGGCTGGAGCGGAGCGTGGTGTTGAAACGTGTTCGCCGACCTAGCATTTTCCCTTCCGCTTAGCTACGCAACTATTCTGGAGCCCCACTACACTTGCCTCCTAGATAATCCTCGGTGAAACCGACCGATTCAACTGACTGATCAAGAACTTGCCTTAGTTCATCAGACAGATTGTACTGGTGTCACCAATTTAAAGCTTGTGACCACTAACCACGGCCGTAAATTGCGTGGATCCTCATCAATTGACCACAGCTTGCCAGTCGGTGTGAGTGCTCAAACGGCTGTTAAAACGTTTAGCGGCTGGAGCGGAGAAATTCGGGGTGAGATCGCCGTGAAATTGTCCTTGGCGGCTTTGCCGCTTAGGACAAGGCCTGATTTTGAGACAAGCCGCGTACTTTGCGGATTGGCTCAAAACAGTGCCCACAGCGAGCTCACCCCGAATTTCGCAGCGCAAGCTGCGGCCAACCTACTTTTATCAAAACAGCCAGGCCATCTCACCCAGCGTCAGCAATTTTCGTCCAAAGTGGTCAGACGCGAAAACACCCAGCTGCCCGGAACATGGTATGATATAAGGTGTAAGAAAGCATTTTTGGGGGCATGATTTTGAAATTATCAGTGACAACGGTAGAGATTCTCATTCGGCTTTTGGCAGCCGTGGTGATCTCGGGCTTGATCGGCTACGACCGGGAGCAAAAGAACCATCCCGCCGGCATCCGCACACACATCCTCGTTTGCGTCGGCGCCTGCGTGATCGCGATGATCCAGCAAGAAATCGGCTTTGAGGCGTTGGCGTTCGCCAAGGCGCAACCCCAATTCGCAGGCGTGATTCGCGCCGATGAAGCGCGGCTGATTGCGCAGGTTGTCAGTGGCATCGGCTTTCTGGGCGCAGGGACAATCGTGGTCACGCATCGCGCCGTGACTGGATTGACCACCGCGGCTTCATTGTGGGCGACGGCTGGTTTGGGCTTGGCCGTGGGGATGGGGTATTACCGCATCGCCGGGATCAGCGCGCTGGTTGTTTTGGCCGTCCTGGCGCTTTTGAAAAAAGTGATTGTGGTGCATCCAGCCTTCAAGCGGGTCGAGATTCAGTACACGGAAAAAACCGCGACCAGAGAGCAGTTGCAGGCCTACTTTGCGGACAAAAAAATTAAGATCGAACGGGTCAGCTTCAAAGTAAGTCGGCTGGACAGTGGCGTGGTTTATACCAATGTTTACGCCATCGATTTGCCGCATGAAATGAGTTATGTGCAGTTGGTTGATGACTTATCCGCCTTTGATCATATGCAACAAGTGCTGCTGGTCAACGTTTAAGGAGGTCGCCATGTCAGCGGGTGTTGAGGAGTATCAACGTTTATTTGGCCAGGAAACTCACGATGAAGCGACGCTGTTTGAGCTGTTGGTCGTCGCGGTTTTTCAAGCGGGCTTGAGTTGGCAGGCGGCGGCCAGTAAGTTGCCGGCGTTTCGGCGAGCTTTCGCCGATTTCGATCCGCAGATCGTTGCTGGGTTTGATGAACCGGAGCTGGAACGCTTCTTGCGTGATCCGGAATTGATTCGCAATCCGCGCAAGTTACGCGCGGTGATCGCGAACGCGCGGGCGATTATGCTGTTACGGCCAGAGTTCGCGGACTTTGGTGCCTATCTTTGGCATTTCACCGACCACCAGCAGTGGGTCATGGTAATCGCGCCGGGAACGCCGTTAAATCAACAGTCAAGCCTGGGAACACAGGTAGCTCGTGATATGAAGCGCCGGGGCTTTAAGTTTGTTGGCCCCACCACCGTGCAATTATTTTTGTTGGCAGCCGGGGTGATCCAGCAACGTGAGCAGGCTTGATCAGCGCGCGGTAATACACCCTGTGATCAGTGGGGGCCCCTTGTAACCTGTCGTAACCGAAATTGCCGCAAATAAAATCGCGGGACGCGCCGCAACCAACCTGTTCAAAGGCAGCTCGTTTCCCACCGCAACTTGTCAGTATTGCGCCAGTGCATGGCAACCTATCAAAAAACGTTTGAGGTATTGATGATGAAAACTTTGATTTTAGTGGCCCATCCTGAAGTGGCCAATTCGCCGACACAGCAGTTTCTCAAGGCTAGTTTACCACCGACCGGGGCGATTCAATGGCATGATATAACGGCCGTCGCAGGCGTGAATGGTCATTTTCAGGCCAGCGCCGAGTTGGACTTGGTCAAACAGGCCCAGCGGATTGTGTTCCAGTTTCCCTTTTACTGGTATAGCGCGCCGTTTATTTTGAAGCAGTGGCAAGATGAGGTTTTCACTGGCGAGGTGGCGCAATACGGGAACTTGGCTGGCAAAGAGCTGTCCGTGGTGGTGTCCTTGGGCCAATCACTGGCGACTTACCAGGCGGGCGCGCAGGAACATTTCGCTATCAGTGAGCTTTTGCGCCCGTACCAGGCCTTTGCGGAGAAATTGAATTGGCGCTATTTGCCACCGTTAGTCATCACGCAATTTGCCTATCAAACGCCGGCGGAGCGGCAACAACTTTTGGTGACTTATCAACAGCGGCTGACTTTGGCCCAGCCGGCAAGTTTCGCGCAGCGCGGGCAGTGGTTGTTGGCGCAATTGGCGCAGTTACAGCCGGCCACAACAGCGCAGCGGCAACAATTGACGCTGATCCGTGAACAGTTGGAGGCTGGCGTGGCTGAATACCAAACGTTGCAAGAACAATTGCGAGAGATTCGTAGTGGGGAGCAAGCATGATGGATGAACAATGGCTACAACAAACCTTAGCAGACTTGAGCCAGCAACTGCCGCAGTATCAGGATCGCGCCTTGCTAGCGGTGACCCAAACCTATGTGGCGGACTTGGCGCAACGATTGGTCAATGGGCAAGGGGAGCTGGACGGTCGCATTTGGAATCACGAGCAATGGTAGCCAGGTCTGTCCTGCTACCTTTTTTGCATTCTGAGAAATTTCGCTTGACCTTGACGTTACGTCAGCCCTTATGCTGTGGTTATCAGGAGGTGGTCAGATGCGCTATCAAACCAATGAACTGGCTAAATTAGCCGGAGTCAGCCAGCGGACGATCCGGTTTTATGAAAACGAGGGGCTGCTAGTGGCTCAACGTGATCCGGAAAATAATTATCGGTCGTTCGCCAGTGATCAGGTCGATCGCTTGCAACAAATTTTGTTTTATCGCGAACTTGGCTTGCCTTTGGCGCAGATCAAGCAAATTTTACTGGCTCCTGATTTCAACATTCTTCAAGCGTTGCAAGAACAAGAACAGGCATTACTGGCTCAGCAAACGCGGATCGCGGGGCTCTTGGCCTTGGTGCAGCGGACGCTTGACTATCAGAAAGGGGCGCTCATCATGAGTGATCAAGAGAAATTTGCCGCCTTTAAAGCGGCGCAAGTGACGAACAACGAACAAGCATATGGCCCAGAAATTCGGCAAAAATATGGCGACGCGCAAGTTGAGCGGGCCAATCAGCAGTGGTTGGCGCGTTCGGCGGCGGCGGTCCAACAAATGCAGCAATTAGAGCAGCAGGTTTTTGCCGGGTTGCGCCAGTTGCTGGGGCCAACCACACCGGATCT
Source organism: Lapidilactobacillus salsurivasis (assembly GCF_054785215.1). Lineage (NCBI taxonomy): Bacteria > Bacillati > Bacillota > Bacilli > Lactobacillales > Lactobacillaceae > Lapidilactobacillus > Lapidilactobacillus salsurivasis. The sequence continues at coordinate 57,602 of NZ_BAAABI010000007.1, read as the reverse complement.
GGATTCAAGCGGGAGCCAACAAGTTTTTGCGGCGCACCGTGCTTGGGTGCGGCTGGCTTGGGGCCAGGCGAAACCTTATTCGGCGGAAGCCCATCGTGGGTTGGCGGCCATGTACGCAGCAGATCCGCGGTTTATCAAGTATTATGATGACGCGGCTGGTCCTGGCGCGACCGCGTTATTGGTGGCGATCATTGACCACTACGCGCGCTAGATCAGCGGTGAGTGCGGTTACGTCGCATCAATTAAAGACAGTGACGTTGTCAGGGCAAGTCCACGGGGCGAAAGGCGTTCAGCCTTTCGTCCTATTTTGTTGAAAAGCGCCGAATCGACAGAATAATTATGGTAAAATATAGACAATTTGAAGGGCACGGACGGCGTGCGATGGGGTGGAAAAATGGAAACACGGAATGGTGAAACATCATTTTTTGATGGTGGGTTGTTGCAGTTTATCGGGTGGACGTTAATGGGAACAATCGTGACAGCGGTAACGTTGGGAATCTGTTATCCTTGGGCATTGACGATGATTTATGGGTGGCGGATCAATCATACGGTTGTTGATGGTCATCGGATGCATTTCGACGGGACTGCCGTTGAATTGTTTGGACAATGGCTGAAGTGGCTGGTTTTGACGATCATTACTTTGGGGATCTATGGGTTCTGGGTCAATATCAAATTGATCGATTGGAAGACACGGCACACTACTTTCCTGAATTGAGGTGGGCTGATCCTAGCGCAATCAAAATAATGGCTTCGGGGGAGTGAAGGGAATAATGGCGACAGCAGGTTGGTTGAATCAGGCTCCCTTATATACGGGACTGGCGACGATCGTCCTTTTGGGAATATTTCTGTGGTCGTGGTTAGCGGAACCGCGACGGTTAGTGAATGGTGTTTTATTTACGTTATTTTTTGTTGTTTTCTTATTAGAATTGGCCTTTTTGATTTTCTGGACGCGCAACGTGGTATTTATCACGATCATGGGGATCACCTTCATTATGCTCCTCATGTTGATTGCCTTGGTGCTTTTCTTCCTGTGGGCGCTCCTGCTGTGGAATGCGATTTTGGTGTGGAAACGGGAAAGTCATACCTTGTCGAATATGTTGACGCTGTTCTTAGGTGTGGGCCTGATCTTACTGTGGGTGATCAACCTGCTGGCGGTGAACCGTTTTCTGCCTAACTGGTTAAATGTGATTTTAACGGTGTTGCCCTTTATTGGCTTCTACTTGGTTGTTTGTAGTTATAATTTCTTGGTCAACGCCGCCTTGTATCAGTTCGTGCCGCGGGGCTACCGGGCCGATTATTTGATTGTGCTCGGCGCCGGGTTGATCGATGGTGATCGGGTCTCACGCCTGCTCGGTAATCGGATCGAGCGGGCGCTGAAGTTTGCCCAGAAGCAACAAGCCAAAGGTCGTCCTGCTCCGAAAATCATTTTCTCTGGCGGGCAGGGTCCAGACGAGAAGTTGTCTGAAGCCAAGGCGATGGCCGATTACGCGGTGGGCCACGGCTTGGATCCGCGCTTGGTGTTGTTGGAAGATCGGTCTACGACTACCTTAGAGAATATGACCTTTTCGAAGCAACTGATCACGTCTGATTATCAAGGGACCCGGGCACAACCACGGGTCAAGTTCTTCACCAATAACTATCACACTTTCCGGGCGGGCTTGTATGCGCGCCAAGCTGGCCTACCTGCTAATGGTGTTGGCGCGCCTACACGGCTTTACTTCCTGCCGAACGCGTTGATCCGTGAGTTCGTCGCGGTGCTGATCATGAATAAGCGGCGCCACTTCTGGATCCTGGTCACCTTTGTCGGGTTGTTGTTACTGACCTCGGGGCTGGTTTACGGCCTCAACAACTCCGATGCCTTCTCGCAATGGTTGGTCCGCTTCTTTAGACGGTTTACGAATTAAGCAAAACCATGACAAAATGAACCCAATCAACATGATGAAAAACAAAAAAGAAGCAAAGCGGGAATTCCGTTTTGCTTCTTTTTGTGCCACGGCTCAATTGCGTGTCTGCAGGCTCATCGCTGGGATCAGCGCTGCCGTTTCCGTAAGGCTAAATGGCCTAAAAGTACACTAGTAGCGCCTAATAAGGCTAGACCGATCGCTACAGCGACCTTAGTCGATTGTTCGTTGGTTTGCGGTAGCGTCGGCTTCGTTGCTTCCGTGGTGGTGGCGCCAGTCATCGGTAAGGTTGGCGCCGTGCTGGTGCCCGTTGTGTTCTGATCAGTGCCATTCGTGGCGGAATCATCACTACTGTCACTGCCGGTACTATTGTTAGTGCCGTTGGTGTCATTGCCGGCGCCGTTACTAGCGTCGTCCTGGTTGCCGGAGTCATCACTACCGGGATTGCCATCGCTGCCGTTGTCGCCAGGATTGTTGGTATTGCCATCACTGCCGTTGTCGCCAGAGTTGTTGTTAGTGTCACCACTGCCATTGTTGCCAGAGTTGTTGTCATCGCCGCCATTACCGCCGGATGGTAGTGATTGATCGGCCAAGACGGTGACCGTCGCTTGTTTAGAAATGACCGAATCGACCAGTTGATAGCTGTAAGTCACGGTGTAAATGCCGGGCGTTTTGGCCAAGTAGGTTTCTGGATCGGTGATTGTTTGCCCTTGGGCATCGGTAACGGCCACGTTGAAGTCGGCTGAGGTCAACGCAGCCTTGGTCGCGGGATTCTTGCCGGGAACTAGATTCGTGGTGGTCGTCCAATTATGGGCTTCGGAACTACCAACTTTGAATTTAGAAGAGGTCGTCTCAAGCACCTGGATCAGCTCAATATATTCTTGTTGCCTTGCAGTCGAACCTGAATCTGAACCGTCCGAATTAGTCAAACTGAAGCTGTTGCTTGTGCCTGTGCGATAGGTATAGTAGTCAACTTGTTTCCCGCTACTGTCAACGACCACCGAAAGTCCGGCGGGATTGACCTTGTCTTTGATGTCGTCAAGCACGATTCGATAAGAACCAGTTGTATAAGTGCCCGTATTCTTGGCGTCATAGGCGCTGAATTCGGCGTTGGCGATGTAATTCTTGAACTGAAGGTAGTGCGCGACCGGTTCGGGAAGATCGAGCAGGGCTTGGACATCTTCAGGGAAGGTGACATAACTATCGTCGCCGGTTAAGTAAGTCGCGAGGAAGCCGTTGGTGAACAGCTTGACAGGTAAGGCGAACAGCACGTTATTGTAAATCGCGGAGTTGGCGAACGTTGCGTAGCTACCCAACCGCCCCGTGGAACTGATTGTGGCAGTCGGCTGGCTAAAGGTAAAAGTACGACTGGTAAATCTGAGCGCGGATTGGACAACCCCAGAGGTAGCGTGGTCATTGTTATTGTTGATCGTGTTAATCATTGTGGCCAGACTCGCCGCGCTATCGCTAGAACTTACTGCTAGCGGAATCGACAGCTGGAGGTTTTGACCTTTACGCAAAGTGCCATCGACCATCACAACGGCGATTTTCTGGTAATCATTGTCGTTTTTGCTGAGGAATTCGTCAAGCGGGAAATAATTACCGTCACCATTGCTGTAATAGAGGGTCAACCCATCGGTGGAACCAGCCACCGCAGTCGCCGCTGCAGTCGCGCGGGCATACAGCCGTGTGGCAGCGGTAACCGGCACCGAACTAGGCAGGGAAAAAGCTGTTCGGATCCGCAATGAGCCGTTGGTGGTGTTTTTGATCGTACCAATCAGAGCCAAACTCTTGAAATTCAGCGCGTTGACGATGGCGTTGGGCGTAGTGGTGGCGGTCGTCTTCAGATCGTCCGTCGTGAGGAATTTAGCGATCGGTGAATAAGCCATCGTCCCGTCCGTGCCAGTCACCGCAAACTGGCTGTAATGTTGGTAACCGCCTTGTTCGTCAGGCGTCGCGGAGGTATTGGTTTCACTGTCGACCGCCGAACTGTTGATTTTGCTGGTGTCGATCAGGTTGCCTAAATCAGTCGCGCCGGTGACGGTGACCGTCGCGGTTTGACTGATGGTCTCTGACCCCAGTTGGTAGGCATAGGTCACCGGATAGGTCCCGGCTTTCGTGGTGTTGACGGTGCCGGATGTCGTGACTTTGCTCGTGATATCGGTGCCATCAACTGGTGAAGTTGCCGCCACGAGATTATCCGCGGCAGACCAAGTGTCACCGACAGTCAAGTTACTGTCTTTCGTGGTCAACACCTTGATCAGCGTGACATTAAGCGTGGTGCTCATCTTATCGGGGGTGGCGTAAGTGTACTGACTCAGTTGGGTGCCGTTACTACTCAGGCCCACACTATAGCCGGCCGGATTGACCGCTGCCTTGATCCGACTAAGATCCAAGGCGTAGCGTCCGGTAGTGAATAGCGTCGTCCCACTAGGAGTACTGCCACCAAAATTCAGCGCCGTGATATCGTCACGCGGCACCAAACCCTTGAGCAAACTTTGAGTGGCGCTGTCCCAATTGGCACCGGTAGGATCAATGGCGTTGTAGCCGGTGTAATTGGCGGGAACCGCATTGGCAAAGTAAATGATACCCTTGGTTGCTAGCGAGCGGCCCGCGGCATTATAAGTGAACGATGTGGTCGTTAACTCAGTACTCGCTTCTTTGGTCAAGTCGGCTGCGGCCAGGCCGGTGACCGCTAAAGGTGTGGTAACTTGGACGGTTTGATTTGCCGCCAAGGTGCCTTTGATTTGAATCGCTTTCAACTCCGACCAAGTTTTGCCGGCATCTTCGTAGGCTTGCAAGGTTCTGTATTTAGTATCTGCCGCCTGATAGAGGACGGTTAATCCGGCGTCCTGACTGATCGTTGGCGCCGCCGTGGCCGTTGCTGTGACCGCGGTGCTGGTCGCTGTGGGTAAATTAAAAACCGCATTGATCGTTATGTCGCCTGCAGTTGTGTTATGCAAGGTGCTCAAAAGTCCCAGACTAGCGAACTGGGTCTGATCAATGATTGCTTGCATGGCCGTCCCGACTTGTTCCATGGGCCCGGTTTCAGTGGCGCCGGCCGTAGTCGTGACCTGAAACTGCGAATAAGCTGCCAAACCACTAGCGTCAGTGGGCGTGCTGGCACTCAAATAAGGATCCGCCGTGATCGCCGCCGCGGTGTTGTCTGTCGTGCCGCTAGCTGTTGTGCTCGTAGTTGCTGTTGCGCTGGTGGTTTCCGTTGTGCTGGTGTTAGCGGTCGTGTCCGTGCTAGCCGTTGTTTCCGCGCTATTGGCGGTTGCTGCGGCGACTGTTAAGACCGGCACGCTAGGCGCTACGGTCCCGATGCCTAAAACAGCCACACTAAGTAGCGAGGCACCTTTGATCAAATGACTGAAATGTGTTTGATGATTATTCATGATCTTTCCCCCAATGAAAAGATAGATTTGCTCCGTTAACCAAACCGCGCCGCTTTAGCAGAGCGACTGAGCGACTGAAGACCGGCTGCGCTGATTGTTTGATTGTCAGGGCGTTGCTATGAAGGTGTTATGACGTTGATCAAGCGACCGCTTCGATTACACTCATGATTACCGAATGCTCTTGCGGACGCGAACTTGTCACCGCTACCACTTGTCCCAAGTTCCGAATGTCGAGCAAATAGGCAAACGGGCGCGACCACCGCCCTTTCAGAAAGTGATCACGCCCAGTTGAGAATCAGAAGAAGTCATCCTTTGAAAAAGCCGCTGACCCAATTCAAGTAAATCTTTGTGTAGTCCATCGTTGCCGATACAAATGAATTATTATTCCCCAATAATTAATTCATGGTCATACTAAAGCCACATGGACAATTTGTCAAGCATATAGCAACGATAAGAAATCTGTCTAAAACGCCCGCTATCCAGGAGGGTAGTGAATAACAAAACACTGAATCATCAACGTTTTGTTGAGTCTGGACACAGTGTTTCTCGGACTTATAAGACCGATTTCAGCCCTTATTCTTCATGAAAATATCTTATTTTGTTATAAAAATTCATTTTTTACTCACCATTTTGGCCGATTTGATTCATCAAGATTTCCTTTTTGACGCCTAAAGTGAAGAAGTTAGGTTCTTTCTAACGTTTGGCGAATGGCCTGAAAATTTCTCGATAATCGAGAGGCTTGCTTCCGGAATTTGAGAAATTGCAACACGCAACATTAGATAATAGGTTGGCTTGATGTGGCCATTTATTTCCTATCGCTCCAATTAATTTAGTTGGAGTATTTATTCGTCGTCATGAAAGCTGCTATATCAGCGTTGATCGCGTCTTCGTCAAAGTTTAGAAAGAACCGGACAATTTCACCACTGAGCCGCGTAGTCCCAGCCGGTTGCTGAACAGAATTGAGCTTATCTGCAATATGGGCGAAGGATTTGACGAAGTGGTTTTGCAAGGTAGAGGTCAAACCAACTGCCTCTTATGGGGTGGTACAGCAACACCAACAGATTCAGGGACATAGGTAGGTACATTTCGGATAGTGCCGCCAACTATATCTCACTTACTTAAACGGATTCTGGTTAGAAACCGACTGATTCATTTGATTCATCAAAATCTTGTCCGAGTTCATCAAACAGACTGCCCTGGTGTCACCAATTTAAAGCTGGTGACCACTAACCACGGTCGTCAATTGCGTGGCTCTCAATCCATTGGCAATAGCTTGCTGGATGGCGTGAGTGCTCAAACGACTGCTATAACGTTGAGCGGCTGGAGCGGAGAAATTCGGGGTGAGATCGCCGTGAAATTGGTCTTAGTGGCTATGCCACTTAGACCAAGGCTCAGCTTTGAGATTTTCGGTGGTTTTCCGAAAAGCTCAAAATGACGCCCACAGCGAGCTCACCCCGAATTTCGCAGCGCAAGCTGCGGACTAGCTACTTTTATCTGTCCGTCTAGCGCTGAGTTGCCGCAAAAAAACTTTATTCTCATATTTGTCTAATTAAACTCTTAGTGATAGAATTAAGACAAATCATTTTTCTGCACCAATGAAAGGAAGTTAACGTTTAATGAAAAAATTAAATCAGGCAACTGTTCGTGGCGGCGCTGGCGATACGACCGCTGCTGAATCAGCCCGGATCCAAGATAACTTATACCTCGCGATCAACGGCGAATGGGCCAAAACAGCGGTCATTCCCGGCGACCAACCCCGGACTGGCGGCTTCTCTGATCTGGCAGACGAATTGGAGAAACAAATGCTGGCCGATTTCGCGGGCTTCCGTGAAGATCCTAGCCAAGTAACTGACCCGATTTTGGCTGAAGCGGTCAAACTCAATGAATTAGCCTTGGCTTTTGAAGACCGTGATCAAGCCGGCGTTGCCGCGGCGCAGCCTGTTTTAGATGAAGTCGCTGGCGTGACCAGCTGGGCTGATTTCAACCACCAATTAGCGACCTTGATCAAAGATGGCGTCGCTAAACCGTTTAGCTTGAGCGTTGAACCCGATATGAAAAACACCGACGTTAATTTGATTTATCTTGATGTGCCTGGTTTGATCTTGCCGGACAAGACTTATTACGCTGAAGATAATGAAAATGGCGCCCAATTACTGGCTGTTTGGACGAAGATGGCGGAAGACGTTTTGGCTAAATTCGGCTACAACGCTGAAGCTGCGGCCAAAGAAGTCGCGCAGGCGAAGCAGTTTGACGCCTTGATCGTGCCTTTGGTCAAGAATTCAGAAGAATTGGCAGATTACACCAAGCAGTACAACCCTTATGCCTTCGCAGACGTCGTCAAATTGGTGCCGGACGTTGATTTTGCTGGGGCAATTACCAGTGTCTTCGGTAAAGCACCAGAAAAGGTTGTTTTGACGCAACCGCATTATTTTGAAAATCTATCACAATTGGTTAGCGAAGCAAACTTCCCACTGTATCATAGTTGGTTGTTGGTCAATATGATTCTCTCCACGACCAGCGCCTTGACCGACGAATTGCGGATCTTAGGCGGAACTTACGGCCGTGCGATCGGCGGCCAAAAGGAAGCCTCTTCCCACGAAAAATTTGCTTATCGGACGGCCAATGGTTATTTCGATGACGCCGTGGGCAAGTATTATGGGGAGAAATATTTCGGCGATGCCGCTCGTCAAGACGTGGCGCAAATGATCCACAAGATGATCGATGTTTATAAGGCCCGCTTGGCTGACAATACTTGGTTGTCCCAGGCCACCAAAGAGAAGGCCATCGTGAAGCTGAATACGATCAAGATCAAGGTCGGCTACCCAGACAAACTCCAACCGATCTATGCTCAATTAAAAGTCAAAACAGCGGCTGACGGCGGCACCTTATTAGGTAATATTTTGTCGTTGAACCAAGTCGTGCGGGCTTACAGTTTCGCTAAATTGGATCAACCAGTCGATCGCAGTCGCTGGGCGATGCCAGGAAATTTAGTTAATGCCTGCTACGATCCAAGTTTCAACGATATCACCTTCCCAGCCGCAATTTTGCAGGCCCCATTTTACAGTCTGAAACAATCCAGTTCTGAGAATTATGGTGGGATCGGCGCCGTCATCGCCCATGAAATTTCCCACGCCTTTGATAATAATGGCGCGAAATTTGACGAAAAGGGAAATATGACGAACTGGTGGACAGACGCCGACTACGCCGCTTTTGAAAAGCGGACCCAAGCGATGATCAACGAGTTTGACGGCATCCCTTATTCAGGCGCGCAGGTCAACGGCAAGTTGGTCATCAGTGAAAATGTCGCGGATGGTGGCGGCCTAAGCTGTGCCTTGCAAGCGGCTAAAAGTGAAGCGGATGTTGATTTGCCAGCGTTCTTCACCAACTGGGCGCGGGTTTGGCGGCTCAAAGCAACCGCGGCCTTCAATCAACTGCTCTTGGCCATTGATGTGCACGCGCCAGGTCCATTACGGGCCAATGTCCAAGCGCAAAACATGGATGATTTCTACACGGCCTTCAATGTTACTGAAAAAGATGGCATGTGGTTAGCACCAGAAGATCGGGTCAATATCTGGTAGAAATTCCGGGTCAACAGATCAATAAAATTTCTCGCAATAGTCCTTGGCGGCGTCCTCGCTGCTGAGGGCTATTTTTATGCCTGCGCTTGATTTGCAGGTGTGTAGGGTGTTTGCGCGTGAGCGCAACCGGGTCCTATTCATGATTTTTCGCCTAGTTGCAGGTGTGGTGGGTTTGGTTGGGGACGCAACCGCCTCAGGACGTTTGTCGTGGCTGGAACGCGGTGGGCATCGTTTGAAGCCAATCCGCAAAGTGCGCGGCTTGTCTTCAAATCGAGCCTTATTCTAAGCGATAAATCGCTAAGAATAATCTCACCGCTGAGCCACACGTCCTGAGGCGGTTGCTAGGCAGAATTGAGTTTATCTGCAATCGAAGCGAAGGATTTGACGAAGTGGTTTTGCAAGTAAGAGGTCAAACAATTGCTCTCTTTTGGGATGGTACGGCAATGCCAACGGATTTGGATTAGTAGGTCGGTACATTTTGCGCAGGCCTAATAGTTTAATCTATTTCCTTAACAAATCTTGAGTGGGAACCGACCGATTCAGTTGATTCAGCAAAATCTTATCCTAGTTCATCAAGCAAACTGTACTGGTGTCACCAATTTAAAGCGTATAACCACTAACCACGGTCGTCAATTGCGTGGTTCCCCATCAATTGACCATAGCTTACCAGTCGGCGTGAGTGCTCAAGTGACTATGATAATGTTGAGTAGCTGGAGCGGAGCGTGGCGTTGGTGGGCTGGTTATCAGTTGGCGGAAGGTCGGGCTGGGGGTGAGTCAGCCGCGATATTATTGTTGGCGATTTATCGCCTACAATAAGGCCGAGCTTGAAGATTTTCGGTGGGTTTCCGAAAAGCTTCAAGTCGTGCCCGCAGCGTTCCACCACCCCCAGCCCGACCTGGAGCCCTACCACATCTGCAATCCACCAACGCCACGCGCAGCGCAAGCTGCGGCCAACATCAGAATCGCCATGTTGCGCTGCGCATTCTTTTTCTGTCAACTAACATTTTTGTTAGATTGCTGTTCGTTGGTTAAATGGTTTCGATTAAGTTGACTGACTATAATGGATTCTGAAACACGAGAAAGGAGTTGCGACGTGATCATGAAAAGAATCATTGGGTTGATCGTCTTGTTCGGGTTGATCATCGGCGGCGCTTGGTATGGCGCGGAACATTATTTGCCGCCAGGGACCGTGGTTTATGCCGAGATGAAATTGATCGATCAAGACACTGCGCTGGGCAATGATGGCGAACAGTTGACCGGATTCGATCGTCATGGCAACTTGGTCCACATTCAATTGGATCGGGCCGAGCGTCGTCAACTGCCCCAACGAGGTTACTTGAAGTTCTACTATCGGCAGGGCAAAGTCGTCTCCGTTCGGCGGATCCCGTTGAAAGAGGTCCCGACTAAAGCTTTGACCCGGCTGTCGTTGGCCGATCAGTAAGCGCCGCTGCTCAGCGGTTACAATCGAGAAATTTGTGCATGAGCATACAAAGGAGAACATTCTTGACATTAAAATGTAATTTTGTTAGTTTTTGGACAGCAAAAGATTGAAATTTGGCGAGCATGACTAGACAAGTTCGGCAAATGCCGATCTGGCGTTTGAAATTATTGGTGGTCAAGTTTTTATCGGGGGATAACGACTCAGCTCAAGAAGGGAGCAGGATGAGTAATGGTTGAGAAAAAGCAGAGTCAGAAAAAGCAAATTGGCCGCTTTATTTTGAGAACAGTATTCTATTTTCTGATAATTTTGGTGCTGGTGTACCTGTATGGGTATAGCGGCATCAACGGTGGTCATTTCATCTATAACGAATTCTAGGGGGATAACGATGATGATCAAAAATGTGATTACGGCTTTTGATAAAGTCAGTCAAAAGCATCCAAACAAATTTGCCTATGACTATTTAGGGGAGCAACACACCTACCATGAATTGCGGGTCAACGCCGATCGCTTGGCCGCGCACCTCTTGAGTTTGAATTTGCCCAAACAGGCGCCGATCATGGTGTATGGGGGACAAACATTTGAAATGGTTGTGGCCTTTCTAGCGGCGGTGAAAGCAGGTCATGCTTACATTCCGGTGGATGATCATTCCTCAAACGATCGGCTTAAAATGATCCAGGAGGTGGCCCAACCACCCTTGGTCATTGCGGTTCGACCTTTACCTGTAGCTTTGACTGACATTCAGGTGATCGATCAGGACGATCTGATGGCGCTCACCAATCAGGAACTTACGGCGCCGTTGCCAAGCGAGCAATATGTCAGCGATGACGAGAATTTCTATATTATTTTCACCTCAGGCACCACCGGTAAACCTAAAGGGGTTCAAATCAGCGCTCGAAACTTGGAAAGCTTTGTTAACTGGCAGCTAGCGGATTTTTATTTCCCGAAACATGCCAATGTCTTGGCGCAGGCGCCGTATTCCTTCGACTTATCCGTAATGGGCTTATACCCAACACTGGTGACCGGCGGAACGCTGAAGGTTTTGCCTCGGGAGATCACAGACAACTTCAAAGCGCTATTCGCAACGCTACCGACGATGGATCTGAATATTTGGATCTCCACGCCATCTTTGATCGAAATCTGTCTACTAGTGGCTGATTTCGATAGTGAGCATTATCCTGACTTGGTGACGTTCTTGTTCTGTGGCGAGGAATTGAGCCACAAAACCGCCGCTACCCTGAAGCAGCGGTTCCCGAAGTCGCGGTTGTATAACACCTATGGCCCTACAGAAACAACGGTGGCGGTCACCGGCGTGGAGATCACACCGGCGCTTTTGGAGCGTTATGACCGCTTACCAATCGGCTACGTGAAGTCAGATACGCAAATTTGGGTAGATGGCGCGGCGGCTGTCGGTCAACAAGGGGAAATCATTATTAGCGGACCAAGTGTTTCCAAAGGCTATTTGAATTTACCTGAGAAAACCGCGGCGGTCTTCCGGCAAAAAGGCGGCTGGCCAAGTTATGCCAGTGGCGATATTGGTTTCTTCAATGACGCTGGCTTGCTCTTTTACCGTGGGCGGATGGATTTCCAAATCAAATTCAACGGTTATCGGATCGAGCTGGAAGAATTGAATTTCTTCTTGAAACAGCAAAAGATCGTCGACCAAGGCGCCATCGTTCCGCGCTACAACCAGGGTCACAAGGTTACCCAATTGGTAGCGTTGGTGGTTCCGGCGGCCGGGGATCCCGAAGATCAGCAAGCTTTGACCGCTGCGATCAAGGCGAATTTGGCCAAGGATATCATGCCTTACATGATGCCCCAGCGGTTCGTTTATCGCAGTGAACTGCCCCTATCCGCAAATGGGAAGGTCGATATCAAGGCGCTGATCCAGGAGGTCAATGCCAGTGATTAATTTACAACCATACAGTAGCCCCAGATATTTTCTGATCTTACTGCTGGGCTTATTACCGATCATGATTGGTCTTTATCACGGCAAGCGTTTCCGCGTCTACGAAACAATTTTCAGCCTAGTCTTCTTAGTGTTGACCTTTGGCGGGGACCACTGGCAACAAGGGGTGGCCTTGATCATCTACATCGCCTATCAGTTCATTCTGACGCTGGCCTATGTTCATTATCGCAAGACGCGCAATCAAACCGGCGTCTTTGTGGGCGCGGTTTTACTGGCGATTTTGCCGTTGACCGTGGTTAAATTCACGCCCTTTCTCGCCGGCGGGAAAATTACGCTGGGCTTTCTGGGCATTAGCTACCTGACCTTTAAGACGGTGCAAGTCGTCATGGAAGTCCGGGATGGTACAATCAAGGATTTCGATTGGAAGCTGTACTTACATTTCTTGCTGTTCTTTCCCACGATCTCCTCAGGACCGATCGACCGTTATCGTCGCTTCAAGAAAGACTATGAAACGATTCCCGATCGTAGCGCCTATTTAGAAGATTTGGAAAAGGCCGTTCATTATCTCTTTCTCGGTTTCTTCTATAAATTTATTCTAGGTTATCTTTTTGGAACATTGTGGCTGCCATCATTGCAACATTGGGCGTTAATGCAACGCCACGCGTTCGGCGGCCTCGGTCTGTCTTGGGCGCTGCTAGGTTATATGTATGATTACAGCATGTATCTGTTCTTTGATTTCGCTGGGTATAGCTTGTTTGCCATCGCGATCAGCTATTTCATGGGCATCAAAACACCGCCCAACTTCAATAAGCCTTTTGCGGCAGGCAACATCAAGGAGTTCTGGAATCGTTGGCATATGACCTTGTCCTTCTGGTTCCGCGATTTCATCTTTATGCGGTTTACCTTCTGGTTCATGAAGAAGCGCTGGATCAAGAACCGGATCCGGATCTCACAGATCGCCTATTTGGTCAATTTCCTGATCATGGGCTTCTGGCATGGGTTGACTTGGTATTACATTGTTTACGGTCTGTTCCATGCCTGCGCGATCATCATTAACGATATTTGGTTGCGGTATAAGAAGAAACATCAGGCGCAGATCCCCAGTAATAAGTTCACCAAAGGGTTCAGTGTTTTCTTGACCTTCAATGTGGTTTGCTTCAGCTTCTTGATTTTCTCAGGGATCTTAGACAAACTTTGGTTCATGTAACCGCCGATCCTATCGCAGTCGCGGAGGATCCACGGTAATTCAAAATAATAATTGATTTCAGAAAGGTTGGTTTTGGCAATGACTGATACAGAAAAAGTAGTTTCGATCTTAAATGATTTAACAGGTGAGGATCTCGGCGGCAAGTTAGACGAGAATATTTTCGCCAATGGGTTATTGGATTCCATGGCAACCGTGCAATTGTTGCTGGATCTAGAAGATCAATTCGATGTGGATGTGCCGGTCTCTGAATTTGATCGCAATGAATGGGATACCCCGAACAAGATCGTGGCGAAAGTAGCGGCGCTAAAATGAAAGCCGGCAAACAACTGTGGCGAACCTTTGGCCCAGTCTTGGTGGCAGTGATAGCGGCACTGGCACTGTTTGCAACACCATGGCGCGGGCTGAAGATCAATTCCCAAACGTTGAAAGAGGCGACGGTCTCGCTGTCCACCAATGTTTATCGCGGTGAGAAAATCAAGGATGTCGCGCTTAACGATAATTATGTGCCCTTCATTGGCTCATCAGAACTGTCGCGGATGGACGCGATGCACCCGTCAGTTTTGGCGGCGAAGTACAAACGCGGTTACCAAACGTTGTTGCTAGGGGGACCGGGGAGTCAATCGTTGAATCATTACTTCACCATTCAAGAGATGAGCGCCCAGCTCCGCAACAAGAAGGTTGTTTATGTGATTTCGCCGCAATGGTTCACGCCTAAGGGACAACGACCGGATGCGTTCGGCTATTACTACTCAGCCTTGCAAGCAACGGATTGGCTCTTGCAGGCTAAGAATACCAAGGCGGATCGTTATGCTGCTCAACGGCTGTTAGCGATGCCTTCGGGAACGTCCAGCCTGCTGATCGAAAACGCCACCAAGAAAATCGCGGCGGGACGACGGTTATCAGCGGTGGAGAAGCTGATGCTGACACAGAAGCAGGTTATTCTGAAGAATGAGGATGCCCTCTTTTCAACCTTGGATCTTGATAACAATTGGGAACATATCAAGCAGGAAACGAAGAAATTACCGGCGACGGATAATGAGCGCTTGTTAAATCAGGTGGCGGTCAAGCAGGCCCAACAAGAAACCACGAACAATGAGTTTAATATCAAAGATAGTTTCTTCAAGAAGGAATTGCGTGGCGGGCGGCGCCTACCACGGTTGAAGGACAGTCAAGTTCGTTTCGATTATCGGCGTTCGCCAGAATATGCGGATTTTCAACTGGTCTTGCAACAATTAGCGGCGTTGAATTGCCAAGTGGAATTTGTTTTACCGCCGATCAATCAACGCTGGGTCGATTATACCGGTCTCAACATGACCATGTGGCGGCAAACCACCAAGAAAATCAAGCAACAATTGCTCAATCAAGGGTTCACCAATATTGATGATCTGTCGGAGGACGGCAATCAGGCTTACTATATGGAAGATACGATCCACATTGGTTGGCGCGGTTGGCTGCGAATGGATCAGTCGGTTAGACCGTTTTTGACGGAGACTCAGGCGCAACCCGATTACCAAATCAGTGATTATTATTTGTCGCCAGCTTGGCAACAGAAAATCGTGAAATAGTCAGAATCTGGCTCCGGGGGGAGAACCATGAGAACAAGACGACAAAGAAAGCAATCCCGTGGACGGATCGTTGCGTTGTTGACGATCACGGTGGTCTTCGTACTGCTGGTTGGTGGCTGGTATTGGCGGGGACATCGCCGCTCACACTGGCCTTCTGAGCGGCAGGAAACTTCCGCGCAGAAGGCCAGTAAGAAGCAAGCGGAAACCAAGCCGAAAAAAGCCGCGCCGAAGCAGTCGCGCCGCTCTGAGTTAAAGCGTCCCAACAATGTCGATTATCAACAACAGCTAGAAGCCAAGTTGAATGATAATCAATTTGTCGGGACAGGCCTAATGGTCAAAGATGGCAAAGTCGTCGCCGTCTATGGCCGCGGCTACGCCAACGCGCAACGTGGCCAAGTTAATGGCGCGGATACTGCCTTTCAGATCAACTCGATGCAGAAATGCTTGACCGAGTTTCTAGTCATGAAGCAAGTTCAAGCGGGTAAAGTCAAGCTGTCGGATCATTTGAGCCAGTATTATCCACAAGTTCCCGGGAGTACGAGAATCACCTTGGCCCAGATGTTTACCATGACGTCAGGGCTGTCGATGAATGGGATGGGTTCCGGACCGTACAACAGTGATCGTGATGTGGTCAATAACGCCATTGCCCATTTGCAGTTCACACCATCTGCCTGGGGCCAGGCTAATTATCAGCCGGTCAACGTGGTTTTGTTGGCGGGGATCCTAGAAAAGGTCAGCGGTCAAACTTATCAGCAGCTTTTTGAAGAACAGCTTATCCGGCCTTTGCAGTTGCAACATACGTATTTTGGTTATCAGATCCCAGCTGCCTCGCTGGTGGCAACAGGCTATTATTCGGCAGGTAATCTACCAAGTTATGAGCAGCCGCTAGCCTTGTCACCACTGCAACAGCATTATGAGCTGGGAACGGGTCAAGTCTTCATGTCGGCGGAAGATTTCTATCGTGCTGTCAGTAGTATTTTGAATGGGAAATTACTACCAGCGGCCTTGATTGCGGAACAATTTAAAGGTAATTCCCGGGATCAATATGGTGGGGGTCTTTATAATACGGAACCGTTCAAAAGCGCTAATGGCGTAGGGATTTATTTCCGTTCCACGATCCACATCACGCCAAATGGCCAAGACGGTGTCGTGTTGATGACCAACCAATCGGTTTCACTGAATTTGATCGCCGGGATGGCCAAGGATCTACAGCAATCACTTCTTTAGTAGCTGACAAAACGTCGCAGTCAGCCGTGGCGGTTGCCCCGAGCTGAGTATGACGTTCTTGTCGAGTTGGGGGAACTCGAGGCGAAGGTTATGAAGCAGCAACATCGGAAATTGTCCGGCGGCACCCGTGCCATTTTGATTGTGGCCACTGTGCTGCTGTGCCTCTTTGGCAGTTATTTGGGGTATACGCGCTATCAGGCATACGAGCACGCGACCTACGCGGCGAAAGTCGCGCGGGAGAAACGCAAGATCAAGGCACGAGCCAAGGCTCAGGCGCAAGCGCGGGATTTGACCAAACAAGAGACCAAAGCGGTTTTGAACACCAGATTGAATCATTATTTTCAACAAGAATTGGTTACCCAATTGAAGAGCATTCACTTTGTTGGCAGCGCGATTCTTGCCCAGAATGGCGCCATCGTCGCGCAGTATTCCGCTGGGTATGCCGACTACAATAAGTTGCAAGCCAATACCAATCGGACCGCGTTTGAAATCGACTCCTTGCAGAAATGCTTGACCGGCACCTTGGTCATGCAGGAAGTTGAGGCTGGGAAGCTGAGTTTGGATGATCTTTTGGCGAAATATTACCCGCAGGTGCCCCATAGCAATGAGATCACTTTGCGGCAAATGTTGGCGATGAAATCGGGATTGACCATGAGTGGCATGGGCAGTGAAGCCTACACCAGTGATGAGAAAGTCATTGCCTACGACATTGACCATCTTAATTTCAGTCCGAGTTCATATAACACGGAGAACTACCAGCCAATCAACTTTGTGTTGCTGGCGGGAATCCTGATGCAGGTGACCGGCCGATCTTACCGGCAATTGTTCCATGAGCGGATCATTACTGCCCTGGGGTTGAAACACACTACCTTCGGCTATGAAATGAACTCGCCGGTTGCCACGGCGACGGCCTATCCAATCACAGACGCGCTACTGGGTAATTACAATAAGCCAATGACTCTGAGTGCGACCCAACAACATTTGGAACTGGGTACGGGCCAGGTCTTCATGTCCGCCAGTGATTTCTATGAGACGGTGCGCTCGATTTTTGACGGCACACTGATTTCGACCGCTTCAGTCCAAGAACTCTTCGTCTCAGGTGGCGCTAGTCCTTATAGTGGGGGCTTCTACAATGGCCCCCAAGTCCGCTATGCCAATGGGCTAGGCGCCGGTTTCGAATCAACGGTCTATTTAAGCCAGAATGGCCAGTCTGGGGTCGTGCTCATGTCGAACTATGGCGTCAACTATCTGAGCCTGAAAGGCAAAGCGTCACTCTTGATCAATTTGGTTTTGTAGCCGGGTGCCGGTCGGTCCGAACATCATCGCGCCAGTAGCAGCCCCAGATCAAGTTGAATCGATACAAAAAGAGACCAGCCGCGTGCTGGTCTCTTTTTGTATCGGTCATGATTTGACCGAGCCACCTTGATTTGAAGCAATGTTATTTGAAAAAGCGCGTACCGGCGATTTCGAAAATCCCCATGACGACGAGGATCCAACCGAAGATGCGAATCAGCACTGTGATCGTACTGAAGGGATTCCAGATCATAACCACAGCGGCGATGATCAAAAGAATGCCGTAAATGTAGCCAGGAACTGGGCTTACATTGACATATTGCCGATGACCGCGAAGTTGCATCACATAATTGATCCCGTGAACCAACAAGACGATCCCGAGAATAAATGGAATCAGGTTTAGCAAGCCTTTAGCGAAGAAGAAAACAAAG
The DNA here is from genome assembly GCF_054785215.1 of Lapidilactobacillus salsurivasis. Taxonomy (NCBI): domain Bacteria; kingdom Bacillati; phylum Bacillota; class Bacilli; order Lactobacillales; family Lactobacillaceae; genus Lapidilactobacillus; species Lapidilactobacillus salsurivasis. Next base: position 39,655 of record NZ_BAAABI010000007.1, on the reverse strand, counting down.
ACCGCAGCGACTAATTTGATGATCCCACCAATCATTGTTTGGTTCATTGCCGCGCCTTGCGTCCGCTCCTTATTGCCCCCGATCAAGTCGATCGCGCCCATGATCGCAAGGTAAAGGGCAATCAATTTGACGATCCCATTTAAGGATAGTTGGGGATAGAACGCTAATGCTAGACCTAAGACGATAAAGATCGCGGCGCGAAGCCACATGTTGCGTTTGATATTCTTAACGAGTTTATCCATGATCTTAACCTCCAATGTTCACTTTCATTTTGCCAGAAAAAGTGAGTGTTGCCATCAATCCGAAGGCTGATTTTCTTCCTGATCTTAGTGTGTAGAATTTCGGTACCGCTGCATCAAGCCGTCAATGAATTCAGAGCTTGATGAAATTCGCCCTCCGACATGTTGCGTTCAGGCCATCTTAGTCCCGCGAAGTCCGTTGCGCGACCTGATCGATCACCCGATGGTACCAGTCATGCCAATCAGTCGTGGTTTGATACGCCGCAGTTTCAGGATATTGCGCGACAATTGCCTTCCGTAACGTTGCCAACTCGGTGTGACGATTGGTGAAGAGGGCCGTCAAGATTGCTTCACGAGTAGGATAGGGTGCTTGCTTCAAGAAGTGATTTGTTTCCGGGATCTGGTTGCTCTGATCGAATGTTGTCAGCAGATCCATTTCATTTTGACGAAACAGTTCTAGATAAAAGGATAAGAAAGCGTGCCCCGTTTCATTATCTTTTAAATCAGTGTGTGTCAGTTCGTTTTCCATTGCTAAAAGCCTCCAAATAAGTTCTCCTCATAAGAACAGTATACCTTTATTATTAGGATTTGGTAAGCCCCCCTGACTAACTGTGCTTGTTTGAGATTGGTTGAAAGGAGTTTGTCCGTGGCGTGGGATGCGATACTTTGCAGATGAAAGTAGATTGGCCGCAGCTTGCGCTGCGAAATTCGGGGTGAGCTCGCTGTGGGCGCTGTTTTGAGCCAATCCGCAAAGTGCGCGGCTTGTCTCAAAATCAGGCCTTGTCCTAAGCGGCAGAGCCGCCAAGGACAATTTCACGGCGATCTCACCCCGAATTTCTCCGCTCCAGCCGCTCAACGTTATAACAGCCGTTTGAGCACTCACGCCGGCCAGCAAGCTATGGCCAATTGATGGGGAACCCACGCAATTGACGGCCGTGGTTAGTGGTTACAATCCTTGAATTGGCGACACCAGCACAGTCTGTCTGATGAACAGACCCAGTTCTCAGTGAATCAACTGAATCAGTCGGTTGCCACTCAAGAATTATTAAGGAAACAAACAGAGATGGTCAGCCTACGCAAAATGTCCCGACCGCCTAATCCAAATCCGTTGGTGTTGCAGTTCCACCTCAAAAGTGGGCCATCGTTTTGACCTCTAGCTCGCAAAACCACTTCGTCAGATACCCAACTTCGATTGCAGATAGGCTCAATTCTGCCTAGCAACCGCCTCAGGACGTGTGGCTCAGCGGTGAGATTATTCTTAGCGATTTATCGCTTAGAATAAGGCTCGATTTGAAGACAAGCCGCTGGGCTTGCGGATTGGCTTCAAACGATGCCCACCGCGTTCCAGCCACGACAAACGTCCTGAGGCGGTTGCGTCACCATCCAAACCCGGTACACCTGCAACTAGGCGAAAAATAATGAATAGGACCCGGTTGCGCTCACGCGCAACACCCACCCACATCTACCACCAAGCGAAAGGCCAAGAATAGAACGCCATCTTCAGAATCAATCCGAGCAATGCAATACCCATCAAGGCTCTCACCATTGCTGGATCGTCGTCAGCAAGGTATGATAGAGAAAAAGTTAAAGGTGGTCGTAAAATGAAAAAAATCGGATTTATTGGCACTGGCGTGATGGGGACCAGCATGGTCAAGAATTTATTGAAGGCAGGGTATCCGGTGACCGTGTACAACCGCACCGCGGCTCATGCCCAAACGGCCCTAGCCGCTGGCGCTAACTGGGCCGATGATCCGGCTCAGTTGACGCTGGCCAGTGATGTGGTGATTTCGATGGTTGGTTTTCCCCAAGACGTCCAAGAAATTTATTTCGGTGCCAACGGTATTCTGTCTCAGGCACGGCCAGGACAGATCTTAATCGACATGACCACCAGCAAACCCTCCCTGGCCAAGGAAATCACAACAAAAGCTGCCGATCAAGGCGTGATTGCCTTAGATGCGCCAGTCTCTGGCGGAGATATTGGCGCTGCCAAAGGAACGCTGACAATCATGGTCGGCGGCGACGAACCGACCTTTAATCAAATTTTACCGATTTTTCAAGCACTGGGTCAACAGGTCAATCGTTTTGGTGGTCCTGGTCAAGGTCAAGCAACGAAAATGGCTAATCAAATCATGGTGGCCGGGACCATGACAGGTCTGACCGAAATGTTAGTTTATGCGAAAGCGGCCGGATTGGATCTGTCTAAGGTGCTGGCAACCGTTGGCGGCGGTGCGGCGGCCAACTGGTCGTTGAGTAATTATGGTCCTCGAATTTTGGCTGGTGATTACACGCCGGGCTTCTTCGCCAAACATTTCTTGAAGGATTTGCGAATTGCTTTGGAGGAGGCCCAGAATCTGGGCCTTGAGTTACCGGCGACTGCTCAAGCCACGAAATTGTATCAGATACTGGTGGAACAGGATGGTCACGGAAATGACGGGACACAAGCACTAGTCAAACTGTGGTGGCCAACCGAGAACTAAGCTGATCTGACGAGAATAAGTGGCCGTGATTGCCGAATCACCCGTTGCCTAGCGTGCCAATTACCTAAGGTTAAGCCAAATCAGCGCTAATTAGAGTTATAAAAAAAGTCACCTATCGCTAGTGAGATAGGTGACTTTTTGCATCGTGATGATTGGCTTTTGACAACGAGACGCCTGAACTTGGTGGCGCTGGGTCAATAGCCTTGACGAGGATCGACTTGATTAACGCTCAGCTGTCCTGTCGCCGCGAAACTAGCCAAGTTTGGCTGCACGATGGCAAATAATTTTTGACGGAAATGCGGGACCTGACCGGCGATGTGTGGGGTGATCAAAAAGTTGGGCAAATCCCAAAGCTGACTTGAACTAGGTAAAGGCTCGGTTCCAAAGACATCCGCGGAGGCAAAGCTAAGTTGGCCCGCTTGTAAAGCCGCTGCCAAATCGTTGATCACCACGGATGGTCCACGACCGACATTAATGAAAACAGCCCGAGGAGCCATTTGGCTGAAGAAAGCTTGGTCGAAATAGCCCGTCGTCGCGGCTGTCAAAGGCATGATGTTGACGACGAAATCGAAACTGGCGATTGCCGAAGTGACGGTAGATAAAGTATACATTGCTTCAAAGTTGGGCCGCGCCTCACCACGAGTATTCACGCCAGAGACATGGAGTCCCAGGGCAGTGGCCTGTTGCGCCAATTGCTGACCAATGTGACCGGCACCGAAAATCAATAAACTTTTACCAGCGACATCGTCAGGCTCGAACTCATTGGTCAGCCATTGATGCTCGCGTTGCGCCCGTGCATAGCCAAATAAACCGCGCTCATAGCCAAGAATGATGGCCAGCACGTGTTCAGTGATGACTTGAGCGTGAATACCGCTACCGTTGCTGACAAGGATGTGACGTGCGTTGATTTCCGGCCAAGGCAAATAGTCCACACCAGCAGAGATCGATTGGATCCATTTTAGGTGAGGTGCGGCCAACAGTGTCTGACTTAGTTCTTTCTTCCAGCCGATGACCCCAAGTAGACGATCCTGGGGAATCAAGGGCGAATCTTGGGCCAGAACGATTTCGAACTGCGGAGCGCTGTCCTGCAGTTGCGCTACTTGGTCGGGCTTGAAATTGGTGAATGAATAAATGACTGGTTTCATTAAGGGGGTTCCTTTCTTGATTGTAAAAATAGTTTCATCGATGAACACGTAATTTAAAATAATGATACCATTATACCCGTTGTAATTGGTAACGGTCGAGTGTTTGCGTTTGCTCGTTGAATAACTCCACCTATCGTATTATCGCATTTAGTGATAAAATCAATGATATAAGTCTTTTTTTAGGGGAGGGTCAGCCCAATGTCGATTTTTAAACGGAAACGTCAACCGGAACAAGTAAAGCTAACGCCAGAAGCTGATAACCATGATGGCAATCATCCTAAGGTGCCACCAATCAACTATACCGAACGCACGCAGACTGAGCCGAAAGCGGCAGCGGAAACGATTCCGGCGCCAGAACCCACAGCGACGACGATTGACTGGACTCGAACGGAGACGCAATTACATGCCTTGGATCAACAGCGTGATCAGTTGGCCGAGTCCTTACGTGATGAGCTGCTGGAGGCGCGAAGTGTTGCAAAATACGACCTGCGCCAATTAACGAGGCCCAATCGGCATGAAGCGGCGCCCCAGATCGACCCTAAGCAGGTTCAAGGGCTGGAACAAAGTCTTCAAACCTTGAATGATAAGCTGAAACATTGGTATGGCACGGATAAGATGGCCAATGAGATTCATTTCGATGCGGCGCGACCATACTTATTGTTGAATAATGGGTTGATCCATCAGCCGACTGTGATTCAAAGACGCTCTTTACAGCGGCTCAAACAGTTGTTTGCGGTCCATCAAATCGTTCCCACCAATGTGACGATCGATTATGATGATTTGTTAACGCCGACTTGGGCGGCCTATCAGAAAAACGGGCTGGTTGTGCCCAAGACGAAGCTCTTCAACCTGTTTCATGATCTGCAAGACCGTGAACAAACATCTGGCCAAAAGGCGAATGAACTGACTTTCGCTCCAGGATTCAAGGTCGTTGCTGAAGATAATGATAAGAAAGTTTATGATACTCAAGGTATCTTGAACATGGTGATCGATTATCGCGAGAATGGTAATCTGTTTACGGTGCGCCATTACTTGAATAATGCATTACTCAGTCGCGATTTGTTCGATGCCGCTGGCGTGATCTCGGCGACACAATATTATGCAATCGATGACGCACAGAAAGTAATCCGCGAGAATTTCTACCGGACCGATGGCTCGTTGGCGATTTCGAAGAGCTATCTCAGCGGCGAGCCCTATATTCAAATTTTCGGACCGACGAATGTGTTGATGGCGATTTTCGATAGTGATTTGGATCTGATTGAATGGTGGTTCGAAAATCATGTGCTCCAGCCCAATAGTGTGGTCATTGTTTCAATTGATAGTGTTCTCTATGACACTTTGATCGCCGCCCAGGATCAAGGGCTAGAGGTCATTCCGTTGATCAGCGAATTGGATCCGCAATCGCCGCGATTGCGCGATTTAGCAGCGCACAAGCATGGAATCGAGAGCATTCTGGTTGCCGAACCATCAATCAAGCAATACTTGGAGCAACGCACGGAAATCGATTTGGACATTACCGTGATATCACCATTGGCATCGGCGTCGGACCAGCCAACTGAGACCAAAACACCTAAATCGGCGCAAGCACCGGCATCTGATGACCCGACAGCAGCAGCGCCAGATCAGGCAGCAGTGTCGAACAAAGCCACTTCAGCGGCCGGTCAAGTGGTTGACCATGGCTCGGTTGATCGTCCAGACCAACCATAGCGGCGCAATGACCGATCAGGTTTCGCCCGCTTGTAAGTAGGGCAGATGAACAACAGCTCGCGGGATGAACTATTCTTCCGGGAGTTGTTTTTTTCATTGCAAGCCAGCAGAGCAGGACGACTCTTTCAGAAAACTGTCCGCTATTTCACTTGTATTTTCTGATAAAAACCAATACAATTGGAGAGGTAGAATTCATAAGAAATGAGGCTGTCATGCAATGACAAAATTAGTATTTATCCGTCATGGTCAAAGCGAATGGAATTTAAGCAACCAGTTCACTGGTTGGGTCGACGTTGACCTTAGCGAAAAAGGTGTTGAAGAAGCAAAGAATGCTGGTCATTTGATCAAGGAAGCTGGCTTGGAATTCGATCAAGCTTACACATCTGTTTTGACACGAGCAATCAAGACTTTGCACTACGCTTTGGAAGAATCTGGACAACTCTGGATTCCTGAAACTAAGACATGGCGTTTGAACGAACGTCATTATGGCGCTTTGCAAGGCTTGAATAAGAAAGAAACCGCTGAGAAATATGGCGACGAACAAGTCCATATCTGGCGTCGTTCATACGATACTTTGCCACCATTATTGTCCGCTGACGATGAAGGCTCAGCAGCAAAGGATCGTCGTTACGCTGATTTGGATCCTCGGATCATTCCTGGCGGCGAGAACTTGAAAGTTACTTTGGAACGGGTCATTCCTTTCTGGGAAGATGAAATCGCGCCTAAATTGCTTGATGGCAAGAACGTGATCATCGCCGCTCATGGTAACTCATTACGCGCCTTGACCAAGTACATCGAGAACATTTCTGACGCTGACATCATGGACTTGGAAATGGCAACTGGCGAACCAGTTGTTTATGACTTGGACGAGAAGTTGAACATCGTTTCTAAGACTAAATTAGGTAAGTAGTCATCGCGACCTTTGCTGATAGATCACAAAAAGACGTCCATACCCGGACGTCTTTTTGTATGCGCTGATTGATCAGAAAATTGCCTTTGTCAGAATAATGGCAAAACGTTTGTGGTAGCCCTTTGATTGGTATAAAATAATTATAATTGAGTTTGCATTTTGGAACGACAATAATGAAATACTTTCGTTATTCATGGGAAAGCCAATTATAACGAGCGCTAGATAAGAAGGTTTTTGTATGACATGGTCTAATTGGCTGGTCCCACCATTTCCAACCAGCATTTTCTTTGTGTTGGGTTTTTTAATGCTTTATCAGGTCTCCTATAGCTGGATTACGACCCAGCTACACGATCATCACGTCCAAATCAACGATGATACCTTTAACACTTGGTATGGTGTTTTCTACATGCTGGTGTTTGTTTTTGCGTTGCAGTCGCTGGTTGTCGGCCAGAGTAATTCTTGGGAGTTTATGAACTTCGAGCTGATTGCGGTGACGTTTTGCGCGTATTTCTTGAATATTCGAATCCCGGTCTATTTCTTGTTTCCGATTGTGTTGGTCTATATGGCTTTCAATGGCTCCTATATTTATTGGCAATCTTGGGGGCACGCCCTGACGTTGATGACCTTTTTCTGGGTGTTGAATTTGATTCGGCGTAAGCTGGCAGATCGTCGTTACAATCTTGCGTTATACTTGGCTGTAACGGTGCCGTTCGGTGGGGCCTTATGGTTATGGATGAAATGGAAATTCACTTTATCTTGGACAACCTTCGCTCAAGAATGGTTGTATCTGACTGTTTTCGAGATTTTGCTTTATAGTTACTTGGACATGTTGTCCCGCGACAGTAAGTCAAAATTGCGTTTGGCTCGTCTCGCCAGCCATGATGCCTTGACCGGTATTGAGAATTACGAGGCTTATCGTAATGATGTCCATCGGTTGTTCGCCGAAAGCCGTGAAAAGGGTCAAGGGTTGGCGATGATGATGTTTGATATTGATCACTTTAAGCAGGTCAATGACACATATGGTCATCTGGCAGGCGATCGGGTGCTCCAGCAACTTGCGAAGACGGTGGCACGAATTGCCAATCAGGCAGACCCCACCATCAAAGTCTATCTAACTGGTGGTGAAGAATTCAATCTCCTCTTCCCCAACTACAGTTTAGCGGAGACGAACGCGATCGTTGACCAAATTTTTACGGTGATCAATCATTTACCAATCACGCTCGATGATGGCCGGCTGATCCAAGTGACCATTTCTGTGGGGGTTTCGGCGGTGGTTGCCGATGATCAAACATCGCTGGACTTTTATAATCGGGTCGATCACAATCTCTACCAATCGAAACGCGAAGGGCGCCAGCTGATCACCCGTTATTAGGCGCCGATTTTGCTTCGTCATTTTACACGGACCTTGCTGGTATTTTTCGACTGTGGTTGGTTTGAGTCAGGATGCTGAGCTTGATGGCGCGTTTAGGAATCGGACTAACCAGCCAAAATGATTGAGAAATCAAGCTGTTTCAGGTAGGATATTAATACTAATTGTTTCGATAGGAAAAATTGATTGATCGCTTTTTTCGTGTGGGCACCGATCAAAGTGACAGAGTTGAGAGGATTAAGTTATGACATGGTCTAACTGGCTAGTGCCACCATTTCCAACAAGTGTTTTTTTCGTGTTAGGGTTTCTGACACTTTTTCAGGTTTCTTATAGCTGGCTGACAACGCTACTGCACGAGCGGAAAGTGAAGCTCAGTGATGATGCTTGCAAAACTTGGTATGGCCTGCTTTATATGGTCGTCTTTGTTTTCGCGCTTCAGTCATTGGTTCGAGGGCAAAGCAATTCGTGGATGTTCATGAATTTTGAGTTGATTGCGGTGACCTTTTGCGCTTACTTTTTGAATATTCGAATTCCAATTTATTTTCTGTTTCCCAGCGTGCTGATTTTTATGGTGTTCAATGGCTCGTTTACCCATTGGCAATCATGGGGTCATGCCTTCACACTGATGGCTTTCTTCTGGATTTTGAATCTAGTTAGCGTGAAGCTTCATGCTTGGCCATACAAGGCCTTCGCTTATTTGGCGGTGACGATTCCCTTTGGTGGCTTGTTATGGCTTTGGATGAAATGGAAATTCGCGCTTTCTTTGACAACGTTCGCTCAGGAATGGCTTTACTTGACGATTTTTGATGTGTTGATGTATAGCTATACCGCGATGCTGTCGCGAGATAGTCACACGAAATCGCATTTAGCACGGCTGGCCAGTCATGACGCCTTGACCGGGATTCTGAATTATGAAACGTACCGTAATGACATCGATGTATTATTTGCCAGGAGTCAAAGTAAACAACGACCGTTGACGATGATGATGTTTGACATTGACCATTTCAAACTGGTGAATGATACCTACGGCCATGCTGCAGGGGATCAAGTGTTGCGCGCGCTGGCCCAAACGGTTACCCAAATCATTCGCGAGACCGATCCTAAGGTCAAATTCTATCGGACCGGTGGCGAGGAATTTGTGTTGCTTCTACCTGAGTATGATTTGGCCCAGTGTAATCAGCTGGCGCGGCGGATATTTGCGGCGGTTGATCAGATGACGATTAGGCTGGATTCAACTCAAATAATCAAAATCGAGATTTCCATGGGGATTTCGCGCATGAATGAAGCTGACAAGACCTCACTTGATTTCTATAATCGCGTTGATCATAACCTCTATCATTCCAAGAAGAACGGGCGTCATCAGATCACCAGCAATTAAGCGGATGTGCTTGCTTAGGTTCGGCGGGATTCGGCTGGACGTTGGCACCACCTGCGCACTCAGAGCGTGAGATCCTAATCAAAAGGCCCCCAAAGTCAGATTTTTGATCTGATTTTGGGGGCTTGTTTGTGGAATCGGCGAACTATGGCGACCACAATGCGGTGACTTCCTAAGGCAAATAAAGAAATAGGACAGCGCTGCGCCGTTCTTAGCCTGACCGCAATGTCAGCGTCGCGCGGTCAAGCTTGTGGGGGGAGTTCTGGGGCAGTTCTATTTGGATCAGGCCATAAGTGGATCAATTGCTCGAGTAGCGGCTTGACTTGGGCCCGATTTCGCTGCAAGTAGTTGGCGTAGACCGGCATCTGAGCGGCAGGATCGCTAATGGGAATTTGCACGCGGCTGTCATGCGCGGATCGTTTCTCTTGAAAAGCAGGATCGAGCGGCGACAAATTGGTACTGAAATAGGGGAAATCGGAGTAGCGGCTGATTTCCGTTAAGGCCGCTTGTTCCTTTTGATAAAGGAATTTAGCTTGGGGAATATAGTGTTGGATGATCTGGCGCCAAGGTCCAATTTCCGTCAACACGAGAAAGCTGATCCCCGTCAAATCCGCGAAGCTGACGGTGGTTTGGCTGGCTTGATACATAAATTGATTTAAATTAACGGCCAGACTTTCTGTGCCTAAATAGGTGGCGCCGATTGCATCTGGCGCACTTGCGGTCGGTGTTTTTGCAGTTGTGGGCGCCGTCTTGACCGTGGGCGCTGCCAACGCTTGATTGGAGATGATCACGGTGGCGGCATTGGCGCGCAATTGACCGACCACATCGGCTGTCACTAAAGCCCGGCTGATTTTTAGCGGCGGCAACAAGGTCTGATCTAATTGCGCCAGCAGATTCAACGGTCCGGGAATGACGGTAGCCAGCACCAGCGCTTGTTGACTGCGGTCAAAATTCTGAATCTCCGTGACCGCTTGGGCTTGGGCGCGCAACAACTTCTCCGCCAACTGCGCGGTCAAGCGACCTGTTGCGGTCAAGGTCAGACGATTGGGCTGACGGTGGAAAAGTTGTACACCTAGGTCAGCTTCTAACTTCTGCATTCCCCGGGTAATCGTGGGCTGCGTTACGTGTAAATGCGCGGCGGTTTGTGCCAAAGTGCCTGTCTGGGCGAAAACAACTAATTCTTGCAATAAATAATTATCTAAGGGCATCAAGTCAACCTCCTCAGTATACATCGACTGTATACTAGCATGAAATGTTGGTAATTTTCAAGCGGAAACTAGGGTTGTATAGTTAGACCATGCGAATGGAAAGGATGTTTTAATAATGGTTGAAATTCCCACAGTCACTTTAAATAATGGGGTCACCATGCCGCAACTGGGCTTTGGTGTTTTCCAGATTCCCGACGCCACCGAATGTGAGGCGGCGGTGACGGCAGCGTTGCAGGCGGGTTATCGCTTGCTGGACACGGCCACCGCTTATCAAAATGAAGCCGCGGTTGGTCAGGCCTTGCGCAAAAGTGGTTTGGCGCGTCAAGATGTATTCGTCACTTCCAAGTTGTGGGTTTCCGAATTCACCTACGAACGGGCCAAGCAAGGCATTGATGCGTCTTTGCAACGGTTGGGTCTAGATTATTTGGATCTTTATTTGCTCCATCAGCCTTATGGTGATGTGATCGGCGCGTGGCGGGCGTTGGAGGAGGCTTACCACGCTGGCAAGATCCGCGCGATCGGCGTTTCCAACTTTTACCCCGATCAATTGAAGAATTTGGAGTTGAGCACCACGGTCCAACCCGCGGTCAATCAAATCGAGATCAATCCCTGGTATCAGCAAACCGCTGATGTTCGTTTCAATCAGGAAGAACACGTTCGGGTCGAAGCCTGGAGTCCCTTCGCGGAAGGTAAGCAAGACATTTTCAGAAACGAAACCATCGCGCAAATCGCCCAGGCTCATGGCAAGACGACTGGTCAAGTCATCTTACGTTGGCTTTTGCAGCGGCAAATCACGGTCATTCCGAAATCGGTCCATCCGGCGCGCATGGCGGAGAATCTGGCGGTTTTCGATTTCGAATTATCTCCAGTTGAAATGGCGACCATGGCCAGCTTAGATCAACACCAAAGCCAATTCTTCGATCATCGCGATCCAGTGACCATTGAGCAAATTTTCGGCGCCAGCTTAGCGAAAATCAAATAAAGTCCAGACCGACCCGATCGTCTGACCAGCGCTAGTCGCATGAGGTTTGGCGTGAAAATTCTTCGCCTGCCTAGGTCGTGGAAACGCTCAGTAGCAAAGCCGGTTCAATGCAGCTTTTTTTAAAATTAGGAGAGTAGAGATAAATATGACAACACCAACGATTCAATTAAATGATGGCAACAAGATTCCAGCTATCGGTTTTGGGACGTTTCAAATTCCGAATGATGGCAGTACTTTCAAGGCAGTCAGTGCCGCCTTGGCCGCAGGTTACCGCCACATTGACACGGCGGTGGCTTACTTTAACGAGGCCGAAGTCGGTCAGGCCATCAAGGCTAGCGGCATTCCCCGGGACCAGATTTGGGTCACCAGCAAATTGTGGTTACAAGATTACGGTCAGGCTCCGGCGGAAAAGGCGATTGATCGCTCGCTCCAGAAGTTAGGTTTGGATTACCTTGATCTTTATTTATTGCACCAACCATATGGTGATGTACCCGGCGCATGGCGCGCGCTAGAGGCGGCTCAGCAGGCGGGCAAGATTCGCTCGATCGGCGTTTCGAATATGACGCCCAAATTGTGGCAACGATTCGTGCCTGAATTCACCACGATCCCAGCAGTCGATCAAGTTGAGTTCAACCCGTATTTCCAGCAGCAACCTTTGCGCCGCTTACTGGCTCAGCATCAGGTCAGAATTGAAGCCTGGGCGCCACTTGGTCAGGGGAACCAGGTACTTTTGAATGATCCGATCATCACGCAACTGGCCGCGAAATATGACAAGAATCCCGGTCAAATCATTTTACGCTTTGAACATCAATTAGGCGTGATCATCTTCCCGAAATCGACCCACGAAGCGCGCATCAAAAGCAATCTGGCGATCTTCGATTTTGAATTGACAGCCGCGGAAATGGGCCGCATGGCGACCTTGGATCAGGGTCATGGACGTCATGACCCTGACGCGCCCGGAGTTCAAGCACGGTTGCTAAGCGCTTTCGATGTCCACGCCGACGATTAGTTGTGGTTGATACTGCCCAGATATAACAAATAGTCATGGATATTGATTCGATATAAGTATTGGATATGATTATCGTCACCGGTTATACTAATTTTTGAGAGAAAGTATGCTAGACGATTGGATCCGTTCCGGCATCACAATCGTCAAATTTCAAAATAAGGTGGACAAGATGACGACAAAAACAATCCTAGAACGCGCGCTGGCTGGCGAACGCCTGGTCTTCAATGATCCTGAATTCGAGCAAATCGCTCAAATCGCGACGCGGACCGAAACCCGCTTAATGGCGTTCAACCAGGCGCCGACGTCCAGCGCCCGGCATCAACTTCTTGACGAAATCGTTGGTTACGCGGTACCCAGTACTAGCGAAGTGCATATCGGCTTTCGCTCAGATTTCGGTCAGCACATTTTTATTGGTGAGCATGTTTTCGTTAACCAAGGAGTGACCATGGTAGATCTGGGCGGGATCTATTTGGCCGCGGGCGTTCTGGTGGGACCGAACGTAACCTTGATTACGGTCAATCACGCTGAAGATCCTGGGCGGCGTCGGGATGTGATTCCTCAGGCGATCCATGTGGGTCAGGGGGCGTGGATCGGCGCCGGCGCGCTGATCCTGCCGGGCGTCACGATTGGCGCTCAGGCTATTATCGGCGCCGGTTCGATCGTCACCCATGATGTGCCCGCCGCCACTGTTGTCGTGGGCACACCGGCTAAGATCCTGCGCTCGATCAAGCAGGAGGTGCACTAATGGCCGGTCAAGAAAAGCCAGCATCAGTGAAACTTGCGTCAGCGCGGCACCGGAGAATAGTGGTCGTTAGTTTTCTGGTCATTTTCGCCCTTGCCGCCACTGCTGTTTTATGGTGGCAGCGATCGAGTTCAAGCCAGCCGGCAGTCAAGCAATCAGCGTCTGAACAAGCAATGTTAGCGCAGAAAAGTGGTCAGCCAGCCGGTGCGAGCATCAAGGGCCACGCTTCTACCAAGAATTCCACCAAGACCTCTACTAAGACTTCCACCAGCGCCACTCCCGCGGCAAAGGTGCCGACCAGTCAGCAAATCACTGTTTTGATTGGCGCCCAACATTTACGCGCACGTTTGAACGATCGTGCCACCGCCCAGGCCTTGACCAAGCGGTTGCCGTTGCAGCTGGATTTCCGTGATTTCAGCAGTGGCTTCCCCGAGAAAATCGCGGACTTGGCGCAACCTTTGACCACCAAAGGAACGCCGGCCGCCAGCGACCCCAAGCCGGGGGATTTAGCCTACTGGTCACCAGAACCGCGAGTGGTTTTATACTGGGGCGATGTGGGCGAATATGCCGGGATCCACGTCCTCGGTCATTTTCTTGATCGCGCTTCGGCAATCAAGACCATCAAGCAACAAAAAGGTGAGTTCTCAGCCCGAATCGTTGCTGGTTGGCAGTGAGCTGATTAGATTATTTGATGATGATAGGTAGATGCTTGGAACTGATTTGAAGCGCTGATCTCACTGTTGAGCCATACGTCTTGAGGGGTACGGCAATGCCAACGAATTTCAGAAACCTGTGCTTGATTGCAAGTGTGGTGGGTTTGGGTGGGACGCAACCGCCTCAGGACGTTTGTCGTGGCTGGAAACGTGCTCCGCGCAACTGACTTCTGTGCTTAGCTACGCAATGGCTTCGGAAGCGAAGCCCGCTTCCAAAGCCATCGCTAGGCTAATGCTCGAAGTCAACCCGTTGCGCTGCGCACTGTTTCGAACGCAGTGGGCATCGTTTGAAGCCAATCCGCAAAGTGCGCGGCTTGTCTTCAAATCGAGCCTTATTCTAAGCGATAAATCGCTAAGAATAGTCTCACCGCTGAGCCACACGTCCTGAGGCGGTTGCTAGGCAGAATCGAGCTTATCTGCAATCAAGGCGAAGGATTCGACGAGGTGCTTTTGCAAGCTAGAGGTCAAACAATCGCCCACTTTTGGGGTGGTACGGCAATGCCAACGGATTCGGATTAGGTAGTCGGACCATTTTGCGTAGGCTGAACATCTTTACTCGTTTCCGTAACAGTCCATAGGTGGAAAGCCGACCGATTCAGTTGATTCGCTGAGAACTAGGCCTGTTCATCAGACAGACTACGCTGGTGTCACCAATTTAAAGCTGGTAACCACTAACCACGGCCGTCAAATGCGCGGCTCCCCATCAATTGACCATAGCTTGCCGATTGGCGTGAGTGCTCAAACGGCTGTTATAACGTTGAGCGGCTGGAGCGGAGCGTGGTGTTGAAACGTGTTCGCCGACCCAGCTCCCTGCGCTTAGCTACGCAATTGTTCCGGAAGCAAAGTACGGCTTCCAAAACAATTGCTAGGCTAATGCTCAGGAGCTGACCGGGTCGGTTCACACTCTGGCGTTGGTGGTCTGTTTGCTTGTCGGCGGAAGGTCGGGCTGGGGGTGAGTCAGCCGCGATATTATTCTTGGCGGCTATGCCGCCTAGAATAAGGCCGAGTTTTGAGATTTTCGGTGCACTTCCGAAAAGCTCAAAATCGTGCCCGCAGCGTTCCACCACCCCCCAGTCCGACCTGGAGTCCCTACCACATCTGCCAACCACCAACGCCACGCGCAGCGCAAACCGCGGCCAACCTACTATCGCAACAGTCGACATCTCACGAGGCACAATTGATCAAATAATTGAAATTACGACTTGCCTTAGAGTGAACTCGAAGTTATATAATGAAAATGAAAAAAACAAAGTTGGAGGTTTTAGAATGAAAACAACAGTCTTTATGGAACCCGGAAAAGTAGTGCTTCAAGACAAACCAATGCCAACAATCCAGGCCGACGATGACGTGATCATTAAAGTCGTGCGCGCCTGCGTCTGTGGCTCTGATCTTTGGGCCTATCGTGGTTTTGATAAGAAAGAAGCCGGCTCACTAAATGATGGACATGAAGCCATCGGAATCGTCAGCGCGGTTGGCGCCGCGATCACCACGGTCAAACCTGGGGATTTCGTCATCGCGCCATTTACGCATGGATGCGGTCATTGCGCGGCTTGCTTGGCCGGCTTTGAGGGTGGCTGTCAGAATCATAGTGATAATTTCAGTTCTGGTTTTCAAGGCGAGTATGCCCGTTATCAACACGCGGAGTGGTCACTGGTCAAGATTCCTGGTCAACCTGAGGATTACAGTGAAGGCATGCTGGCCTCACTGCTGACGTTGGCAGATGTGATGGCGACGGGTTATCACGCCGCGCGGGTGGCCAATGTGCAAGCCGGTGATACCGTGGCGGTGGTTGGTGACGGCGCTGTGGGGCTCTGTGCGGTGATTGCCGCGAAGATGCGTGGCGCGAAGCGGATCATTGCCATGAGTCGGCATGAGGATCGACAGAAATTGGCGTTAGAATTCGGCGCGACGGATATTGTTCCGGAACGTGGCGATGAAGCGGTCGCTAAGGTATTAGCGTTGACCAATAATGCTGGCGCCGACGCGGTTCTGGAATGTGTCGGGACCGAATTGTCCACGGAAACCGCGATTCGAATCATCCGTCCAGGCGCCGCTGTTGGCCGAGTTGGCGTGCCGCACACGCCTAAAATTGACGTGGCCACACCATTTATGCAGAATCTAGTTTTGGCGGGCGGGCCCGCTTCGGTAACGACTTACGATAAGAGCTTGTTACTTAAAGCCGTGCTTGATGGGGAAATCAATCCTGGCAAGGTCTTCACTAAGAGCTTCCCGCTGGATCAGATCAATGAGGCTTACCAAGCCATGCAAAATCGCGAAGTCATCAAGTCGATGATAGTGGTGGCTCAGTAGACCAACTTCAGAAAAAAGCGTTAATCAGAACCTGATGATTCAGAAAGGTCACGTTACGCGCGGACAGCTTCGAGTTAAAGCTGTCCGCTTTTCTATGCTCGCGAATTAGGCGCAACGTGAAATCGGGAAATCGTTAGCTGAGCTCGCGTAACAAGAATTTTATTATGTTTTCAGTGTTTTCAAGCTATAAAATAGATCAGATAAGAGTAAAATAAGGATTATGATTTTCTTTGTTCGATTTTTCAGAAATAAATTCAATTTCTTTCAGAAAGAAGCGCTGGCTTTGTCAAGCTCGAAACGAAATACGTTGATTGTCACGTGCGCCCTATTACTCTCCAATGCCATGAGTGGACTGGATAATACAATTATTAATACAGCCTTGCCGGCAATCATTTCCGATTTGCACGGGATCGAAATGATGGGCTGGATCGTGGCGATTTTCCTATTGGGGACGGCGGTGAGTACGCCGCTTTGGAGTAAATTCGGGGAACACGTTGGCAATAAGAAGAGTTACCAATTGGCCGCGCTGTTCTTCGTGGTCGGTTCCTTGCTGGAAGGCTTGGCGCCGAATATGGCGGTCTTGATCGTGGCTCGTTTATTGGCGGGTATCGGCAACGGGGGCGTGGTTTCGTTGCCCTACATCATCTATGCCCGACTTTATCCCGAACCACGGAAACGGATGCAAGTCTTGGGCTTTGTCTCGGCTAGCTATAGCATGGCCACGATCATTGGCCCATTAGTCGGCGGCTATTTAGTCGATGCCTTGAGCTGGCACTGGGTCTTCTATATCAATGTGCCGATCGGGTTGTTATCGGCGCTGCTCGTGCAGATCTTCTATCGGATCGCGGATCGGCGTGCGGAAGTCCAGCCTGTGGATTATCGCGGCTGTACTTTGTTGGTTGTTGGCCTAGGTAGTTTATTGGCGGGGATCGAACTGGTGGGTAGCGCGAATGGCTGGCTCGTGGCCGGTCTCTTGGCTTTCGCGTTGATTTGTTTGGCAGCGCTGGTTCGCTTCGAACAAAACGCGGTCGACCCGATCATTCCCAATCGCCTTTTCAAAAATCATGTGTTGGTGCTGGATTTTATTTTATTCGCGTTGATCTGGGGCGCCTTTGTCGGCTTTCTGATTTATAGTCCCATGTGGGCGCAGGGTCTGCTGGGCACCACGGCCTTGGTCGGTGGCGCCACCCAAATCCCCGGTTCGGTGACCAATTTCATCGGCTCCGGTTCGGTGGCGACTTTTCGCAAGTGGTTCTCACCCCAAAAAGTTATTACTATCGGAATCGTGACGCTAACCATCTCATTTCTGTTGATGCTGATCTGGGGTGTGCGAACACCTTACTGGATTCTGCTGGTGGCGGCCGCGTTTGAAGGCTTCGGCAACGGTATGTGCTTCAATGAATTGCAAGTCAAGGTGCAGCAGGACGCCGAGCGACAAGATGTGCCCGTGGCGACCTCCTTCAGCTTTTTGATTCGAATGTTGAGCCAAACGTTCACCGCCTCGATCTTCGGGTTGATCATGAATGCGGCGTTGCGCCGTGGGGTCTGGCAAAGCCACGGTGCGGTCACGATGAAAATGATGAATAAACTCAGTGACGCGTCGAATTTAACCAGTTTACCAACACAATTGATCCCACAAATGCGGCAAATTCTGCATAGTGGGTTACGGAATATCATGATTTTGTCGCTAGGGTTGATGTTGCTGGCGCTAGGGTTGAATCTCTGGGTACAGCATCGCCAGCGGCAAACAATTTGAACAAACCTCAAATATGGCCTAGCAATTTTGCTAGGCTTTTTTGATAGATAAATAATTTTAAAATGTTTTAATAGCGGTTATCTAGACACAGTAAAGCCTTTCCTTATCAATGGGTCATATTATTAACGGTAAGCGCTTTATTTGTTATATAATTCAAATTGACTGGAAGAATAACTAAACGTTAGCACATTCGAAATCGGGGGGACTTTGGATGAAAGCAAAATGGGGGAAACTCGCAATGGCCTTAATGCTGGTTGGGCAAATCGCGATCACACCAATTGGGGTGGTCCGGGCCAGCGGGGCGACGGACATAACGCCGGAGACACAAGTGACGCCAGCGACTGATTCGCAGTTGCCAGTGTCGCCGACTGGATTCGGGGAACAGGAGAATCCTGTAGCGCCAATTGAAGGCGAACTGCAAGCGGATTCAACGGGAACTGAGACGGAAACAATTACTGAATCCGATTCGGGTTCGGATGCAACGAGTCAGACGAAGACTGATCCAGATGTATCAGGTGATTCTGGTGATTCGGTCGAAGCGGGCACGCATACTGACACAGACGAAACTGAAAGGTCAGATACACCAGAAAAAGATCCTCATGATTTGGGGAATATTTTGACTGCCGTTAAAGTGGTGGATCCTGATGATCAGACGACTGAGCTCAGTCAGCATGATCAGCTAACACAGGAAAGTAAGCTCCAACTGATTCTGAGCTTTACCTTGGCCGCTGGCGACCACCAGAAAGGCGATTATACCACGGTGACGATCCCGGCCTACGCCTTGAAGGTCGATAATTTCAAAAGCGGAACAATTCCGGCTAGCGGCGATAATCCAGCCTTGAATTGGACTTTGACCGCTGATCCGACTGAAGATTTGGATGCCCCAAAAACAAGCACCTTAAAAGTAACTTTAGGTGGACCGGTGCAGGCGACCAAGTGGGAATTAAAGCTGACGACAACTTTTCAACCATTGAGCGACAGCGACCCGCTGTTTTGGAGCGTGCCTTTTGAGCTGGCTGATGGAGATAGTGTTGAACTTGTGTATCATTTCAGGTCCATCGAGCACGCTGTTTTCGACCCGGTTTTTGATGGTGACAAGGAGCCGGTGCCGCTCAACCCAACTGCCTTTAGTGGCCACGTTGATTTCAATATGAACGGGAAGACCAGCGATGCGCAAACACCACCACACTGGTCTGAAGATGATGAACAAATCACGGACAATCCCGACCTTCAAGTTGATTTGAGCGCTGAGTTCGGTGACGCTGATGAGCCAGAATCCACGCCCGCTTTAGTGACTTTCGATCAGGATAAGCTCAAGGTCAGCGCCGGCCCAGTCAAAAGTTCTCATGGTTTTAGCGATGATACGTCGTTGACGCAGTTGAAGCCGGGCGAAGATTATCATGTTGTTTGGTCAGCCTCTGGGGACACGGCCAAGATTTATTTAACGAAGGGCTTGCAGGCTGGTATCGGCTATCGCGTAGCCTATCAGGCAAAGATCGACCGTGATAATAGCGCTGTCGGCTTAATGATGGGGGCCACCGTTCTAGCGAAAATTTTCTATGCGGCCACGGATCCGGCTGTTGATGCACCAAAAGCCAGCACGACATTGGTTGTCAAGAATACCGGTGTCCCGCTACGGAAAAAGGCGGTCGGGTTCGATGCGGCTCATGTGAAACTGGGCTGGCAACTACAGCTTAACTATGATGGCGCTAGTGTTTTTTCTGGCAAATATCAGCTTATTGATCGTTTTGGTTTGAAGGAGCACCCATCCGAAAATTCGGAGACCGAGGCCGTAATCAAACCAGATCCCGGTTTGAAATTAGCGGTTGATAAAGACCATCCGCTAGTCGTTCGCCGGGTGACTTTTGACGATAAAGGGACTCCAGATGAGCACACGGACCATGATTATAGCGATCTCTTTTCGGTTGAGAAGCATGTTAGTGCCACGGAGGATACCTCGGAACAATTCGAGATAGTCTTCAACAAACCGAATGCTTCGGCAACAGATCCAGTAACAAACTCAGAATCAAACCAGTCAGAAGCTTGGTCATGGCTGGCGACGGCCAGTTTCAATATCTACTACAATCTGACGGTGAGTGACTTTAGTGAGCGCACCGTGACCAATGTGGCGACCGCGACCACACCAAGTGGCAAGCAGGAAACTGCTAAGGACGATTACGTCTTCAGCATCCGCAATGGCTTGCTCTCGAAAACCGGTGGTAAAATCGATTATTTCAACGGTTTGGTCAATTGGAAGATCGAAGTGAATAAGAATAATCAAGGCATGTTAAGCCCGGTGATCTTTGACATTTTGCCAGCGGGGTTGGCCAACTTCACCACTGATCCAGCAATCCTAAAAGAAACGGACAAGCCAGATCGCTATGATTTGAACGACACCACCAGTGAGGGCACTGAGGATGGAAGTAATGACGGAATCGTGGTCTACGCGCAAAAACCTCGTGAAGACGGCCTCGGGACCTTGTTAAAGGCGGAGCAGGACTATGATCTAGAGATTGTTACCGATAAAACCACCGATGAAACCCCTGATGAAAATGGGTTGACCGAAATTATTAGGAGTTATAATGATGGCTTAAAGGCAGAAGATCAGATCTCGGCAAAGGTTCCTCGTGGTTTTGTGGTCAAACTAAAGGGCGCCTATGCGGCTGCCGATTCGACTAAGTCAGATGGCCAAACGAGCAGCGCGCCGGTTAACTATAAATATGTGATCTATGCCCGAACGGCGCTAGACCGGACCGTCCTTGGCCCTTTGACGGAGCAGGGCGACTCGGACGTGGTCAAGGATAAGTTGAAAAAAGCCTTGACAAATCAAGCTTATTTATTCTATTCCTTCCCGCCTGGCAGTATGGCAGTTGGTCGGGATCTTGACCAATCGGAACCTGAAGAAATCAAAGCCAATTATCTTAAAGGCGTTACCAAATTTGGCGCTAGTAAGACGGCGGATACACAGAGTTGGGCGATTCTGGTGAATCAGTTGCAACTGGTTTATTCTAATCTAGTGATGACGGATACCTTGCCTCTATCTGGCGAGCATTCCTTTAGATTCGTGCCTGGATCATTGAAATTCTATCAGGTGACCGATAATGACTCCTTGACCAACACGCCACTTGCTTCGCCGAATCCAGACAATCTGATTGGATCCATCAATAAAGATGGTAAGTTGGTTCCTTCAGAATCAGCATCAGAAGAAGCCAAAGCCCTCCTGCCGAATAATTTTAGTATTAACGGCGCTGGCGAATCGGTAGAAGGGTTGGAAACGGCGGCTGACAAGGACCAAGAGACCTTGACCTTGAATTTCGGAGCCTTGAACGATCGCGTTTGGGTTGTTTTTGAAACGCGCCGGGACAATCAATGGGCCTACAATATCGCGAATATCTCAAATACTGTAACGGTAACAGATGGCGACTCAGGCACACCATCACTCGGTGGGATCCCAAAGTTTACAGCTACGGCTAGTGCGAACGCTAGAAGTGCTTGGCTAGCGCTAGAAAAGACGTTCCCAACAGTAGATCAGGCGTTCTTATCCTGGCAAGATTCAATCATCAACATTTATGGCTCAGAGCGGCCAATGCGCAAACCAATCTTGACGGGAGAAATTGTCAATCCTGATAATGGGATGAAGCGTGCGCCATCGACGTTTGTGGCGGATAGTTTCAAAGCGGAATTGGTCACAGGTAATAAGCCGGGTAAGCCAATAGATCCGGATCGATATCAGGTTGAACTGACTAGCCCGACCACGTTCACAGTTAGCTTTAACGAAGACTTTGGGACTGAAAGCAATAATCAAAATTACCAAATCAAGGTGACCTATAAAACTGAGAGTCACAAAGCTGGCCGGGTTCAGGTTCGAAGTACGGTTAGTTGGTTGAATACTGAAGATAAGCGTAATTCTGATGGTGTCGATGTACTCGCGCGTCAGAGAACTACCTATGGTTCGCCAAAAATTGAATTTGGTGGTATCACCGGCGAATTTATTCAACAATACGCCGAGATCCGCGTCAAGAAGATCTCCGACTTTCGGAATCACCCAATCGCCGGGGTCACATTTGAGCTAGAGGCTTTGGATGCTGATGGGAAGACGGTCGGTGAATGGGAGCAGACCACTGATGAAAACGGTATTGCTTCTTTTGCAGGCTTACCAGTCAAGCAGAACTACCGACTGACGGAAGTTGGGGAACTGGCGGGTTATGTCAATAATTTCGAGCCAATGGGATTCTCCTTCGAACCCGAAATGGTTGATCCGGATTCCGGGGAGTATCAATTGATTACGGTGACGAACCCGACCTACCAAATGACGTTGACTAAGTATGGTAGTCGCGTTGAAATGAATCCAGATGACCCCGCTGGCGAACCATTGGCCGGTGCGACCTACGCTTTATGGGATGTGGAGCAGCGGGCGTTCTTGCGGCTGGGGATGAAGACCAACGCTCGTGGTGAAATCAAAGTGGTGATGGCAACAGAGGCCCAAGATGATCCAGACCAGGGGTTATACACCGTTCCCAATGTCACTAGCACCGATGCGACTTCCGGTCAAGAGACACTTGGGTTTGATCCGAGTCACCATTATCAATTCGTTGAAACAGCTGCACCAAAAGGCTATAAAACCGTGCCAAACCAAATCTCCGTTGGTCAGTTGATCACGGCCAATGATGTTTTACTGGGGCAGTCGGTCACGACGGTCAAGATCGACCCTGATTTTCTAGGCAATTCGCTGGTGTTTGGCTTCCAAGCCGATCCCAAAGCGCCAAATTTCACGACAAATGTTCCCGTATCCGCCTATGATCAATATCAACCGGGGACCTTGAATTTTAACAAAACGAATCAAGTCATTGCTGAAGACCAATTTCTGGATAAATTAGCGCTTACTGACGCCAAGTTTGCATTACAACGGTATGATCTTCAAGGGAATCTGGATTCAAGTCGGACCTGGCAGCCAAGCTATGATCCGGACAAAGAGAGTTGGTCCTTGGAGGCTGACGATCTTTATGAAGGGCAGTATCGTTTCCAGGAAACGAAAGCACCCCAAGGCTACGTCATTCCTGATCAGCTCAAGGAAGGGGTGGATCTGAAAATCAACGGTGGCGGTCAGGCGAATACTCTGGCTGCGATCAACGAGATTACGGATGCCACCGCCACAGAAGCAACAACCACAGCAGGTACCACCGAGGCGGCAGCCAAGTTGGCGACTGCCTCTGAGACGACAACGGCCGCCTCAATGGCTGGTGTGGTCATTGATAATGTGATCCAAGAGCCGGAGTTCCGCCGCCAAGTAGTTGTAAAGAAGTATGATGGCTCATCGCGGCGGCCACTAGCTGGCGCCAAATTCAAGCTGTACCAGACTAAGGGCAACAAGGACGGCAGTGATCGTTTGTTGAGCGCTGACCTGGATCGCAGTGATGCTCAGGGTCAGATCGTGATCCCCCTTTTACTGCCACTGGGCAACTATTATCTGACTGAGGTCAAAACGCCGGCAGGCTATCTGACCCGCACCGGCAAAATCTATTTCAGTGTCACCCAGTCCGCTAAACAACAAGAATGGACCGTTTCCAACTTGACGGCGGCCAATGCATTGACCCCAGCAGGTGAAAAAGAGACCCGTCCGGCAGATGAACGCCCAATTCAAGTTAACGTGGCTAATTATCTGCCGGGTAATCCAGCGACGACCTCATTGATCGTCCACAAAATCGACGAAACTTCTGGGTTCCCACTAGCCGGCGCCGTCTTTACGTTAGCCGATCAGCTAGGGGTCACTTGGACTATCACCACGGATGACCATGGGAATGTCGTTTTTGACGATCTGCCATTGGGTAAGTATCAATTAACCGAGAACCAAGCACCTGCAGGTTATTTGATCAGTAGTCGCTATCAAACCGGGACCACAATCGAGCTGACGTCAACGACAACTAAACGGTTGATTGTTGGCAACCAACGCGATCCCAAGCAGCCGATCGCGCCAACCGATCCGCAGCAGCCAACGAACCCGGATGGCGACCAAGGCGGTACCACCACGGATCCGACCTTACCGAGTACGAATTTACCTGGGGCGAATGGCGGCGCGGATTTGAAACCAACCGCGCAACAACCGGCAACGCTGCCACAAGCCGATGAACGACCGACAAACTTGTTGTCATTGATCGCTGGGATCATTGGCCTAACCTGTTTCACCATGAGTTTACTGTTTCGGAAGCAAGAACAAGCATAGCACAGAACATGACGATGCTTGATTGATCAGTCAATCGGGTCAAAGTCCGATTCCTCCTCAGCTGATCGCAAATCGTCAAAAAACGCCAAACCTCATTTTCTAGCCAGATGCTAGAAAGTGAGGTCGGCGTTTTTTGCTGGTGCTGGAGGTATTGCTTATGGGTGGTGGGTGTACCACTGCGACTAGCGCCACTGGGACTGCGATAATCAAGCCAAGGCGTCACTTAACTTGCCCGCCTTTGCGCAGGGATGGCTCAGTCAGCCAAAGCATGATGAAGTTGATCAAGAGTAGCGTGGCAGTGGCGATAAAGACGACATTATAGTCGAACCAGCCAGCCAACGCACCACCCAATAAAGCGCCAAACATGTTACCCAGGGCTTGGAAAGACTGGTTCCAGGAGAAAATCGCGCTGGTGGCGCTGACTGGTGAGTTTTTGGTTAGGAGGGTCTGGATCGTGGGGAACAAGGCGCCATCAGACACACCCACGAGCAGACGTAAGATCCCGAGGACCCAAACGCTAGGAATCAAGCCTTGGGGAATGTAAACCAGCACGGCGAAAAGGTAGCCGGCGATCAACACTTTGCCAGAACCGTGTTTGTCACCGTAAGAACCCAAACGCGGCGCGGCGATAATATTGGAGATTCCGGGTAAGGCGGCGATGATCCCAGCAACTAAAGGCACACTGCCGGTGTTATGCATCAGTTCTTTAACGTAAAGACTGATGATTGGGGAGATCGAAGCGTTGCCCAACTGAACAAACATGGTTGACAACAAAAGGACAATAATCAAGCGGGGATTCTCAAATTGGCTGAGTAAGCCGGACAACATGCCTTTTTTGGTAGGATCAGTCGTTCGTTTGATCGGGACAAAATCCTCTTTGACCAAGGTCGCGGAGAGAATCCCAGTGATCATCAGGAGCGCGGCGGTGATGAAGAACGTGTTGCGGATCGAGAAGGCCTCAGCTAAGATCCCGCCAATAATCGGGCCCATCAACATCCCGGAGGTTGATCCGGTGACCAAGGTACCCAGCGCCTTACCAGCATTGGCTCGTGGTGTTTGCGAAGCAATCAAGGCTTGGGCATTAGAGATATACCCGGAGAAAACACCTTGCAGGGCTCTTAAGGCAATCAATTGCCAAACATTTGTGGCCAAGCCCATTAAGAATAAGGCGACCGCCATACCCCAAGAGGCGCGGATCAACATGATCTTGCGCCCTTTTCGATCGGCCAAAGCGCCCCACAATGGCGAAACGATCGCAGTCACAAAGAAAGTCGCCGCAAAAACCAAACCACTATAAAAAGATAATTGTGCCTTGGTGAAGTTGCCCAATTCACCAACATAAAGCGACATGAAGGGCATGATCTCGCTGAAGGAAATCCCGGCGATGAAAGTGCAGGCCCAAAGAACGATTAAATTTTTTCGCCAAGGTTGTTTGGCTCGTTGTGCATCATCCATGTTTGATCACGCCTTCTTTCGTAATATTCGTCACGGCCTGCGTCAATGCCTCGTTAAAAGTCGTCTCGGCAGCCAGATCGGGCTGACTGAACAATCCCCACAGTTCATTTTGAACATAACCGAAGATCAACGCTCTTAGGTAGCGAGCTTGAGCGATCACTTCTCGGTCATTGTCATAATAAGGCGCCAGTAAGCGGTCTAACACTAAGACCAACTGATGCAAGTGTTCACCAGCCTCGCTTTCCTGTTGATAGTTGATACCGCCGAAAGCCAGTTTGGTTAAATTCGGTTCTGCTAAAAGTGAATGGTGCAACTCACTGCCATAGATGATCAGGCCTTGTTCACCGCTGATTCCGACCAGCGCTGTATTTAAATTCTTGGTCAAACTGTCGAGAAAAGAGACAATCAAGGCGAATTTCAATTGTTCACGATTGCCGAAATAAGCGTATAGTGCTTGCGGACGCACGCCTAACGCGTTAGCCACATTGCTGAAAGTTAAGGCGGCGGCGCCAGTTTCATTGACGATCTGGGCCGCGGCTTCGATGATTCGTTGTTGATTTAGATTACGTTTTTGCATGATAAGTTGAGTGACCTCCTGACAAACGACTTTTATTTTACACCTCAAAAAATCAAATTACAAATAGTAAATTAAATTTACGGTTATTCGACCTTTGGATTGTTCTTGAATTGATTTGGCAGGGTTGGTTCTTATTCTTGATTTTTTATTTAATTGCAGGTGTGCAGGGTTTGGGTGGGGACGCAACCGGCTGGGACTGCTGTTGCGGACTGGAACGTGGTGGGCATCGTTTGAAGCCAATTCCAAAAGCGGGAATTGTCTTCAAATCGAGCCTTGTCCTAAGCGGCAAAGCCGCCAAGGACAATTTCACCACTGAGCCGCGCAGTCCCAGCCGGTTGCTGGGCAGCATTGAGCCTATCTGCAATCGAAGTTGGACATCTGACGAAGTGCTTTTTGCAAGTGCGGTGGTCAAACAATTGTCCGCTTTTGGGATGGTACGGCAAGGCCAACTGATTTGGATTAGAAGGTCGGGACAGTTTGCGTAGGCCGAACATCTCTGCTTGTTTCCTTAACAAACCTTGGATGACAACCGACTGATCCAGCTGAATCATCAAGAACTTGCCTTAGTTCATCAAGCGGACTGTGCTGGCGTCGCCAATTTAAAGCTGATGACCACTAACCACGGTTGTCAATTGCGTGGTTCTCTATCAATTGACGATAGCTTACCAGTCGGCGTGAGTGCTCAAACGGCTGTTAAAACGTTGAGCGGCTGGAGCGGAGAAATTCGGGGTGAGATCGCCGTGAAATTGGTCTTAGTGGCTCTGCCACTTAGACCAAGGCCTGATTTTGAGACAAGCCGCGGACTTTGCGGATTGGCTCAAAACAGCGCCCACAGCGAGCTCACCCCGAATTTCGCAGCGCAAGCCGCGGCCAAACTGTCTTGCCAATTTACCACGGCGGTTCACTGCCATCAAAAATTTTTCGGAAAAATTCACGCTGAGAACTTGAAAAAGTCAGTCAAAAGATTTACAGTGTATGTACACGATGAAGTGATAAGAGATCAGATAATCGAGGTGAATGATCGTGACGCATCATTTTGAACAAACTTGCGCATATTTCACGGCGGCTCGGTATATGCGGACAGTGGAACAGGTCGCTGATTCGATTTTCGCGCCGACCGGGTTGAAGCCGGCGTACGCTTATATCATGATGGCGTTGGAAGATGAACAACCGCAAACGGTGGTGCAATTGGCCCAGCGCTTGGGCTATGAGCGTTCGTCGCTATATCGGATGGCGCAAATACTGGAACGCCAAGGACTTTTGCAAATGACCAGTACCGGTCGGGCTAGTAGTTTAGCGTTATTGCCTGCCAGCGCGGCTTTTCTCAAAACCGCCAATCAGTGCTTAGCGGAATTTGGTCAGTATACGGATACCAAACTTGGCGCTGATAAAGTGGCGATGACTAGTTTATTAACGCGTAATAATCAGAAATTAAGGAGTGAAAAGTATGATTAGTTATCATCGGTTAGAAGTTTCAGGGTTGTCGATTTTCTATCGTGAGGCGGGGGATCCTAGTTTGCCGACAATGGTGCTCTTACATGGGTTCCCTTCGGCCAGCCATATGTTTCGAGATTTAATGCCCTTGTTGTCCGACCGCTTTCATTTGATTGCGTTGGATTATCCGGGTTTCGGGCAATCAAGTATGCCTGATCATCAAGAATTCAGTTACACGTTTGAGCATTTGGCGGCGGTCACGACTGAATTCTTAGTTAAATTAAAACTCACGGATTTTTATATGTATGTTTTCGATTATGGCGCGCCGATCGGCTTCATGATTGCAATGGCGCATCCCCAATGGATCCGCGGGATCATCAGCCAAAACGGGAATATCTATCAAGCCGGTCTGGGTGAAAAATGGGCCACTCGACGCGACTTTTGGGAACATCCAACGGCAGCTAAACGTGCCAGTTACCGCAACGCCTTCGCGCCGGAGACAATCAAGGGCCAGTATTTAACTGGTACGCCCGCGAACAGTGTCAGCCCTGACGGCTATACCTTGGATATTGCCTACACACAGCGACCGAATTATGTGGAGAACCAGCTAGATCTAATTTTCGACTATCAAAATAATATTAAGAAATACCCGCAATTTCAGGCCTATTTGCGCCAATACCAACCGAAACTGTTAGCGGTTTGGGGTAAAAATGATCCTTCGTTCATTTATCCTGGCGCGCTGGCCTTCAAACAAGATGTTCCTGATGCGGTGGTTAAACTGGTAGATAGTGGCCACTTCGCTCTAGAAAGCCATAGTGCGGAAATCGCCGCGTTGATCAAAACAACCTTTTGAGTGCCGGTGTTCTGGACATCGTGTTTGAATTGATTTGGAACGACTGATTCCTATTCTTGAACCTGCGCTTGATTGCAGTGGAGTCGAGTGTTGCGCGTGAGCGCAACCGGCTGGGACTGCTGATGCGGACTGGAACGTGGTGGGCGTCGTTTGAAGCCAATCCGCAAAGTGCGCGGCTTGTCTTCAAATCGAGCCTTGTCCTAAGCGGCAAAGCCGCCAAGGACAATTTCACCACTGAGCCGCGCAGTCCCAGCCGGTTGCTAGGCAGAATTGATCCTACCTGCGATCAAGGCGAAGGATTTAACGAGGTGGTTTTGCGAGGTAGAGGTCAAACAATTGCCAGCTTTTGTAGTGGTACGTCAATGCCAACGGATTCGGATTAGAAGGTCGGGACATTTTGTGTAGGCTGAACACTCTCTATTTGTTTCCTTAACAATCATTGGTTGGAAGCCGACCGATTCAGCTGATTCATCAAGAACTTGCCTCAGTTCATCAGGCGAACTGTGCCGGTGTCACCAATTGAAAGCTTGTAACCACTAACCACGGTTGTCAATGGCGTGGCTCCCCGTCAATTGACAACAGCTTGTCAATTGACGTGAGTGCTCAAACGGCTGCTAAAACGTTGAGCGGCTGGAGCGGAGAAATTCGGGGTGAGATCGCCGTGAAATTGGTCTTAGTGGCTATGCCACTTAGACCAAGGCCTGATTTTGAGACAAGCCGCGGACTTTGCGGATTGGCTCAAAACAGCGCCCACAGCGAGCTCACCCCGAATTTCGCAGCGCAAGCTGCGGCCAACCTACTTTTGCTAGGTTAATGCTCAGAAGCCGCTCAGGGTGGTTTGCACTCTAGCTGTAAATGCTGTTGCTCAGTTTCATCTTGCGTTATACTTGGTTAATGTAAGTTGAGTCTGTTTAGCACTGGGAGGGTCATTATGGCAACAATTACGATACCGACGCAGATCGAAGTGCGCGGCGGTCAGGTTCATAATCTGAAAAACATTGATGTTGATATTCCCTTAAATAAATTTGTCGCGATTTCCGGCCTATCTGGCTCTGGGAAAAGTTCGTTGGCGATGGGAATCTTATACGCGGAAGGGTCGCGGCGTTACCTTGAAGCGCTCTCGACTTATACACGGCGGCGGATCAGCCAGAATAAACGGTCGCAGGTCCAAGAAGTGCGCCATATTCCTTCGGCGATCGCCTTACGCCAGCGGCCGACGGTACCCTCAGAGCGCTCCACCGTTGGCTCAATGAGTGAAACGTTCAACACGGTTCGTTTGATTTTCTCCCGGTTGGGTTCGGTGGTGTGTCCCAATGGGCATCGGCTCGCGCCCAGTTTGAAGATCGCTCAGGTGATGGATCTGGCGGGGGACAAAATGGGGGTCCTGACCTGCCCGACGTGTGGCGTGAGCTTCATGGCCAAAGGCGCCGAAGATTTCGCCTTCAATTCCGGTGGGGCTTGTCCTGAGTGTCAAGGCACGGGCAAGATCCGGACATTAGATGAGAGCAAGTTGATCGGTGATGACTCGCTGACTTTAGATCAGGGCGTAGTCGCGTCTTGGCATTTACCAGGACGCAACTTCATGCCGACCGTCGCGGCGACGATCGGGGTACGCACCGATGTCCCTTACCGCGAGCTGACCGCGGCCGAGCAACAAATTATCTTGCATGGTGAGAAGAAACAGTACGCGGTTGATTTTCACACCAGCACCGGCCGGGTCTTTCACACGGACAAGACCTTATATGAGAACGCTTATGATGCGGTTTACGACTCTCTGAAAACTGTCAAAAGTGAGCGGGCGATCGCCCAAGTCAACCAGTTTTTCCACTTTGAAACTTGTCCCACCTGTCATGGCTCGCGGTTGAATCCGGAATTGCTGAATCAATTGGTCGGCGGGTTGAATATCGCGGAAGTCGCGGATTTGACTTTAGGCGCGCTACAACAATGGGAAACAACGACCAAACAGGCATTACCAGCCAACATGACAAATTTGGCGGCGATCTTGTTCAAAGATTTGAGCGATAATGTGCGGCCGCTACTGGAATTGGGCTTGGACTATCTAACGCTGTCTCGAAGTGGCAACACGTTATCGACCGGTGAATTGCAGCGGATCCAGTTGGCGAAAACCTTGCGGACTGAGACAACGGGAGTCCTTTATGTCTTGGATGAGCCTTCGATCGGGTTGCATCCCGACAATATCCAAGGCCTTTTGCAGATTTTCCGGCAATTGATCGCGCAGGGCAATTCGCTGGTCGTGGTGGATCATGAAGTTGACATTGTGGCCGCGGCGGATTGGGTCGTTGAGATCGGTCCGGGGTCAGGTGATGCCGGTGGCGAGATCATCGCCCAAGGGACGCCGGAAGCCTTGACGAAGGATCCGCAGTCGTTGATCGGGCCCTTTATCGCGGGTCAAGCCAATATTTTCCACGCCAAGGTCGCGCCGGTCGTGGCCAAGCCCCAGTGGACCCAACTGAAGATCGGTGATTATTTCAATCTCCATGATATTAGTGTGGCCTTGCCGGATCATCAAATCACCGCGGTCACCGGTTTTTCCGGCGCGGGGAAAACCAGCTTGATTTTGAACAGCTTATTACCGGCGATCAAGGCGCGGGCAGCCAAGCAACGACTGCCGCAACAAGTGACCGACTTGACGACTGATCTGCGGCATGTGGTCAGTGTTGACGCGACGCCCATTGGCAAAAATACCCGCTCGACGTTGGCGACTTACACGACAATCATGGATAATTTGCGCCGGCTTTTTGCCAGTCAACCGGCAGCTAAAGCCAAACATTATGGCATCGCTTATTTCTCTTACAACAACAAGCAAGGCGCTTGTCCCGATTGTGGGGGTCAAGGGACGATCACGTTGGACATTCAATATTTGCCGGATATGGATGAGGTTTGCCCCACCTGTCAAGGGGCGCGCTTCAACCAAGCTGTCCAACAGATCAAGTGGCAGGGCTACTCGATCGTGGATCTATTGGCGTTGTCTGTCAAAGAAGCGTTGCCGGTTTTTGCCAAGGTGCCAAAGATCCACCGCCAATTGGTCTTATTACAGGAGATCGGCTTGGATTATCTGCACTTAGGTGAGAGCACACCTAGCTTATCAGGTGGTGAAGCCCAACGTTTAAAGCTGGTCAACCACTTGAATCAAAAGCAACCAGATACTGTTTTTGTTTTTGATGAGCCTTCGGTGGGTCTGCATCCTTTGGACGTTCAGGTGCTCTTAGGGGTGCTCAATCAGTTGAAAGCCAAGGGAGCAACGATCGTGATCATCACTCATGACTTGGACCTTATGGCTAACGCTGATTACTTGATCGATCTTGGGCCAAAAGGCGGCGAGCAGGGTGGCCGGGTGATGGCGTCTGGTCGGCCGGTGGAATTGGTACAGGAACCGACGAGCTTGACGCTTCAATATTTAAGTCAGCATTGGCAGAAGTTTAGCGTCAAGGTGCCGAAGTCATAAGCGGACACACTAGTTATCTTTTCTGCTGTAATTAACCTGGCAACGGCGAACTCAATTAACCTGAGTTCGCTTTTTTGCTTGAATCGGCTAGACCCCACCGCCAATGGTTTGACTCGGTCAGGCATGACCCAATGATGCCGATTCTCGTCTGAAATTAATTTTTAGGGAGTACTTTTTGGGTATCAGGTGATCAGACTCAGCAGTTGACTTTTGTTAATAACACTAAAAGCAATTGCTGCAATTAAAATTAATGAAAAGCATACAAAACAATTGAAGAACGTGGTATACTAAAGCCAGTTGTTACATGGACCAGCTTTATCTGGCTGTCAATTCTTAAGGCTTGGTTAATTAATGAAATGTGACTGCACAAAAGAGCGTTTTCGCGGTATACTAAAATTATGTGAAGTCACGATCTTTTTCGAATGAATTCAAGGAGTAGTGAGGGCAATGAACAGGCACCGATGGTTACACCGATATGCAAGCATCAGTCTGCTGTTAATCGCATTTGTGGGCCTGTCCGCCTGCCGCCAGCAGACTAAAACGACATTGTACCAACAGTCTTTAGATCAAGGGGCAGCTGCCTTAGCGGCCAATAAGATTGCCCAGGCGCAGGATCATTTCGAGGATGCCTTGAAGGAAGTGCCGCGGGATCAACAAGCGCAACGATTGTTAACGCAAACCAATGATTATTTGGCGGCGCAAAAGGCGTTCAATCGCGGTGACCTTAAACAGGCCGCCGCCAAATTGGCCCAGTTGGGCAACGAGCAAGATCTGGACACATCATTGAAAACTGCGTTCGCTGAATTGCGGCAAGCTGTCCAGGCGGCGGAGCGGGAAACGGGCACGGTAACCAATCAAGTCGCCCAAGTACAGAAGTCTTACGATGACGGCGATTATCAACAGGCCAATTTATTGTTGACGCAAATGGATACGATCGATTGGCGCAATAAACCTTACCTGGCGCAGTTGCACACGCAATACAGTGACTTAGGTCGCTTGGTTTTGCAGAAACTGTTAGCGCAAAATCCAGCAGGAACGGTGGTCAGCGCTGAGAAGCAAGCGGATCAGCAGGCGCCGCAGACGAATCAGTCCGCGGCCGGCGATGATCAGGAAGCAACCGCTGACGCCGAGAGCGGCGCGGACACCAATGTGGAATCTAGCGATAGTACTACGGCATTACCGACGGATCCGCCTGAGTCTGACGATTCGTCAACTGCGGACACGCCGCAACCAACCGCAACTTACTATCGGCAAATGTTGGTGCGCCTGATGGGCTATCAAGTGTCCACGGTCGCGGCGATCCCCGATCAGATCATTACCGCGGCTTTTGTTCAAGCACAGTCCCAAACTGGCGATGCCCGAATCGCGGCGACGATTCTGGAAGCGAGTTATCCACAATTGGTACTTGAACGCCAACAACACCAGAATACCGGGACTCAGTTGACCACCGCGGCAGCGCAACAGTTGGCGCAGAAATATTGGAATCAGGCCGATACTTTGGCCCAACAGGATTGCGAACCGAGGACGACCACGGTCAATGAAGAAACCGGGACGGTCACGGTTCATTTTGCTGGCATCGGCGAAGCCAACTACACCTATACCATTGATTTCACCGCTAGCGGTCAGATCAATTGGCAAGATAGCGCCGGTAACTTGCGGGTGCTGGGTGTTTGGAAATAGGTTAAGCGTGGGTCTAGCCCGACTATTTGGTCGGTGAGGCAATCGGAATTGAGTAGCGCTTGAATTGAACTGAAACTAGCATAGAATGCTGATCGTTAACAGTAGTAACCAAGTTGGTTATTACTGTTTTTTAATGGCCTTTTTTAGAAATATCATAATGAGCAAAGTTCGGTGAACCTGTTGGAGATGTCTGATTTAAACTGCTTGTCTGACCGGACTTTGTCGACAATCTTGACTAGTCCAGTTTTTCACGAGTTCCGGGTATTTCTGCTTTATCTCCGCCGCGGCTGGTGGTATTGTTTAGCCGAAATTAAGAGATCAATCTTTCATCGTGGAAGAATGACCCAGAGGAAAATCGCGACGACTTAGTTAGGGGGAGCAACGATGAGGAAAATTGTAAAGAAGTGGCTCACAGGACGGTCGATTCCATGGCTGGTCATGACGCTAGTGTTATTGGTTTGTGGGGCCAGTCGCGTGGCAGCCAATCGAATCCAGGCAGCGGTGCTGAACGTTGCTGGGTTGGACTCAGGGAGTGCGACGATCACGGATCGTGATGGTAATGATGTCACCAATGAGCAGGAATTGGACCGCTTCAGCCATTACAAGATTACTTACAATTGGAAGTATCCAGATGGGCAGCCAATCAAGGCCGGAGATACCGCCAATTTTGAATTGCCAGATAATGTACTGGCCGTTGATGACATAACGGTTAACTTGACGGAAAAGGATGGAACCGTTGTGGGCACGGCCAACATTAAGAAAGGTCAAGGGGTTGGGACGATCACCTTCTCCGAAGCCTTGGAGAACACCATTTACGGTCGCAACGGTACCCTTCAATTTACCGTTGCTGGGACGAAAGAAACCCAAGCGTCCAACAGCGATTGGTTCATCAACAAGTATGGTTGGATTAATCAGGCCGCGACTAGTCCTGATGGGACACCAGATGAACTCTACTGGAATATTGCGATCAATCCCAGCTCAGAAAAGTTGAGCCAAGTTTTAATTACCGACACCCTGGGACCAGGGCAGACTTTCATTCCTGATTCGTTAGTGGCGACACAGCGAGTCGATGGGGTCGACAAAACGCCAGCGCCAGTCAAGGTCAGCACCAATGGTAATCAAATTTTTATCGACTTGGGCGATATTGACCAAGAAATCAGTATTGTCTATCGGACGAAAATCACTGATCTAAATTTGAGCGCTGGTAATCATTGGACTGATAATGCTAGCGTTAATGTAACTGATCTGGCCCATCACGAGACCAGCTCCTCTGGTAATATTGCCTGGGGTGGGACTGGCACGGGCACTGGGTACAAAGGGTCCGCCAAGCTGACCAAGTATGCTAGCCAGTCACAAAATCTGCTGGCCGGTGCTATCTATGAGCTGCGTAAAGAAGGAACCGTGATCAAAACTGGGCTGACTACCGATGATCAAGGCCAAATCTATGTAGATGGACTGGATTTTGGCAACTATGAATTTGTTGAGACACAAGCGCCGGTAGGGTTCCAACTACATCCAGAGCCAGTGCCATTCCAGATCACTTTGGAAAATGGTGGTTACAGCCATGTTGAAGTCGTCGATCGCGACTATCCGGCAAAACCAACAAATCCGACGAACCCGACAAATCCAACGAATCCAACGAATCCGACGAACCCGACAAATCCAACGAATCCAACGAATCCAACGAATCCGGAAAAGCCAACGAACCCGACGAACCCGACGAATCCAACAAATCCGACGAATCCAACGAACCCAACAAAGCCAGAAAAACCAGGCAAACCAGGCAAACCGACGGTACCAGAACGGCCGATAAAGCCTGTAGCCCCAGTTACACCGGGCTTGCCAACCAGACCAAGTCAACCACAGCCGTCGGGGAAGCCGCATGATAACGGCGTAATCACGCCAACACGTCCACAAGCACTTGGTAAATTGCCGCAAGCTGGCGAGCAAAAGGACGATTCGTTGACCGCCTTGATCGGTCTGCTCGCACTGATAACTTTGGCTGGTGAGGTCTTCATTCGAAAAGTTGAAGCCTGAATTGACCAAGCGAATAGACTCGTGATACCCGTTGAGTGCCCGCATATCTGTCTGCATCAAGGGAACCACAAAAATACCGTAGAATCGATTCGAGATTCTACGGTATTTTTTTATGGGCCATCAGGAGTGACTAAATTTTGAAATGGGGTTGCTCGGCGTCATCCCCCAACTTGCCACCATAGAGATCGACCATTTCTTGGGAAATCGGTTTCATTTCTGCCACGAGGCTCGGTGGCGCAAGGACCTTAAGCATATTGCCTTGACTGAGTAGCCACATGCGGACACCGTTGCCCATTACTTTAGCGCGAATAGTCACACTATGGCGTTCGGGATGGCGAGCAATCACTTCCGCAGTCGGGAGCCGATCTAAAACCGCTTCCTCGATCCCCCAGAATTCAAAAGTGATCTCCTCTAAAGGCCCGGTGTACATAAATTGGATATGTTTCCGCAATTCCCCCTCCAAAAAACGGTTGACTGGCGGCTTCTTTTCGAGGGCCGGGACCACTTCGTAGTTGGCGATTCGATCGGAGCGAAAGAAACGTTCCTGCTTTGATTTGAAGTCGTAAGAAATGATATAGAAGTAAAATTCAGAGAAGAAGATTGCTTCTGGCTTGATCGTATACAGGGACTGCTTTTGATGCCTAGTTTCATAGGAAATTTGGATGGTTTGCTGGTGGAGAATAAAGTTGCTGAAATCCCAGATACTATTGATCAGTTTGCGATGATGTTTTAGTGGTTGGTAGTTAACGATTTCGTTATGAATGATCGGGTCAAGTTTTCGAGCTTGATCAGGCCCCATGATTGCTTGTAGTCCCTGAATGATTTGCTTGAGTTCAGGCTCATCCAAAGCGCGACTAGCCAAAAGGATCTTGATCAGCAGCAGAATCTGACGTTGATCTAAGGCAGTTTTGTTGGAA
This sequence comes from Lapidilactobacillus salsurivasis, assembly GCF_054785215.1. Lineage (NCBI taxonomy): Bacteria > Bacillati > Bacillota > Bacilli > Lactobacillales > Lactobacillaceae > Lapidilactobacillus > Lapidilactobacillus salsurivasis. Next base: position 3,074 of record NZ_BAAABI010000007.1, on the reverse strand, counting down.
ACTAAGTAATAGCCATGTTTCTTGGCATCATAAGCGATGCGCTGGTGATAATATTCATCAGTGAAGAGGTCGTTGAGTTGACTGACATCACGTTGAATCGAACGAGTCGTGACATGAAAATGGTCTGCTAAGGCGAGTTTGGTCAAATGCTCGCCCCGCAGAAGATGAATCAAGATGTATGCTTGCCGATAACCAGAATTCATTCTTTCACGCCACCTTTGCTTGACTAAAGTGTAACTTGTTCAAATGTTCAGGGCAAGCATTTAATTGGTTTTTCTGGATAAAAAGATTAAATTGGTATTATTTGGACGTACTATGTACTTAAGTGAACGACCGGGCAGGAATTGGTTAGAGGGGGAACGGAAACGAGCTGCACACAACTGACCTCTGCGCTTAACTATGCCAGGCTTCTGGAGACATAGTGTGCCTCCAAAATCCTGGCTAGGTTAATGCTCAAAGTCAACCCGTTGTGTTCCGCACTCTTTTTTCGTCGTGCAAGTGCTAATTAATATGTTAGAATTAACTTAGAAAGCGAATGGGTGAAGTGGAAATGACAAAATATCTGTATTTAATGCGACATGGTGAGACACTTTTCAACGTGCAGCACAAAATTCAAGGCTGGAGTGATTCGCCTTTGACTGCGCGGGGCGTGGCTCAAGCCAAGATTGCCGGTCAATATTTGCAAGATGCTGGCGTGGTGTTCGATCACGCTTATTCCTCAACAGCGGAGCGGGCCAGCGATACTTTGGAATTAGTTACTCAGGGTAAGTTGCCCTATCAGCGGGTCAAAGGGCTGCGCGAATGGGGCTTTGGCGTTTATGAAGGGCAGGATGAGAGTCTGAATCCTGCGCTACCTTATGGTGATTTCTTCCATCAATTCGGCGGTGAAACTGAGACCGAAGTGGAGCAGCGAATCTATTCGACGATCCTAAGCTTGATGCCAGCAATCGATCACGCTGGGCTGGTCGTTTCTCATGGCGGCGCCTGCGCGAATTTCCTGCGGCGAGCACTGGATCATGATGGGCATTATGGGATTACGAATTGTACGATTTTCAAACTCGCTTATACCGCGGGGCAGTTTGAATTGTTGGCAACGATCCATCCGGATTTCTCGTCGCTGGACTAAAGTGCCGCGACTAACGGGCTTACTAGGCAACATAGTTGGCACCTCTGGTTGGCCGTGTTAGACTGCAGTTAGTTGAAAGTAGCGATGGTGTTCGCTACGTTAAGTGGTCACAACGGCCTGATGACACCTACCATTTTCTTTGGAGAATGGTAGGTGTTTTTTTATTCGATCGAGCCGAGCAACCGACCAAGTTGACACATTAGTTACAGGTAAAAAAACGGGGGGAGCCAAATGTTTACGAGTTTACTTTTTGCAACAGCAACACCGCCAACCGCCAGAAATCCGCAGGCGGCAATTTGGCAAGATCTACATTTAGGTCAATTGTTCACGGCTGTTTGCGCCGATCGTGGGGGCAATGAACCGGCGCTATTGCCGTATTGTTATCAACCCTTGACTACGGGGGCGCTGGTCAAGCTGCGGCAGCAAATTTTCCAGGATTTGGCTCAGCCGGAAATACTGCAAGCGGTTGATCGGTTTGTCGGGCGAATGCAACTGATGGCACGCCGCCGCGAAAAACTATCTCACTTGGATCCGGAGCCCTATCAGCAAGAACAATTTCTGCGGCTGGTCCAAACGGAGCAACAAGCGCTGCGGGATTTCGTTGCGCAGTTGGCCCAGCTGCCGATCCAGTCAGCCGGGTTACTGACATTTCGTCAAGAATTACAAGCTTATTTAGCAGCGGCGGCCACACAGACGCTACAGGCTGCCATCGATCATCTGGGCCAAACCTTGACCAAAATTAGTTATCGATCAGAATTTCAAGGCCGGCACGTCTTGATCAAAGCTCAACCGGAACCAGCACCGACCTTCGTCGCAACCTTTACGGCTTGCTTTCAGGGGTTGTTCGCGGACCCGACTGCGATTGCCAGGCCCGTCGCGAAATTAGACCGGCCTGGCTCCGATTTCGATTTAGACAATCTGCAATCCTCGATCTTATTGAGGCTGCAACATTTATATCGAAGCGAATTTCAGGAGTTGGCCAGCTTTGCGCAACGCTATCAGGGCTATCTCGTCCCGGGATTGGCGCAGGCAGTGCAAGAACTGCAATTTTATCTAGTTTGGACCAAAATGATTCAGCGCTTGACCCAAGCAGGCTTAAACTTTTGCCGACCGCAGATCATCACATCTGGTACAGAGCTGGTCCGGGATAGCTTTGACTGGGACTTGGCGGTTCATTTGCAACATCTCGGACACTTGGAACGGTTGGTGACCAATGATTATCGTTTGCCGGCGGATCAGTCTTTTCTCGTGATCTCGGGGCCTAATCAAGGGGGCAAGACGACTTACGCGCGGATGGTCGGCGAAGATTATTATCTGATGGCGTTGGGTCTGCCGATTCCGGGGACGGCGGCAAGCTTGAAACTGAAGCCAGTTGTTTTGACCCATTTTGAGCGGGCAGAACAAGCCGATAAAATCAGTGGCTTACTGGCCACCGATGTTGAGCGGATGCATGGAATCATTGCGGAAACGACCGCAGATAGTTTCGTGATCATGAACGAGTTGTTCTCTTCGACTACCGCGGCGGATGGCCAACGCTTGGCCGATAAGGTGCTGGATCTGTTGCAAGCGCGGCAAGCCAGCGGGATCTACATTACCTTCTTGACGGCGCTGGGTGATCACGCCGGGGTGGTGCCGATGATGAGCCAGGTCGCCCAAGGAACAACGACGCGGACTTATCAGGTGCTGCCGCAAGCCTTGGATGGGCAGGCTTACGCCACGACACTGCTGCAGGCCTATCATCTACGGGCAGTGGATCTGGAAGGGAGATTATCGCAGTCAACCACCCGTGACTAAAGTCACAGGCTTGTGAGAGCATCGCCTAACGGCGACACGACCACAATTTGCTTAGATACAGCCATCGCCTGCAAGCAGGTCTTACGTGCTAATTACCAAAGCCTTTAGAGTCCGCAGGTTGCCAGACGGACTGTGATTCTTAGTTAAGGGCTAA
>NZ_BAAABI010000006.1:0-178754 GCF_054785215.1 Lapidilactobacillus salsurivasis | reverse complement strand
AAAGGCTTAGCCCTTAACTAAGAATCACAGTCCGTCTGGCAACCTGCGGACTCTAAAGGCTTTGGTAATTAGCACGTAAGACCTGCTTGCAGGCGATGGCTGTATCTAAGCAAATTGTGGTCGTGTCACCGTTAGGCGATGCTCTCACAAGCCTGTGACTTTAGTCACGGGTGGTTGACTAGCGTAGTCCTCACTCTATTACAGTCCACTTATTATTTTAACACACAACCGGTCATAAAAGCAGTCTGCATTGCTTTGACCTCAATTATCGACGCAAGTTACTTGAATTGGGAATCAACGACGTTCTATTGTTTTACGTTAATTCTTATCAGCGTGGCCTCTGTTCGAGATTTCCTCAAGCGATTGCAGGTGTGGGTGGGTGTTGTGCGTGAGCGCAACCGGCTGGGACTGCTGATGCGGGCTGGAAACGTGCTCCCCCCCCAGCTTCCTGCGCTTAGCTACTCAATTGTTCCGGAAGCAAAATGCAGCTTCCAAAACAATTGCTAGGCTAATGCTCAGGAGCTAAACGGGTCGGTTCGCTCTGTTTGGAACGTGGTGGGCGCTGTTTTGAGCCAATCCGCAAAAAGCGCGGCTTGTCTCAAAATCAGGCCTTGTTCTAAGCGACAAAGCCGCCAAGGACAATTTCACCACTGAAACGTGTTCGCCGACCTAGCTTCTTCCGCTTAGCTACGCAACTATTCCGGAGGCACAAACCAGCCTCCAAAATGGTTGCTAGGCTAATGCTCAGAAGCTGACCAGGTCGGTTCTCACTCTAGATAGAGCCGCGCAGTCCCAGCCGGTTGCTAGGCAGAATTGAGCTTATCTGCAATCGAGGCGAAGGATTTGACGAAGTGCTCTTGCAAGTGAGCGGTCAACCAATCGCCCACTTTTTGGGGTGGTACGGCAATGCCAACTGATCTGGATTAGGAGGTCGGGCCATTTTGCGTAGGCTGCACATCTCTATTCGTTTCCGTAACAATCCTTGGGTGGAAGGCCAACCGATTCAGTTGTTTCACTGAGAACTAGTTCTGTTTATCAGATGGACTGCACTGGTGTGAGTGCTCAAACGGCTGTTATAACGTTGAGCGGCTGGAGCGGAGCGTGGCGTTGATGGATCGTTTACTAGTTGGCGGAAGGTCGGGCTGGGGGTGAGTCAGCCGCGATATTATTGTTGGCGATTTATCGCCTACAATAAGGCCGAGTTTTGAGATTTTCGGTGGGTTTCCGAAAAGCTCAAAATCGTGCCCGCCGCGTTCCACCACCCCCAGCCCGACCTGGAGCCCCACCACATCTGCCATCCACCAACGCCACGCGCAGCGCAAGCCGCGGCCAACCTACTTTTGCAAGCAGCGGTCTTTTGCAAGCAGCGGTGATCATCGATTATTATGCAGCGCCACCCTCAAACCACCAAACACAGCCCAACATGTCTAGTCAGGTCGCCGCCAACCCTGTTTACAGCAAGTTCTAACCCAACCATTACTAATCAAATTTAATGCAAATCACCACCTGAAAATGGTACAATGACCTTCTGGAAGGGAGTGGGCCAAATGACATCCGTGGAAGTTGAGTTCAAAAATCTCCTGCTCCAGAATGAGTTTCAGCAGATCAAGTCGGCCTATCCATTCGCGCCGGCCTTTCTGCAAGCGAATTACTATTATGATACAGCTGCGCGCCAATTGCACCAGCAACATTGTGGTTTGCGGATCCGCATCTATCAAGATCGCGCCGAGCAAACTTTGAAGGTTCCGGCAACGATCACGACTGCCGCGCATCATGAATTGGTTGAAATCACCGATCCTTTGACCGTTGGCCAAGCGCGGGCTTTGACCGCGACACAAACGATCGCCACCACCGGGCAAGTGGCGGCGGCGTTGCAAGAGCGGAAACTACCGACAACCACATTGCAGATCATCGCCCAGGGTGTGACTCAGCGCAGGATCGCCTTATTACCCGCAGGCCAATTGACCTTGGATCAAACGACATATCCCAATGGCCAGCAGGATTTCGAATTGGAGTTGGAAACCACCGAGATTGCAGTAGCTGAGCCCTTTTACCATCAGCTCTTGCAACGTTTTTCGGTGCCCCAACGCCCGGTCGTCAATAAGGTAATGCGTGCAATTTCACAGTTATAAAATTTGAAGTCTAAAATTTTTAAGGCTAGAATTAAGTTAGATTTTGAAGTATCATTGTCGTATTCGCTAATTTGGTTGTTATTGTTTAGGTTTTATCAGCATGGGGGAAATACTTTTGCTAGAGATATTTATGTTTGCGAATCCGATTGGTGGCTTATGTTTGAACACCGAAGTCAACATCATTCGCGGCTTAAAGCAACATCGGCTGAAGGTTCAGCCGAATTTGGTGCCCATCACTAACATGAATGTTGTCACCGATTTCCTAGAGCGAAATCAGCTGGATACCCGTGATTTGATTCTGCGCAATCAGGTCATGGCGATCACCTTTCAGTCGATGCTTGACTATAAGGCTGCCTCGTTCCAGGGAAATAAGAAGGCGCGGGCGTTTACAATGAGCCTGCAAGACCACCTTAACGAAGGACTCGATTGCTATTCCGATGACTTGATCCACACGATCGCCCGCGAAGTCCATTTGGACGAGCAGACTTTCTTCACCGATCGAGTCAGTCAATTGGCCAAAGATCTGTGTGAAGCGGATCGGCAGCTGGCCAACAATCTCGGTGTGAAGAAAACACCGTCAACGGTTTTTATCGATTACCGACAAAATATCAACGGCGACGGTATTTTGATCAACGGCGCGGTTACCGAGGATCTGATCGATCAGATCTTAGCCAAGCAGTTGCCGCAACAACAAACGATCAACCAAAAGCCTTTTCTTAAACTTTTGAATGCCAACCGGGCTCAATTACATCTAATTTAGGCCGAACTCATTCAAATTTGCTTTTCAAACCAGTGTTCCGCGGGTGCTATTGCTCGCGGCGGCAGTGGTTTTTTTGTTGGCTGCGGCCGCTACTGGGGGCCAATTCCGTGGTCAACAATGGCCAGCGACTGCCGCTGAGCAAATGTCGTTGCTGGGATCGGGTCAGGCCGCCGGTGGCGAACCAGTAGTCCAATTGCCGCCCTAATAAATCAGGCCAGTGCCCCACAACCGGGGGCAAACATTGGGGCAACCATAAGGCGGTGGGCAATTTTTGCAAATCCCAGCCTTGCTGGTAACAGCGCCCTTGATACGTCAGCCAGCGCGGTTGTTTCAGCGCTAGTTGTTGGCCCAACCAAGGTCGGGGATCAAACCAGGGCTGATTCGGCGGCAATTGCGCCGGCGGACGGCGGTTTTGGCTGGCGCCCTGCAGAAATTCCCCTAGGCTTAGCATCCTGACCTGATAGAGCAATTGGGTCCGCGGCGGACGAAACTGGCAGTGATAAAACAATTGGATTTGGCGCCGCTCGGGTTGCCAGAACGCCAAATAGTAACCCCAGTGGGCTTGATAGGCCATGAATTTCAAGGCGCCTTGACTGGGACGCCGTTGTGACAAATAGGTTGCCCCCAACAACCATTGTTCCCTGATCCGCCAGCGCTGATAATCTTCATGCCGTTGCCGCAGCTCAGCCAACTCCAAGGGCGCGCATTGGAATTCAAAGGCCCACAGGTGAGCGCCGTGTTGCCACAAAACATCCGCGCGCCGCTGTTCGCCTTCTCGCGCGTCTTGCTGGAGCGGCCGCGGTTGGGCGCCCGCTGCAGTCACCAGCGGCGCGACCACTTCCCCTGGCCTCTTCTCCGCTGGGCTGTCCACCTCTGCCCCAGCCACTTTCAAGGGTAAAACCACTTCCAACTCGCTAACGACCTGCAACGCGGCCAACTCCTGTTGCAAGGTTTGCTTACCGGCGCGATGGCGGGCAGTCTCATTGGGTCCCAACCCAGTCCGACCCACATGACGGAAAAAGGGACGTCCCGTGCGTGCGCGCACCAACTGAACTGGCTGCCGACAACGGGGACAATAAAAATGCGCCGCGCCACCGGCTTTGGCCCGTAAGTCGGCTTCGCTTTCAATCACTTGTGTTGCTGCTTGGGTCAACTGTCCTCGCTCATCCAGGGCTGCATACATATTCTGATCACCTCTGACTAAATACGCCAACGCCGCCGCCTGCCCCGAAAAAATCCACAATCTGCGTTTGCCTCGACGCAACAGAATGTTGCTTGCATTGTGATTAAATGAGAATTAAGATTATTTATAAGATATTACATTATGAAAATAGAGGTGGCGCAGATGATTGGTGATTTCCTGAGAAAAAAAGAATTGCCTTAGGCTTCACTCAAGATTTTATTGCCAAGGAGCTTAAGGTTAGCCGGCAAGCAATTTCTAATTGGGAGCAAGAATCTCGCAATATTGACGTTGATGAACTGCTAAAATATGCAAAAATACTCGAAATTTCTTTTGAAGACTTAGAAAATAATTTGAATCAATCGATCACTCTTTCATCCGACTATAACAACATTGATAATTCTAAAAAAATCGCTAGTCATTTTTCTCGGGCTATCAAGGCGGTCCCGGTCCATGACGAAATTAGGCACAACGTTAAAATTGAAGGCGATAAGGTTGTTGGTGTTCATGCTTTGTTGTCAAGTCTTTTCCTCAACCAGAACGCGCTAACGATCCATAATTGCCCAACCGCGCTTGATTTTCTTAATGTCTTATATATTTTTGCCAACAACGGCTGGACAGATGCGAATATTTCACGGGATACCATTACATTAACGGCTGAGGCTGCCCCATTTAATATCACGATGTTAAATAAAGTCAGTCGTGCCAGTATCGTCGTCATCTCGGCTTTGACCTACAAATACCATCAGCTTCTTTTCAGCTTTCCCGGTGGCGATGATTTTTGTGATCGTCCGATTGATTTACATTTGGAGATCCTGGCGACGATTTCGAATTATCAATATGATGCCAGCGCGCATACTTTCTACGCGGAAAAGAAGGACACGCTGAATCGCAATCTGGTTCTGAATTGCTACGGCGATGGTAGCAAAAGTGTCGGCGCCTTCTTCAACGCGCTTAGTTTGGCCTATGTTTACCCGAATGCGCTCAAAATAAACGGCCTATCACAGGATCCCACGATTCTCTTTCTGATTTCCTTGTTGGAAAGGTCGACCAATCGCGTCGTTATTCATACAGCGCCAGACAGAATTTTGCTACCCGCGGTCGACGCGCTGGCGGCTAGAGACTGTCAGGTCACACTCCCCCCAGACATGACGATGCTTGTTTCCTATGTCTTGCTGCTCTGGGATCGCTTGGAAACAATCGCCTTTACCAACGTGACGATTAGTGAGATTCCCCCAAATTACGCGGAGCTTTTTGAAAACTTTGGCTTAGCGCTGGCTGAGGTCGATCATGCCTTGATTTTCCGTAAAGTCGCCCCGATCAATCAGGAATATTTTGAATTTTTGCGCCTCGGCCCGCCTCCACAGATCACCACAGATTTAGGACCGATCATCTCGGAATTCTTGGCCTTCCACAATATTCCAGCGATTTTGTTGGATGAAGTATTTGGCAATCGATCCAGTCATATTCCCGAATTGCAGAAATTAGGGATTAATCTTAAATCGCTAAGAAACGGCGCCCTAAAAACACAGCCGCGGTCAAAGCCCACATCCAATCAAAATGGCGTGTTCGACTTAAATGATATCCGCGCCGGGATGGCAATTATCATGGGTCTTGCCCATACGCAGATTCCTGCCGCGGTCTTACTAAACTATGATCAGCTTTTACGGGGCTTCGGAAATATTCAAAGCGCTTTAAGCTTGAGCGGTTATGAAGGCGACATCTATCGCTAGGCGAAGTTGTTAGTTAGATTTTGGCTCTGAAAAATTCATCAAACGACCAAGTCAAAAAATAGGCCTTCTGGGCAGTTGTCCAAGCATAAATCTGGCTGCTGGCCGGCAGATCCCCCCATCACCCGCTCAAACAAGCGCGTCTGATGGGATCGACACTGATCCCACCTGCCTGATAGCAGGACCTAGAAAATCGTTGAGGGTCACTTAATGGACAGAATCAGCATGAGTTACCCGGAAAGGAAAAATCGATGGACGCGAATATCTTTTGGCGTGAGCAGATCTGCCAAACATTCAAGGCTAGATTCTTACCCGCCTCCCCCTTAGTTAGATCCGGCAAGAACCTATTCACCTTTTCTCCGATTCAAGACGAATTAGCAAAATTCGCGGAACAACCGCAGGGATTTTTCTATAAAGAGCAACTTTGCTTTAGAAATGTTTATCCCGCCAATCTGGTAAATCCCCTCGCGAGTCCTTGCCAAGAATTAATTAGTCTTTTTTCGTTTGAGCCGGTCTCTTTTGCGCCGGTCATCGCCGAGTTTATCCGGACTATCTTGGATCCCTGGATTAGCGCCAGCGACATTTATGTGATCGTGCCGGACATCCAGTCCATTGCAACAAATAGCCGCGAAATATCGGCAAACGTAATTGAAATACCGCGAGAACGCCTGATTTGCGCGTTGCCGATTCCCGGCCAGCATTACTATCTCAAGGTGTGTGTCAAATTCAATAACGGCCTGGTCACGGTCGCCAATTTTGTACTCGTTGATTATCAAGGCGGCAATCTGGCGCAACTCGATAGTGTGTTCTTCCCGTTAAGATCAACGATGATCAACGAGCATGCCAAATCATTATTCGAAACGGCACACTATCACTCACTTTATCTGAAAGTGTTTCGCTCGGTTGAAAACCACGAGCTGACCCATTTTCTGATGAGTCAGCTTGAGGCCATTCGGATCTTACACCAGGCCGTTGGCAATGCCGGCAATAAGAAACAGCATTACACCATTAAAAAGTTGGCCCGCGAAATATTTTCAGAGTGCACCTACCACCAGATCAGCGTGACCGCGATCCTCCAGAACTTTCCCACCCTCGCGGAATTTCTGAGTCCACTTTACGAGGACTTTCTTGCTAGCCTTGAGAAATCCATCCGTCAGGTTAAACGAAGCCGCCGGCCAGTCACCGCTGATTACGCCTATCAAACGTTGGGGATCCCCTATCAACTATTTAAAGCGAGAATCGATCCAACTCTAGTTTTACCAAAATTGCCCAGCAATTTCGCTTATCATCGAAATCCGTCTGAAAACATCTACGTCGATCCTATCGCGAGGTATCGCTAATGAAACACATCTTGATTTTTCATCCGTACCGCGAACAATATACAGATATTTATCAATGTCTGGCGCCACAGCATGACTACACCATCATCGCGGACCAAGCCAAAGCGGCGTCCTTTCAACTGAATCAACCGGTCAATGTCACACTCGTTTTTGTCAAAAATTACCCACTCGCTAGAGAACGTCAGGCCCGGGAACTTCTGACAAACGCGCATTTTGACGCGATTATCGCACTAGACGAATTTGATATTGAACTGGCCGGCAAATTACGGACGGCATTCAATTTACCTGGGCAAAATCTTGCGGAGGCGCGAATTTTTCGCGATAAAGCGACCATGGTCCAGCGGGTCAGCGCTGCTGGCTTTAAAGTGCCCAACTCACAAGTCGTTTCTTCGTCTGCCGCATTAGCAGCGTTCTTTAAGCGCAACCCTGATATGATTGTCAAACCATTGGATGGCGCCGGTTCGGTAAATACCTTTCATTTGAAAGAAAAGGCAGACTTGACGCGCTTTCAGGCTGATCATGATTGGATTCAGCAAACATTCCTGGTCCAACAGTATCTTTATGCGGATATTTATCATATTGATGGCTTGATTGCCCACGGTCAGGTTTTGTATTGCGAACCGGCACGATACATCTATAACCCCCTGTTGATCAAAGCCGGTGTTTCGGCGGCGGCAGTCTCTTTGGATCACACGGATGCCAGCTATCTTGAACTCAGTCAATACGCCACTAATCTCGTTAAAAAACTGGCGCCAACTGGAACCTTTCTCTTTCATTTGGAAGTGTTCTTCGACGGTCAAGAGATCATCTTCCTGGAGATCGGGAGCAGGATCGGTGGCGCCCGCATTCGCCAAAACTTGGAATTCAAACTGGCCTGTAACCCACTTAAACTCCTGATTTATTCGGTTTGCGCAGAACCACTCCCGGCGATCAGGCGCGACTATCCGGTGACCGGGTGGCTGCTAACGGCCAAACAAGCCGGCACGATCCAAGCTCTGCCAGAATTTACTGAAGCGGTGAAGTCCGAATTTTCTATTTTTGATGAGGTGGCATATGTTCGCGTTGGCAGTCAGATCGGCAATGCGGCCCACAGCGCCGATGCGGTAATCGGGCTGTCAGTTTACGGCGCTTCTTTTCGTAGCGTAAAAGCGCAGTTACTGCGGGCTGAACAATGGGCGCAAGCAAACACGAGGTATCAAGATCAATGAAATATTTCATCTATCGTTTTTCGCCTGAAAGCATCGGGCTCCAACCAGCTAACCAACTCGCGATCGTCTGCCCCAGCCAGCAACGCCAGAACTATCTGAGCGTGGGATTCGCCGAGCAGCAAGTTTTCACCGTTGCCGATTTTAGCCTATTAGAGCTACTATTGTTCTTCAAAAGTCAGCCGAGCATTGACGATATTTTTTCCCTTGATGAGGGGCTGATCCATCTCGTCGGTATTTTGAAAGCAATCTTTACCGACGACAAGAACGCTTGGGAAATTGCCTATGCCTATAAGGACAAAAAAATGATGCGGCAAACTTTGGCGCCCAAAATCAAACAACCAAGCCTGATCGACCCTTGCGCAACTGACGCGCTCCCGGCCAAATTTATCATCAAACCCCGCCGCGAAGACTCTGGCCGAGGCGTCGCCATCGTCACAGCGGTGCCTGATTATTTCAATTCGACTGAGTACCTGCTGGAAACTGTTGAGACGTTTGATGTCATGTTTACGTGCGATGGCATCGCGATCAATGGCGAAATCGGCTATTTTTTCTCCCATGAATATGTTGGTAATATCCTAGCCATTAAGACTGATTTTTTCAATTTGATTAGGACCAATTCACACTATCAAAGCAACGATCATTTGATTGAACGACTGGAAGCGGCCACTCAAGCCGTGCTAACGAGGCTGGGCACAGATACGATCCAACCGTTTCACGCTGAATTTTTTTATCGAACTGAGACTGATGAACTCAGTTTTTGTGAGATCGGCAAGCGTTTCGGTGGTGGCCAAATACCGCTGCTGGTCAAGCAGGCCTTTAATTTCGATCTCCTCGCGACCTATTGGGCTTTGGTCAACAACGCCGCTGTGCCCCAAGTTAAGGATTATCAGCGCAGCCCCACTTGTCTGGCGGTAACTTTGGCGATCTTCCAAAACGGTCGTCAACAAGTGCCTCCAGAAATAACCGTTCCGTTAGCTTTCTTCAGAGAATACCCGCAACAACCAGCGCGACGAGCCAAGTCATTGGCGGATCTGCGCTACCTCCTTGTCTTTTGCCTACCAGGAAATCGCGAATTCAACCAGACCTTCCTGTCACTGCGAGGTTACTTCGAACATGAACAAAGAAAATAAAAATATCGGCTTGCTGCTCATCCGCGGGCAAACCACCAACCTTGGCAATATCATCTTTGATTATGGAAATAAACTATTGATTGCCGGGCTGGCACTGAACGCCAATTTTTTTATGACATTTTATCAGTCCAGCGAGGCGCTGATCAGGCTGGCCTTTAATCTCTTTGCTGGTCACCTGGCCGATTTCGGCAATAGAAAACGGCTCCTGCTCGCCACCGACCTAATTGCCGGCGCCCTGACCTTCCTCCTCTTCTTATGCTATGATCCCCAGAATATTTGGGCACTCATCATTATCAACGCCTTACTGGCCGTGCTATTTAGCTTTAATGTGCCGGCCTATAAAGCCATTACGAAGGATTTGTTAAGTCAAAAGGGTATCTATCGCTATAACGCCACCGCCAAAGTAATTGCCGAGCTCATCGCGGTCGCGGCGCCACTGCTGGCCATGCTGGTGATCAAACAATTCGGCTTTAAATACGGCATGTTGATCGATGCGCTCTCTTTCTTTATTTCAGCCCTCTGCGAAGGCAACTTTGTCATCTTACATGAGGTCCCCGCCGCCAAAGCAACTTTTCTCACCGGATTAAAGGCGGGGATTCACTATATCGCCAGCAGAAAAGGCCTCCTGATCATCTTGATCTCCAGTGCGTTTCTTAATTTCTTAGATGCGATTTATTCATTTTATCTACCCTTTACCGCGACGTTTTCTGGTTTTTCGCACATCTATGCCTACATTTTGATTGTCCAATCCCTCGGCAGTGTTTTAGGCGCGCTTTTTGTTAGTATTTATAAAATCCAGCTGGCGCCCAAGTCCTTCTTCCATTTATTATTACCAGCATCCCTGGCGCTGATCCTGATTGGGTTCGCGCGTTCTTCGCAGCCTTTACTCCTGCTTCTCTTTGGCTTATTTTCAAGCGCCGTGACAACTTTCAATATCTCGCTGATGTCCTATCTTCAGGCTTCGGTCGATTCCCGCTTTCTTGGTCGCGTTTTTAGCATTATTTTTACCATCAGCGGTATCTTTATTCCCTTAGGCAGTGTGGTCGCCGCGATGATTGACTTCAAATCCTGGCAAATTTTCCAATTGATTGGTTGTGGTCAGCTCTTGATCTATCTTGTCTGTTTCCCAGCCATAAGGCGGATTATGTCGTAGCTGCAAGCAGGATACCTAAGTCCGCGGCTAATCAAGTCCACCGAGAGAATTAGGCTGGGAGTGGTGGATTCGCAGACAAAAGTAGCGTGTCCGCAGCTTGCGCTGCGCGTGGCGTTGGTGGTGGGCAGGTGTAGTGGGGCTCCAGGTCGGGCTGGGGGTGGTGGAACGCTGCGGGCACGACTTGAAGCTTTTCGGAAAACCACCGAAAATCTTCAAGCTCGGCCTTATTGTAGGCGATAAATCGCCAACAATAATTGATTCAGAGTGAGAGCCGACCTGGGTAGCTTCTGAGCATTAGCCTAGCAACTATTTTGGAGGCCGGTCTATGCCTCCAGAATAGTTGCGTAGCTAAGCGGAAGAAGCTAGGTCGGCGAACACGTTTCGCGGCTGACTCACCCCCAGCCCGACCTTCCGCCAAACGAGCAAACGAACCACCAACGCCAGAGTGTGAGCCGACCCGGGTAGCTTCTGAGCATTAGCCTAGCAATTGTTTTGGAAGCCGCACTTTGCTTCCGGAACAATTGCGTAGCTAAGCGGAAGAAGCTGGGTCGGCGAACACGTTTCAACGCCACGCTCCGCTCCAGCCGCTCAACATTATAACAGCCGTTTGAGCACTCACGCCGATCGACAAGCTATGGTCAATTGATGGGGGATCCACGCCATTGACGACCATGGTTAGTGGTCACAAGCCTTAAATTGGTGACACCAGCACAGTCTGTTTGATAAACTGAGGCAAGTTCTTGATGAATCAGCCGAATCGGTTTGTTTCCATCCACGAATTGTTAAGGAAATGAGTCAAATTGTTCGGCCGACGCAAAGTATACCGATCTCCTAATCCAAATCTGTTGGTGTTGCCGTACCACCCCCAAAAGTAGGTTGGCCGCGGTTTACGCTGCGAAATTCGGGGTGAGCTCGCTGTGGGCGTCACTTTGAGCTTCGCGAAGCCCGCGCGAATCTCAAAGCTGAGCCTTGTCCTAAGCGGCAGAGCCGCCAAGGACAATTTCACGGCGATCTCACCCCGAATTTCTCCGCTCCAGCCGCTCAACGTTATAACAGTCGTTTGAGCGCTCACGCCGACTGGCAAGCTATGGTCAATTGATGGGAATCCACGCAATTGACGACCGTGGTTAGTGGTTATGATCTTTAAATTGGTGACACCAGTAAAGTCTACTTGATGAACTTAGGCAAGTTCTTGATGAATCGGCCGAATCGGTCGGTTTCACCCATGAATCATTAAGGAAACAAGTAGAGATGTTCGGCCTATGTAAAGTGTCCCAACCTCCTAATCCAAATCCGTTGACATTGCCGTACCACCCCAAAAGTGGGCAATTGTTTGACCACTTACTCGCAAATGCACTTCGTCAGATACCCGGCCCCGATTGCAGATAGGCTCAATTCTGCCTAGCAACCGGCTGGGACTGCGCGGCTCAGTGGTGAAATTGTCCTTGGCGGCTTTGCCGCTTAGAATAAAGCTCGATTTTGAGACAAGCCGCGGGCTTTGCGGATTGGCTCAAAACGACGCCCACTGCGTTCCAGCCGCACAAATGGCCCGACCCGGTTGCGTCCCCATCCAAACCCACCCAAACCTGCAATCAAGCACAGACTGCTGGAATCAGTTGGTATTGCTGTACCACCAAAAAAATGTGATGGCTTTGACCACCACACTTGCAAAACCACTTCGTCAAATCCTTCGCCTCGATTGCAGATGAGCTCAATTCTGCCTAGCAACCGGCTGGGACTGCGCGGCTCAGTGGTGAAATTGTCCTTGGCGGCTTTGCCGCTTAGGACAAGGCTCGATTTGAAGACAAGCCGCGCACTTTGCGGATTGGCTTCAAACGATGCCCACCACGTTCCAGTCCGCAACAGCAGTCCCAGCCGGTTGCGCTCACGCGCAACACCCACCCACACCTGCAATCATGCGCAAACCAATCACCCAACTCCATTTAACAAAGCGCCACAAAAAGCAGCCTACCGATCCCCGGCAGGCTGCTTAAAATGTTTGTTGTTTAAAAAAATGCTGACTTGCGCTTAATGTTGAGCTAAAAAGTAATGCCGCGTCGTCTGTAACGCCACTTGGTCCATGATCTTCTTGCCATATTCGCTGAGCACTTCCGGGGTGACATCCGTCTTCGCGCCATATTCATTGGCGATCGCGATGGCGTCCTCCGCCGAAATATCGTGGAGATCGTCAACAAACAGCACCAATTCCAGATAGTATTGCCCTTGGTATTGATAAAGATTCGAAATCCCGGATTCCAAACGAAGCGCGTCCGCGAGTTGGATCATCGCTTCGAAATCAGGTAGCGCCAGGACAACTTGCCGATAGTCCACATCTTCATCTTCCAGATAACGGCTGAGATTATCCTCATCATCATCTTCGTCAGAACTTTGTAATTTTTTTTGTAGTGCGGCTAATTGACTCTTGTTTTGATGATGTTTCCCGCGGTTACGCCGTTGGGACAACGCGGAATCTAAGGCTTCTCGATCGGACAGCTCATCTTCATCCAACTTGCTGATCAACAACTCAAGCCCACCTTTATTGGGCATCACCTGAAAAGTGACGGCGTCATTATCGGCAAACATATGGTCAGCGTCAACTTCTTCGAGAATGCTGTAAAAGAACTTCTCAATCTGTTGATGATTGGCCAGCAGGTCCAAGATCTTGACACCACGCTCTTCTAAATCTTCGCGACCAAGGATCACGCGAATCGTATTCTCATCGATCCGTTCCATTTCCATTAGGTCCACCTCATTTCTTGTGACCAGTGATTATTGGCAAAAGTCGCCAATATCCCTATTCTTGCAGTATACTACACTGTTCTCATTATGAAAACCACTCCCAGGCTTTTCTTCGCCGAAAAAGTGATTCTCTTAAACTCACTAACTATTAATAAGTTGACTTGTCGATTTTACCATAAAAAAATATGGAACAACAGTAAAAAGTGTTATTCCATATCTTAACTTTAATATTTGTCGCCTAGCTACTAAATTAGTAACCTGCCATTCGTTGTGCCTGTTGCAATTCCAATGCCCGTACTTCCCGGGGGAGGAAGCGGCGGATCTCATCTTCATTGTAACCAACCTGGAGCCGCTTATCATCCATGATGATCGGTCGGCGTAACAAACCGGGATTCTGTTCAACCAGATCCAACAGTTCGTCCATGGTCAAATCGTCTAAGTCGATTCCCAATTCTTGGAAAATCTTCGACCGCGTCGAAATGATTTCTTCTGTACCATCTTCGGTCATGCGCAAGATTTGCTTGATTTCGTCCTTGCTTAACGGATCAGAGAAAATATTACGTTCTTCAAACGGTATATTATGTTCTTTCAACCAGGCACGGGCTTTACGGCAGGATGTGCAACTTGGTGATGTATATAAATTTACCATGACATTCGCTCCCTTATGACGCGATTATGAACATAATCCTTATCAATTCACAAGTACATTATACCCACTAATTAAGAAAAAATCTAGACCTTTCGGCAAAATAATTGTAAAGAATTTGAAATATAAGATTCAATTAAGAAATATACAATCCCGATATATCAAGCAATATCACGATATTCACTTCGTATAACATTAATGTAACACTTAAGAATACCTTATAATTTCGATAATCAACTTCGGTTAACATGTTGTCACTTGTGAACGATGCCTAAGCAGCGCCAATGAAAGTGCTTTCCAAAAGCGACTGAAAAACTCTGAATAAACTCAGCCTAAATTGATTTCTTTTCCAGTCGCGGCCAATTCAATTGGTATAGTCGGTGCGGCCGCCTGCGCTTCTACTAACAGTTGCTGATGCTCAATTTGCTGTGGTAAATGGCTTAGTAATAAGCGGCCGACGCCAGCCGTTTGCGCGATTTGCCCAGATTGGCCTGCCGTCATGTGCCACAAGCGGCCTGACTTATTGTTAGTGAAATTCGTATCGGTGATCAATAAATCCGCATCCCGGGCAAATTTTCCTAATTCAGGGAAATAAGCTGAATCGGCCGTGAAAACCAGCACCTTTTTTTCTGCGTTTTCAATGCGGACCGCATAAGTTGGGACCGGATGAACGGTCCGCAAAAAAGTCAGGCGCAACGGTCCTAAGGTCAGTGTCTTGTCCGGATCATAAGCCCGACCCGCCGTGGCACCGGCCCAGGTCAGACTGGCAAAGTTCAAAGGATCTTCTGTATTCCCATAAATCGGTAACTCCGCCACGTGACGCTCGCCTTGGCGCAATTGCCAATAATACTGCAACACCCCAACATCGGCGATATGATCGTGATGATAATGGGTCAGCAAAACAGCGTCCAACTGCAAAGGATCCAAGCGCTGCTCCAACTGACTCAAGACGCCGCTGCCACAATCCAGCAGCAAACGATAAGCGCCCTCTTCGATCAAGAAGCCGGTTGTCCCCGCTGTGGCGGTGGGATAGCCGCCGTAATAACCTAAGACTGTTAATTTCATTTTTTGTCATCCTTTCAGGAATTGATCTGCTTTAGCGCCACGTCAAATCAAGCGTTGCGTGGAGATCTGCGTTGTCCGCAACAAGCGGCGATAATTATAGGCTGTGAACAAATAGAAGAACCAATAGACGAGGAAGACCACCAACGTCAATAAATACAATAGTTTCAACGGCAAATGATCCAAGTGCCAGCCGACAAAGTGCATGATGAAGAGCCCATTGGCGATGCCAAAAAGCACTGGGGTCAAGAAGACGCGCCGATTTTGCCGGTCTGAATAGCGTAGCAATTCGTCTTCGGCCACGCCTAGTTTCTTCATGGTCAGGTAATCGAAACGGTTCTGTTCGACCTGAGACAATTGCCGAAGGGAGAAGACGCTGGCCCAGGCGAAAGTCATCAATAAGGCCAATAACACGATGACAAAGATCACCACGCCTAAAAAGCGCCGCAGCATGACTTGGAACGGTCCTCGAACAGAATAGCTATTGCTTGAATAACTGATCAGATTCGCCGACTTTTTCTGCCTCGTGGCGCTGAGTTTGAGCCAAGAACGGCGCAAACTGGAATCAACGTGGTAGACCATTTTTCGGAGATTCTTACTGGCGAAGGACGCCTGATCGATCTTCCGTAGAAAGGCGCTGTCCGGGGCCATTTTCTTGATCCGGTAGCCGGTTAACTGGCGTGCGGGCGCAGTCTGCAACTGATCAAAGAACGCGTCCGGCACCACCAGCAGATCCGCGTAGAACAAGGAATTACCTAAGGGATATTGGCGTGAATAATCACTGATCGTCAATTGTGGCAGGCCCGGTTGCGCGAATCTGATTTTATTCTGGCGCAAAACCTGCGCGGGTAATTTTTGGTATTGGAAATTATAGGAAATGTAAAGTGCTTGGCGGTCTTGGAGCTGCAATGGCGGCAGGCCCCGTTGATGCCGCTGGACCCGGCGGTATGCCGCCAGCGAGATCACTTCCACCGGCATATTGCGCTGGCCCATGATCTCGCGGCTGTGAGGCCCAATCATTTGCGCGGGGACCGCCTTGACTTGAATACTGGTCAGCCGTTCCAACTGGCCACCTTGGTCGCGGATCTCTTGGGCGACTTGATCATGGTAAGCCTGATCCACGGCCAGATCCACCGGCGCCTCCTCGTCCAAGTCGCGATAATTATCCGCGTAACTGACCGCGGCGATCCCCAATAACACCACCGAGGCCGTGACAAAAACGGTCGTCAAGGTCAGCGATTGATGATGGCGGCGAAACTCGCTACCCGTCATCGCCAGGTCAAGGATCCGCTGGTGCCGATAAGCCCATTTCGATTGCCGTAAACGTGCGCAAAGCTGGGGTAAAGTATCGCGAAAAACAAACCACACCCCTAACAATAGCGCCATGAAAATCAATAAGGTGTTCAACGAGGCACGGTCGGCCAAACGAAACGGCTTCAACCAATTCAATTTGAAGATCGCCAAATAACTCCCCGCGACTAACACCGGTCCCAGCCAGGCCAAAAAGCGGGCCAGCCACGGCGCGGTCAGCGGTTGGCTCGCGCTTTGTTCAGGATTAAGTAGGCGCACGGGGCGCAGCTGAAAGATGCGGATGGCATCCAATACACCGACGATCGCGAAGATCACCAAGTAGGCCACGCTGACATCACGCAGACCGATCAAGGACCACCAATGGTTCGTTTCTTGACTGATCCCCATGAACCGTAACAGCAACATGGCAAACAATTTATTCGTCAACAGGCCTAAGACCAAGCCCATCAATAGCGCTAAGACCTCGCCTAGCAACGTCTCGAGAAAGAACAGCCACGCGATCCGACCCCGTGGTAAACCGGAGACGATCAAGAGTCCAAACTCAGAATGGCGTTGATGCACAAAAAACCGATTGGCGTAGAAGATGATCAATAGACTAAAAACCAGTAAGGCCACTAACAAAATCAATAGCGTCCCTAAAATAGGATTGAGCCGACTCATTTTTAAAATGATCGGATTTTCGAACGTGGTCAAACAGTCGTAAGAAATCATCACCAACAAGGCGATCGCCACCAAATATAACACGCGCCCCGCCAAGTGCTGGCGAAAATTCTTAAAGGCGATTTTTGAAATCACTAAGATTACCCCCACCAATGGCCGCCTGCATATCAATGATCTGATGGAAAAATTGCCGCCGACTGCCGGAACGCACGACTTCAGCGTACAAGGCGCCATCCTTAATGAAAATGATCCGATTACAATAACTGGCCGTAAACGCGTCATGGGTCACCATCATGATCGTGGTCTCGTCTTCCAAATTGATCGTGGCCAAGTATTGCAACAACTCGGTCGCGGACTTGGAATCAAGACTTCCGGTAGGTTCATCCGCGAAAACGATCTGCGGACGGGTCATCAAAGCCCGCGCCGCCGCCACCCGTTGCTTCTGCCCCATCGAAAGTTCATTGGGATAACGGCTCATCAATTCGGCCAAGTTCAAGCGTTCGCTGAAATAAGCCAACCGCTGCTCGACCTGATCAGCGGGCAGGCGCAACATCGACAAGATCATAACCAAGTTCTCCCGGACCGATAAAGCCGGCAACAAATTGAAATCTTGAAAAATAAAACCAATATTATTGCGCCGAAATTCAGCGAGATCTCGTTCTGGCAAGGTGGTGATCTCCTGTCCCGCCAAATAGATTCGCCCCATCGTTGGCTGATCGATCGTTGACATCACGTTCAGCAATGTGGTTTTCCCGGCGCCTGATGGTCCCATCACCCCAACGAATTCGCCGCGCTCGATCTTGAAACTAATATTGTTCAGCGCTCGGACCAAGTTCTGCCGCGCGCCGAAATTCTTGCTGACTTGTTTCACTTCCGCCATTCGCATCAATCTTCCCCATTTCTCAATGCCACCGTCGTCACTTCCATTTTACACGGAAATGTCCTAAGACAACACTAACACTTTTGTAACCAGAAAGAAGCTTTGCGGTCAAGTGCCTTTTCGTTAGGGCCACGATTGATCGTTGTCCTGGGCGAAGCGTCCTGGCAGCTTCGTTGGCCAGCATGATGTCCCAGCCGCTCTATCCTGCTGGCGCACACGGCGAAATCGCCACCAACAAAAAACGAACACCACCAAGGGTATTCGTCCAATATTTGCCAACGCGCAGCCGCCACCGCGTTGACCGCTAACTTATTTGAAATCAGCTGTCGCCCAATGGTTGATCGGGCCAAACTTATGACCGACCGCGATGGGTTGGGCAATCGCCGTATGAACGAATTTCTTCGCCAAGCGGATCGCCGCTGCCGGGGTCTGACCTTTCGCCAATTCTGCCGCGATCACGGCCGACAATGAATCGCCAGTGCCGTTGACATGATCGGTTTTGACGTAGGGCTCCGCCAGCCAGAAGGACTCGCCCGTCGCAGTCAGCACAAAATCGCGAACTTCACGCTGGTGCTCGTCATCATGGCGGCCCTTGATCATCACATTTTTCGCGCCGGCCGCTTGCAATTGCCGCGCTGCAGTCACGATCTGTTCATCGGTCGCTAGCTCTAGACCGGTCAGTTTTTGCGCTTCAAAGAAGTTCGGCGTCAACACCGTCGCCAAGGGTAATAACCGCCGGCGAAAAGTTTGATAGGCTTCTTCTTCCAATAACATCGCGCCGTGCTTGGTAATGATCACGGGATCGACCACCAAGGGGCCGAAATCATATTTCTGATAGCAATCCGCCACCACATTGATCACCGTGGCATCCGCCAACATGCCAGTTTTCGCGGCCCGGATCTTGAAATCCTTGGCTAAAGTCGCGAATTGTTGGGCGATGAATTCCGCCGGCATAACTTGGGCCGCTTCGATCCCGTAGGAATTCCCCGAAACCGCCGCCGTCAGGATCCCCATGCCATAAACATGACGCATGAAAAAACTATGCAAATCGGCCGGCATCCCGGCGCTGCCGTCTGAATCATTGCCGGCGATGGTCACGACTTGGATCTGTTCATTAGTCATCGTACTCCCCCTCTTTATCTAGAAAACTAGTTTGACTATCAGGACTATTATAATAACTCAATAACGGAAAGTGGATCGTCAAGGTCGTGCCCACGCCGACCGTTGAGCATACGCTGATCTGATGTCCCAACTTCTGCGCTAATTTCTGCGCCAAGTACAACCCTAGTCCGGTGGCGTGGGTGTCAGCGTGGCGGCCATTGGCACCGGTAAAACCCTTGTCAAAGATCCGCGACAGATCCGCTTCCGGGATCCCCACGCCAGTATCGGTGATCTGCAAGTCCAGACCGCGGCGATCCGAAACCACCGCGATCGTGATTTCGCCTGCTGGCGGCGTATATTTCAAACTATTGGCAATGATCTGCTGAATAATGAAACTAAGCCATTTTTGATCGGTCAAGACTGTATAATCCAAGTTTTTTCGTTCAAGACGGATTTTTTTGTGGATAAAATAATTCATATTATCGCGGACGACGGGATTGATGATCGCCTTCAGCGAATATTCTTGGATCAAATAATCATTCGCGAAATGACTCAGCCGGGAATAATACAAGACTTCCTCAACATAATGGTTCATTCGGTCGATTTCCTCGACCAATTGATCATATTTCTGTTCGCCGATCTCATCTTCCAAACTATCGCCCACCAACCGCAACGCCGCCAGCGGAACTTTGATATCGTGGACCCAACTATCGATAAATTCCCGTTGATCCGCCTGTTCATTGACCAAACTGTTCAATACCTGTTGATGGGTCTCCAATAAAACTTCGGAATAACGAGCGATTTGTCGTTCGTCACAGCGCTGGGGATTGATCAGTGGTTGATTCAAAATATTATCGGCATCGGTGATCCGGTCATCGACTTGGCGGTACCAACTACGCCGACTCCAAAATAAAACAAAGAGAAAGACCGCCAGAAAAATCACCAACAGCAGATCCAAATAAAGCAGATTGACCAACGCGATCGAATTTGACGGATCGAGCCAGATCACCAAATTAAACAGCAACAATCCCAGCAACCAGAAAATGATCTGCAAGAAATGATCCCGCGTAAATTTCCAAAAAGTCATTTTTCCCACCTCAAGGGATCAGGTACCCTTGCCCGACCTTCGTCACGATATAGTCTTCGATGCCCGCCTTTTCGATCTTCCGGCGCAACCGGTTCACATTGACCGTCAAGGTATTGTCATCAACGAACCGTTCATCATCCCAAAGCTCGCGCAACAACCGATCCCGCGAAATGATCTTGCCATGTTGGCGCATCATGAACTGCAACAATTTATATTCATTTTTAGAAAGATTGATCGTCTGCCCCTTGATCTGGGCATCGCCGTTTTGCAAATTCAATTTCAGCCCATTATGTTCCAAGAAATTCGCGTTCGAATCTTGATAATCATAGGTCCGCCGCAGCAAGGCATTGATCTTGGCCAACAGGACTTCCATCGAAAAGGGCTTATTGACAAAATCGTCGGCGCCCATATTCATCGCCATCACCATGTCCATGTTGGTGTTGCGCGACGAAATGAAAATGATCGGGATCTGCGAAACTTCGCGGATCTTTTGATTCCAATGAAAGCCATCAAAAACCGGCAAATTGATATCCATTAGGACTAAATCAGGTTTGGCCGCCGTAAATTCGGGCATGACTTGATTGAAGTCCTGAATGATGTACGCCTTCAAATCCCATTTCTCAAGATTCTCGGCGATCAATTGGGCGATCGTCGCGTCATCTTCAATAATCATGATTTTAAACATCTGTATCCTCCGCTGAAAAGGTCTGCCTTCATGTTACTGGTTTTTCTGAAAAAATACAATACAGAGACGACTGGGAAAGTGTTTGCGCCGACTTTTTTTGGCGTTAATTGTTGAGAGAACTTGTTTGAATGATGTCCGCGATGAAGGCCGCAGCTTGCGCTGCGAAATTCGGGGTGAGCTCGCTGTGGGCGTCACTTTGAGCTTTTCGGAAGGGCACCGAAAATCTCAAAGCTGAGCCTTGTCCTAGGCGGCAGAGCCGCCAAGGACAATTTCACGGCGATCTCACCCCGAATTTCTCCGCTCCAGCCGCTCAACGTTATAACAGCCGTTTGAGCACTCACGCCACTCGGCAAGCTATCGCCAATTGATGGGGAACCGCGCAGTTGACGACCATGGTTAGTGGTCATCAGCTTTAAATTGGTGACACCAGCGCAGTCTGTCTGATGAACTAGGACATGATCTTGATGAATTGGCTAATTCGGTCGGGTTCCACCCAATGATTGTTAAGAAAGCAGGAGAAATTGTTCGGCCTATGCAAAGTATATCGGTATCTTAAACCGAATTCGTTGGTGTTGTCGTACCACCCAAAATGGTCATTTGTTTGACCGCAGCTTGCGCTGCGAAATTCGGGGTGAGCTCGCTGTGGGCGTCACTTTGAGCTTTTCGGAAGGGCACCGAAAATCTCAAAGCTGAGCCTTGTCCTAGGCGGCAGAGCCGCCAAGGACAATTTCACGGCGATCTCACCCCGAATTTCTCCGCTCCAGCCGCTCAACGTTATAACAGCCGTTTGAGCACTCACGCCACTCCGCAAGCTATCGCTAATTGATGAGGATCCACGCAGTTGACGACCATGGTTAGTGGTCATCAGCTTTAAATTGGTGACACCATACCAGTCTGTCTGATGAACTCGGGCATAATCTTGGCGAATCAATTGAATCTGTCGGTTTCCACCAGTAGATTGTTAAGAAAACAAGTAGAGATGTTCAGACTATGCAAAATATCCCGACTACCTAATCCAGATCAGTTGGTATTGCCGTACCACCCTAAAAAAGGGTGATTGTTTGACCTCTAGCTTGCAAAACCACTTCGTCAAATCCTTCGCCTCGATTACAGATAGGCTCAATTCTGTTCAGCAACCGGCTGGGACTGCGCGGCTCTATCTAGAGTGAGAGCCGACCTGGTCAGCTTCTGAGCATTAGCCTAGCAACTATTTTGGAGGCTGGTTTGTGCCTCCGGAATAGTTGCGTAGCTAAGCGGAAGAAGCTAGGTCGGCGAACACGTTTCAGTGGTGAAATTGTCCTTGGCGGATTGGCTCAAAACAGCGCCCACCACATTCCAGCCACGACAAACGTTCTGAGGCGGTTGCGTCCACATCGAAACCCACCACATCTGCAATTAAGCGCAGGTTCAAGAACCGATCCCAGACTTTCAGAATCCGTTGACATTGCCGTACCACCCTAAAAAAGGGAGTTGTTTAACCTCTAGCTTGCCAAACCACTTCGTCAAATTCTTCGCCTCGATTGCAGATAGGCTCGATTCTGCCTAGCAACCGGCTGGGACTGCGCGGCTCAGTGGTGAAATTGTCCTTGGCGGCTTTGCCGCTTAGGACAAGGCTCGATTTGAAGACAATTCCCGCTTTTGGAATTTGCTTCAAACGATGCCCACCACGTTCCAGTCCGCAACAGCAGTCCCAGCCGGTTGCGTCCCATCCAAACCCACCACTCCTGCAATTACGCGAAAAATCTGAAAGAGTAGTCCCACTCAAACAAAACCCAAAACAAAAAACACCAACTCGAATCACCACCACCAGCCGCATAGGGTTCAACCTACAAGCTGAGACGCTGTCTTCGAATTGGTGTCACGTTTCACTCTGCCATTTCGTTCTGACGTTTCATTTTAAAGCCCGATCACTTAACCAATTTGTCCCAAATCACCACATCGCCTTGGGCCAAGGAGCGCGGCACGTCGATGATCCGTTGATTACGACTACCACGAAATTGTAAGGTCAGATCCTTTTCCGCCTCCAAAAAGCGACCGTCCACCAGAATATCGATTTTACTTAATAATTCCAATTTGTCCGGCGTTTCTTGTTGCAACTCTGCCCAAGTATACCCGGTCCAGGACCAGATATCTTTCGTTGACCCAAAACGCGCGCGAATCGCGTCAACTAATTTCAAACAGACCTGTGTATTCAAGAAGGGCTCGCCCCCCAAGAGCGTCAACCCCTGAACATACGATTGACCCAGATCCGTCAAAATTCGTTCTTGTAGCTCATCGGTGTAGGGTTGACCGTAATGGAAATTCTGCGCGGCGGCGTTGTAGCAACCGGGACAAGCGAATTGACAGCCGGAAACATATAAACTGCAACGCACCCCTTCCCCATCAACGAAATTAAAGGGCTTATAGTCGGCGATATATTGCTGGCTCAGTTGGGCTGCTTGCCATTCACCAGGCTGTGGATTTTTCGGGAGACGCGGCGAACGCCAAGTTACTTTTGTCGTAAAAATCACCCATTTCTTTGTTGATTGGCCACCTGATTATTGCTGAAGCTTAAATGTTTGACCCGTGAAACAATTTCTTCGTGGCGGCCGTGGACCATTGGCCGCTGGTTCGGGTTACCTAAATAACCGCACGTCCGTTTAACGACATCACAACTGGCGGGATCGGAATTACCACATTCTGGGCACTTGAATCCTTTGGCCGTTGGGACGAATTCGCCCTTGAAGCCACACTTGAAGCACTGATCGATCGGCGTGTTGGTTCCCAGATAGCCGATTCGATCATAACCGTAGTTCCAAACCGCCTCTAGCGCTTTGGGGTTTTGTTTCAGATTAGGATACTCGCAATAATGAATGAACCCACCCGCGCAATATTTCGGATAATCTTTTTCAAAATCGAGTTTTTCAAACGGTGTGGGATTCTTGCGGACGTCATAGTGGAAACTATTGGTGTAGTACTCTTTGTCGGTAATGTCCTTGATCTTACCAAACTTCTTGGTATCAAGCCGGCAGAACCGGTCAGTCAGGCTTTCTGATGGTGTGGAATAAACGCTAAAGTGATAGCCGTATTCCTGCTCCCAATCGACGCAATGATCGTGCAACGCCTTGACGACTTTGATCGTGAACGCTTTGGCGGCAGGATCATGTTCCCAAGTTGGTCCGAAGAAGACCGTCCCAACTTCATATAACCCAATGTAACCTAAAGAAACAGTGGCGCGACTATTCTTGAACAATTCATCGACAGATTGGTCTTTGCGCAAACGTGGGCCGAAAGCGCCGTATTGATAAAGAATTGGCGCGTTATAAGGATGCGCCTGCTTCGCGCGATTGACTTTGAAGACCAACGCCTCTTCGCAAACTTGAAGCCGCTGTTCCAAGATCGTCCAGAATTTAGCCTGATCCCCTTTGGATTCCAAGGCGATCCGCGGCAAGTTCAAAGTAACCACGCCAAGATTCATGCGGCCAGAATTCACTTCGCGACCTTCTTGATCTTGCCAACCTTGCAAAAAGCTGCGGCAACCCATCGGCGCTTTGAACGAGCCGGTCAGTTCAACGATCTTGTCGTAGCTTAGCACGTCAGGATACATCCGTTTGGTGGCGCATTCGATCGCCAATTGTTTCACATCATAATTGGGATCCGTTGGTTCCAAGTTCAAACCACGCTTCAAAGCGAAGACTAGCTTAGGGAAAATCGCGGTCCGATGTTCTTTACCTAATCCGAGAATCCGAATTTGTAAAATCGACTTCTGGATCTCACGTTCGATCCAGCTCGTCCCTAAACCAAAACCAAGCGTGGTGAACGGCGTTTGTCCTTGGGAGGAATATAAGGTGTTGATTTCATATTCCAAGGCTTGCATCGCGTCATAAATGTCTTTCTTAGTCCGTTTGATCGCGTATTCTTTGCGGCGTTCTGGCTCATCGATCCATTCCGCGGCCTCGGCTTCGTGCTTGATCAGGTTCTTTTCCGCGAACGGGGCCAATAATTCATCCACCCGGTCGGCTGAACAGCCACCATATTGACTGGAGGCCACATTGGCAATGATCTGGGCCATTTGCGCCGTTGCCGTTTGAATCGAGTGCGGTGGTTCAACTTCCGCGTTGCCGATCTTAAAGCCGTGAGTCAACATTTCCTTGAAATCGATCAAGCAACAATTGGTCATCGGGCTGTATGGTTGGTAATCCAAATCATGCCAGTGGATCTCCCCTTTGAGGTGAGCATTGGCGACTTGCGGTGGCAACATTTTCAACCCGATCGCCTTGGCTACGGTGCCGGACGTCAAATCCCGCTGCGTATTGAACACTTGGCTGTCCTTATTGGCATTCTCGTTGACCACGGTCGCGTCACGGTTCAGCAACTTCTTGATCGTAAAATTGATATCGGTCGCTTGGCTGCGGGCAAAATCCCGTTGTGTCCGGTAACCAATGTATTCTTGCGCAATCGAATAGAGATGGTGATCCAGCAAAGTATGCTCCACAATGTTCTGGATCTCATAGATCTTAACATTGGTGTTGAACCGATCGGTGATCTCCGCCAACACGTCATCCAGAACTGTTTGTAACTCAACATCGGACACTTCTTCGCCGGCCTGTTCCGTCTTCGTCGCCGCTTTTTGGATCGCCTGGGCGACCTTCTCCGGTTCAAAGCGCATGATTCGACCATCACGCTTGATTACATTGATCGTTGGTAATTTTGTCTGTAACGGGGTCTTCAACTCGTCCATTGCCATCGCTCCACTCTCTATTAATACTTAATCATTATCTTGGGCACCAGTGCACTCACTCCACAGCCAACCGCGATTTCTCCACCATCGCCGGCTGCCTTGCATGAATGATCGTTCAAAACTCGCCTATCATTACTGATAGTTCAAAAACGAAAGGTGCTGTCTAGCACCATTTTACCCTGACTAGAATTTAAATCAAGCTATATGTAGGGGCTCAAGGATGTATATATACAAGATATAGTAGGAAAACGATTGTGCTAAATGTATAAATCTTCGATAAAGTTGCCCTGTACCCGCGGTCAATTCCGGTGCTGACTATCGTTTTTGCATGAATCTTAACCATGAGAAAAGTCGCATCTTATTCAAAAACGCGCCCCAAAAATATATTTCATCTCAGGTTCGATTAGTCACGCCTTGTCCATCCCCTTGAATCAATACCAAAAAACCCGCCAGCATCACACTAGCGGGTAGAACAACCAAAGACCTAATCCATGACTGCTAATTTCGCAGCTAACTCTTTCTGAGCCAAATCGATCGTTGCTGGCGTTTCCAGCTCAACTAAGCGATAAACGCCGCGATGATTGTCCTCAAGCCGATAATGCCCTGTTGATTGCAACACTTCGCGAATAATTTGAATATCGCGTTGGAAGCGTTTCTTACGATTCGCTAAATCATTTTCGCCCGCCGTTTGTTGGTACAGCCCAGCCTCTGCGGCAATCATCTCTGATTTAGAGATTTGCTTACGTCCCATCAACAAAATAAAGAGTCGTAAAATTCGTTCCTGACTATTCATTATTCTAAACCCCTTCATCCACCATTTTTTCCGTAGGGATTTCGGATTCGATTGGCCCTCGTGCTGCATCGACCTGAAATACCCCTATAACCGCATTATATACAACGCCCTAGTCACAATGTGACATGTGAGTCTCTTTTTCAAAATAAAAATGACTTTTTTGAATTATTTAAGGGATTTTAGGAAAAATGCACAAAAAATATCGGCCGATTGACCGCTTTTTATCGGGGTTGGTTCAAAAAAAAGGGGCGAGGCTTGCTCAACATTGCCAAAACAAGGGTCGCGAGGTTTGTGACGACGACGGCAAACAAAAAAGCTACGGAAAACCTCCCGTAGCTAGTTCGTCGCTGGCGCAACTGAATGATTGGAGCTTACTCATTGATTGGCGCATCGCGGTGCGAGCAACCAGGCTGCGCAAGCCGCTCAGTAGCCCGGCCACAGCCCCGCCCCCGCTTCACGATGCCAGGCCCGCTCCACCTCACGACCCGCACCACTAGGCCCGCTTCAACCGCAAGGACATGGCGTTCAACGCCACGATCACAGTGGAGAAGGACATGATGATCGCGCCGATCGCCGGGGACAAGACGAAGCCGATCGGGGCCAAGACGCCCGCCGCTAATGGAATCGCGATCAAGTTGTAACCAGCACCCCACCAAAGGTTTTCGATCATTTTCCGATTGGTCGCTTGCGCCAGATTGAGGAAGTTCAAAATATCCGCCGGATCACTATGAACCAAGATCACATCAGCCGCATCAATGGCCACATCAGTCCCCGCGCCGATCGCCACACCAATATCGGCTCGGACCAAGGCCGGCGCGTCATTGACGCCATCGCCGACCATCATCACGTGATGACCAGCAGCTTGATACTCACGGACAACTTTTTCTTTATCTTCTGGCAGTAAATGCGCCTTGAATTCGGTGATGCCCAAACTCGCGGCAACTTTCGCGGCCGTCGCCTGATTATCCCCGGTCAGCATAACCGGCGTGATCCCGCGAGCTTGTAAGGACTTGATGAAGCTGCGGGCGCTATCCTTGATCTGATCTCCGGCGGCGAAAATCGCCACCACCTGCTGACCGCGGATCAAATAGCTCACACTATTGCCCTGGTCAGCCAAGTTAGCAAATTCTGCTTGGTCATAAGCCAGCTGATGCTGCTGTAAATAATTGACGGTGACGATTTGATAAGCTTGGCCATCGATTGTCCCAGCTAAGCCGACCCCTTTGATTGTTTGGACGTCGGTAGCTTCAGGCAAAGTTAACTGGGCTTTTTTGACCGCGCTCAGAACACCAGTGGCGATTGGATGGCTACTATGTTGCTCCAACCCACCGATCAATTGCAGCGCCTGATCATCGCTCAACTCTTTTTGGTAGCTGTGGACAGCATTCAAGGTGAAATTACCTTCTGTTAAGGTCCCAGTCTTGTCCAAGAAAACATGGGTGATCGTTTTCGCGTTCTCCAAAGCTTGACGTTCTTGGATCAACAAACCATTGACCGCGGCTAGTGAGGTACTGCGCGCGACCACTAACGGTACCGCCACTCCTAAAGCGTGGGGGCAGGCAATCACCAAAACCGCCACCATTCGTTCCAGCGCGGTCGCCATGTCGGCGTTGAAGCCCCAAACAACGAAGGTCAGGATCCCTGCAACCAAAGCGAAGTAGAACAACCAGCCGGCGACCTTGTCCGCCATGGTTTCTGATTTCGACTTGTCATTTTGCGCCCGGCCGATCAATTTCATCACTTGCGATAAATAACCACTTTCGCCAGTGCCCGTGACCTTGATCGTCAAAGTACCATCGCCATTGACGGAACCGCCGATCACCGTTGCGCCCACTTCTTTATTGATCGCCTTTGATTCACCAGTGACCAAAGATTCATTGACTTGACTTTGACCATTGAGGATCGTCCCATCGGCCGGGATTGACTCCCCACCACGGACAATCAAGAGATCATTGACCTTGATCTGGGCTAAAGGCCGCTCAACAACTGCGCCATCAGCAAGCTGAACATGCGCTTGGCTGGGCAATAACTGCGCCATTTTCTCCAGGGCATCGCCGGCCTTCATCATCGCGTTCATCTCGATCCAGTGACCCAATAACATGATCAAGATCAGCGTAGCCAATTCAGTGAAAAAGTCCATCACATGATGATTGCCTAAGAAATTCCGGGCGATAAAGGCGTAGACACTATAGAAGTAAGAGACGGAGATTCCCAGAGAAATCAAGGTCATCATCGCCGGCTTTTTGTCCTTGAGTTCATAATAAGCCGCGTTAATGAACGTCCAGCCACCATAGAAGAACAGCACAGTAGCGCTGACTAAAACTAGCCATTCGGAACCAGGAAACGCCGGGATCACCGCCCGACTGAAGCCCATGATCTGGGACAACAACAGCACTGGGATCGCCATGACCACCGAGACCCAAAACTTCTTCTTTAAATTACCCATGTGCATCATGTGGCCGCCGTGCATCATCATATCGCCATCCATCTCGCCCATGTCATGATCCATCCCAGCCATATCATGCCCCATCATGCTATGGTTCATTTTGCTGTGATCCATTTGGCTATGATCCATTTTACTGTGGTCCATTTTGCTGTGACCCATTTGACTGTGATCCATTTGGCTATGATCCATTTTGCTGTGGTCCACTTTACTGTGTTCCATTTTGCTGTGACCCATTTGACTGTGATCCATTTTACTGTGGTCCATCTGCTTGTGATCGTTCATTTCGTTTTTGGTCATTCGTGACACTCCCCTTTGGTTTCGACTTGGCAGTCCGCTAAGCAATCACAGGCGACAACCGCCGGCGCAGTTGCTTGCTTGGTTGCGATCAGTTGGCTCAGTTCGGTCAAATCTTGCTGACTCAATGTATTGTTCTTGACGAGACGAATCAGGGTCGGCCCCACATGCATCGCGCATAAATTGGCAAAAAGCGCGTCGGTTTGCTGATTGATCCCCGCTTGTTCTGTGATCGTCGCTTGATAAACATAAGGACGTTGGGTTCCTTGACGTTGCAGATAGCCTTTTTGTTGCAGGCGTCGAATCAGCGTCTTGATCGTTGATTCGGTCCAAGCCATTTTCTCCTGCAAGCTGCTGATCAGTTCATGGGTCTGAGCGCCGTTCAAGGTCCAAACGATCCGCATGACCTCCCACTCTGCTGGGCTGATTTCTGGTAAATTTTCAGGTTGCGTTGACGTCATCGTTGCCGCCTGCCTTTCATTAGGATGAGTTAAGTTTACAATTGTAGACTTATTTTGTCAACCACTTTTACTTACTTTTTTTCGCAGATAAATCTATGATGTCCGCAGCTTGCGCTACGAAATTCGGGGTGAGCTCGCTGTGGGCGTCACTTTGAGCTTTTCGGAAGGGCACCGAAAATCTCAAAGCTGAGCCTTATTCTAAGCGGCAAAGCCGCTAAGAATAACGACACGGCGATCTCACCCCGAATTTCTCCGCTCCAGCCGCTCAACGTTTTAACAGACGTTTGAGCACTCACGCCGACTGGCAAGCTATCATCAATTGATGAGGATCCACGCAAATAACCAAATAGTCGCATTTTAAGTAATGGACGAGAATCATAAAAAAGGGGCTGGCCGTGTTGAGCGTTAATCCTCTGTGAGCCAAAATTATCCGGAATAGAATCCACAAACAAGCTAAGCATGCGAACTACGTGTTGATCATTGACTTTTATTTTAAAGGGGATCGATAATGTCGAATTTAAGGTTACCAGAAGGTGGTTGCGGTGCTTACATAAAAAAGCCCCAAAATTCCGGAAAAATTCGGAATTTTGGGGCTTTTATTTTTGAAAATCGAATTGTGTCCTACCTAGCTCAAAAAAGATAAAATCACTTGATCGACAAAGTTAAGTTCATATTAAGCGCATTCGCAATTTTTGATAGCGTGACAATGCTTGTATTGTGCCCTTTCTCAATTCTAGCAATCGTATTTCGTGGAATACCTGATCTTTCAGATAATTGTGTTTGAGTAAGACCCGCGGCTTCCCTTGCCTTGAAAACGGCCACGGCACTAACCTGCTTGCTATGCTCCTCCTTGTACAGTTCAGCAAATTCTGGATCTTTCAATTGTTCCCTAATTAAATCATCAACGGCCTTCTTAATCAAAATGCGCACCTCCATCTGTCGTTTGCCATTCTAGACGAACACGCTTGGCATGTTCTATCTCTCTTTTTGGCGTCTTATTAGTTTTCTTAGTAAACCCATGAGTGATCAGGTAGTTCCCATTGTGAACATGAAAATACAAAGCACGCTGAATATTTGAACCAACCTTGGATCGAAGCTCAAAAAGATTATCATCTATTTTTTTGACATACTCCATTCTGGAAGCAGTAGCAATTCCAACAGTTTCTACTGTTTGAATTGTCGTCAATAACTTAACTCGATCCTTAATTGGCAAGTTGTTGATATAGTCTAGGAATTCGCTTTTCCCGTTGGAACCAACATAGTAATCAAAATGTACTTTTTTCATATGCCGATTGTAACATATATGTTGCAATCGTTCAATAGGCAATGACCATTGGATGTAAAATACCATAAATATCAAAAAGCTAACAAACAAATGAGATTAGCTAGATCGTACAGCGTTAGACCATAGTTTAAACCTGATGAAAGCGTAAAAGTTGTGTATTTTTAGTGTGGATTGGTTAAGCGTCAAGATCTAAGCGCATTTTCTATTTACTCACTCCGATCTAGTGATTAGTATGTCATGCGAAATCGAAGTTATCAACCCACTAATATTTCAAGGGAAATCGATAAAGTGGTTTGATTATTGCTATCCTATTTGAACGCAGTAACCAACTCCTGACACTTATTTTTTCGTTAGATTTAAGGTTGTCCGAAGATTGTGCCGATACCTAAGTAAAAAGCCCCAAAATTCCGAAAAAGTTCGGAATTCTGGGACCTTTATTTTTTAAAACTAGAATTATGTCCTGACGGCTCATTGATAAGCCTGGTTGAATCTTAATTCGTCAGCGTGGCTTACTTCAAGGTGTCCTTGACCAACTTGATGTTATCATCATTCGTCAAAGATTCGTTCAAAGCTTTGTCAGCCATTTTAGCCATTTCAGCCGTGTCCAAACGTTTCATCAAGGAACGGATCTTCAAAATCGAAGTCGCGCTCATGGAGAACTCGTCAAGACCTAAACCAACTAAAATCGGCGCCATGATTGGGTCACCAGCAGCTTCGCCACACATGCCAGCCCACTTGCCTTCTTTATGCGCAGAGTCGATTACATGCTTGACTAAGCGCAAAATAGATGGGTTATAAGGTTGGTATAGGTAAGAAACGTGCTCGTTGCCCCGATCAGCAGCCATGGTATATTGGATCAGATCGTTGGTCCCAATACTGAAGAAATCAACTTCCTTCGCAAATTGGTCGGCTAAAACAGCCGCCGCAGGGATTTCGATCATGATCCCAACTTCATATTTGCCGACTTCAGTGCCTTCAGCGACTAATTTAGCTTTTTCTTCATCAAGAATTGCTTTGGCTTGGCGGAATTCTTGCAAGGTCGCGATCATTGGGAACATGATTCGCAAGTGACCGAACGCAGACGCGCGCAATAACGCACGTAATTGGGTCCGGAAAATATCCTGTCGGCTCAAGCTGATCCGGATCGCCCGGTAGCCTAAGAATGGATTCATTTCTTCAGGAAGTGGCAAGTATGGTAAATGCTTGTCGCCCCCGATATCCATGGTCCGAACAACAACAGGCTTGCCATTCATGCCTTCGATGACCGCTTTATAAGCGTCGAATTGGTCGTCTTCGGTTGGCAGTTCTGGAGAGTCCATATAAAGGAACTCTGTCCGATAAAGGCCAATCGCTTCTGCCCCATTATCGGTAGCGCCAGCCAGGTCTTTTGGTGTGCCAATGTTGGCCGCCAATTCGAAATGCTTACCGTCAGCGGTTTCTGTCCGAGCGTCACGTAACTTCGCCCATTCAGCTTTTTGGGCCGCATATTCTTTCGCCAGCTGCTGATATTTCGCAACATCAGCCGCGGTTGGTTCAACAACGATGTCGCCGGTATTCCCGTCGACAATGACTTGTTGATCAGCTTTGATATCAGTGGTGACCGTCCCAGCGCCAACGATGGCCGGAATCTCTAAAGAGCGGGCCATGATCGCGGAATGAGCCGTCCGCCCACCAATATCGGTGACGAAAGCTTTGACGTATTTCTTGTTCAACTGTGCCGTATCACTAGGCGTCAAGTCATGAGCGACGATAATGACTTCTTCATCGATCAAGGCCGGATTAGGCAGTTCGACCCCTAACAAGTGCGCCATGATCCGCTTGGTAACATCGCGGACGTCAGCGGCGCGTTCTTGCATATAAGGATTATCTGTCATCGCCTCAAACATATTGATGAACGTGGTCGCAACATCATCCAAAGCGGATTCCGCGTTGACTTTCTCATCTTCGATCTTTTGTTTGACGGCGCCTGTGAATTCAGGGTCCGCTAAAATCATCATATGCGCATCAAAAACTTGGGCTTCTTCTTCGCCCAAGCTTTTGCTTGCGATATCTCGGATTTGTTGTAACTCGGAATTAGATTTAGCGATGGCGCTTTGCAAACGATCGGTTTCTTTCGTTACATCATTGATTGCAGACTTCGAAAATGACAAATCAGGTTGAACAAGGAGATAGGCTTTGGCGATTGCAACGCCGTCACTAGCCGCAATCCCTTTCAAGGTTGTAGTCATTATTCAGAAAGTCCTTCTTTCTTCATTGTCTCGTCAACGGCAACGATTGCTTCGGCTTCATCAGCGCCATCAGCAGAGATCGTAACATCTGCGCCTTGACCAACGCCTAAGGACATTACACCCATGATTGACTTCAAGTTAACTGACTTACCTTTGTATTCAAGGTTGATGTCTGAGTTGAACTTGCTAGCAGTTTGAACCAAGAGAGTTGCAGGACGAGCATGAATACCAGTCTCAGCAATAACATGAAAATCGCGTTTTTCCATTATAATGAGCTCCTTCATAAATAAAAAATTTTTGGTTGCGTTAAAAAACACAACCGTGAAACAGGTCCGTTTTCGGACGCTGTTTGCTACAACCTAAATGCTACCATTTTTTGCCAAATACTACAAGAATTTTTGAACGTTAACCTGCCAAAAATCGGCTTATTTATTGAACGTTACCGCTTTCATCAAATCGATAGATCACTGTACCATTTCGCTTGGCTTCACCCACGATTTCTTTCCGTTGCGGGAACTCTAACCAAGCTTTTCGGAAGTTCATGAAGTCCTTTTCTGTCACTGTTAATGACGATATCTCACCATTGACCAACGCTTGTAATTGCTGCGAATAATCGGAAGTCATTTTGATTGCCCACCTTGTCTTTGAAGATTTAAAATAGTTTTAAGAGCTAGACCCCTTTGTTCAAGGTGCCATCTAAAGCTTATGAAAATTTGGTCAGAATTACAAGCCTTAGCACTTGTGCCCATAGAGTGCTAATACTATAATACAAGCATAGGTCAACAAAGGTCAAACTTTGCCCGACCTTTTTTACCAGAAGCGACACATCCAGAAAGGTGTGATGGAGACAATGTTATGCCAAAATTGTCATCAAAATGAAGCCACGATTCATTTATATACGACGGTTAATGGGCAGCGCCGGGAAATCGACCTGTGCCAAAACTGCTATCAACAACTAAAAAATGAAGTTGGTCAAGGAGGTAATTCAAGTATGGCCCAAGATCCATTTGGTTTTTCTGACCTTAACGATATGTTACGCGCAATTGGCGGTCAAGGCAATGATCCCAACGCTGGCTTGCAGCAGCAACAAGAGCGCCCATCCCAAGCGCAACCGGGCCAAGGTGGCCGGGGCAATCGGCGGGGTAATGGCGTGCTCGCCCAATTCGGCGTCAATTTGACCGATCAAGCGCGCCAAGGTAAGATCGACCCGGTCATCGGCCGCGATAGCGAAATCGCCCGGGTGATCGAGATTCTCAACCGCCGGACCAAGAACAACCCGGTTTTGATCGGGGAAGCCGGCGTGGGTAAGACCGCTGTTGTCGAAGGCTTGGCGCAGAAGATCGTCGATGGCGATGTACCCGCCAAATTACAAAATAAAGAAATCATTCGCTTGGACGTGGTTTCCTTAGTTCAAGGAACCGGTGTCCGCGGTCAATTCGAACAGCGGATGCAGCAAATGATCCAAGAATTGCAACGCAACCCTAATATTATTTTATTCATTGATGAAATCCACGAAATCGTCGGCGCCGGTAACGCTGAAGGCGGCATGGATGCGGGTAACGTCTTGAAACCGGCGCTGGCTCGCGGCGAACTGCAATTAGTTGGCGCCACGACCATGAATGAATACCGGACCATCGAAAAGGACTCCGCCTTAGCGCGGCGGCTCCAACCGGTCACGGTGAATGAACCGACTCAAGCGGAAACCGTCGCGATTCTCAAGGGCTTACAACCACGCTACGAAGATTATCATCATGTGCGCTATTCCGCGGAAGCGATCAAAGCGGCAGTCAGCCTGTCGGCGCGTTATATCCAGGATCGCTTTCTACCCGACAAGGCAATTGACTTGCTCGATGAATCCGGCTCAAAGAAGAATCTCACTTTGACCAATATTGACCCGAAAGTGATCGAAGAAAAGATCCAATCAGCGGAATCGCAGAAGCAAGAAGCGTTGCAGCAAGAAGATTATGAGCGGGCAGCCTACTTCCGTGATCAAATCGAAAAGCTCAACAAAATGAAGAACAACCAAGCCTCCGCCGATGGTGATCGGCCTGTGATCACGGAGAAGGATATGGAACAGATCGTTGAAGAGAAGACCCATATTCCCGTTGGCGAATTGCGGGCGCAAGAACAAGCGCAATTAAAGAACCTGTCAGAAGATCTGGAGGCCAAGGTGATTGGCCAAGATCAAGCGGTTGACAAGGTTGCCCGCGCGATTCGACGGAATCGGATCGGCTTCAATAAATCCGGACGACCGATCGGCTCCTTCCTCTTTGTTGGTCCCACTGGTGTCGGCAAAACCGAGCTGGCCAAGCAATTGGCCCAAGAGCTGTTTGGCTCCCAAGACTCAATGATCCGCTTTGACATGAGTGAATACATGGAAAAGCACAGCGTTTCGAAATTGATCGGGTCACCTCCTGGCTATGTTGGCTACGAAGAGGCCGGTCAATTGACCGAGAAAGTGCGGCGGAATCCTTACAGCCTAGTCCTGCTTGATGAAATCGAAAAGGCCCATCCTGATGTCATGCATATGTTCCTGCAGATTCTTGATGACGGCCGCTTGACCGATTCGCAAGGACGCACCGTTTCCTTCAAAGATACCATTATTATTATGACCTCCAACGCCGGCCAAGGTGATGTTGAAGCCAATGTTGGTTTCGGTGCCGCGGCCACAGGCGAAACACATTCGGTTTTGGACAAATTAACTGATTTCTTCAAGCCGGAGTTCCTCAACCGTTTCGATGACATTGTCGAATTCAATTCATTGACCAAGGCTAACTTGATGAAGATCGTCGATTTGATGATCAACGACACCAATACTATGATCGCGGATAAAGGGTTGACCATCCACGTTACCGAACCGGTTAAGGAGAAGTTGGTCGATCTGGGCTACGATCCGACCATGGGCGCGCGGCCATTGCGGCGGGTGATCCAGGAGCAGATCGAAGACCGCGTCGCCGACTTTTATCTTGATCATCCGAAAATCAAGCAATTGGAAGCACGCATCGTTGACGACCAGATCAGGATCGGTGAACAACGGCATGACGAACCCAGCGTGACCACCACTAGCGAGGTTACGAAAGACTAAGCTTGCCACGAACGGCCCGCAGCACCGCGAGCCTATTAAAAAAGTTTTTCCAACAGCGGCGTCAAGATTCTCGGATCTTGACGCCGCTGTTTTTGGTTAAAAGATGATCTGACTGTTGAATGAAGGCTTGCTGTAACCTAGCTGGATCAGCGGACAGATTAGTCTAAATGGCTAATTGTCGTCTTTCTAAATTAAGCCGCTATCGCAGCGATAAACTGCCGCTTTCAGGCTGATTTAAAAGGCAATGAAGCCGACTTAATTTTCCACTTGACTCAGCCAGACAACTTTTTTAACGAAAAAAGGGAATTTTCGCGAAATAAGGGACGAAACGTTTTCAAAACCGAACATTTTATTCTATACTAATGTTAGCGAGTTCTACACAAAAAAATCAACCTCGGAGGGATCAGATGAGACTTTTTGATGTAACCAATAGCTTCAGTAAATTAGTCCATAACCAACTAGCTGGAACAGACGCTAAATTGGTCAAAGTATATTCGTTAGGCAACGTGACCGTTGTCTACACGAAGGCGCCCACCCACCAGGAAATTCTGATGAAGAGCGAACACCGTGACATTTCTGAAGATGAGATCGATTTCGCCATTAAAACCTTGATCAAACAACGGCCGAAGAAAACAGAAATTATTCGTGGCAATCATTTAGCCGAAATTTCTGTTCAGACCCGTGTCTAACTCACCAAGGACTATTTCTAGGAGGTCGCAGCATGTCGCTTTCTGATGGGGATCCAGCCAAGGAAAGGCCGTTGACTTCTGCGGCGGACCCTAGCGCCGCCGTGCCCGCCACTGGTCAAGTGACCCGGCGGCAGCATCAAGATCTAGCCGTTTGGATCCGCTATTTGGATAGTACCAATCATCAACTTGCAGAGCCTCGCCAAATTTGGGGGGCTTTTCGTAGTGAGCTCCATATTCCTTGGCAAACGATCCCCGGCTACCTTTTATACGATATTCGCCACTATCAGACCCAATTTCTGCTCAATCAGGCGGAGATCGACCTAATCTACACCAAACAATTGGCCGCGCCCCTGATGGTTTTCCATGAGGATGAGGCTGGCCAGCTTTTGGTTCCGCCGCTGTTTATTCATGGGGAATTGAACCGCCGCTATAACATTGAACCTTTGGCCCAGTATCGGCAAGATTTCGTCCGGGTGGATCATGATCCTCAGGGGCTTTTCGGCCAAGTGGTCCAACAATTACACTTCCAATATCGGCTGACCGCGGGCCAACGCCCCATCGACTTACCGCGGGATAACGCGGTCACTATGCGGCAAGCCAAGCAAGCCTATTTAGCGCCCCACTATGGCCAGCCCTTGGAATGGCCCTTACCAGCGGGCTCGACCTGGCAAATTTTTACCACCATCAAGAATCCGCGAGATCACAGCATTTGGTTCAATTTGGGTGGTGATTTGTGGATTGACAGTTTGAACACACAATTACGCCAACACCCGCATTTGCCCACCCAAGCTCCCCCAACGAAGAAATCACGGAATCTTTTAGCGGCGATGCCCTTTGCCGTTATGACCCGGGATTCGACAGTACGCCGGGGACAGATCAAGGCCAGTCCCAGCTTTCCGATTTCGCAGTGGACATTTCCTTACGGTCAAGTCGTGGCGCAACGTCTGGCGGATCAGACCGAGGTCGGGATCAAATGTCTGCTAACTTTGGAAAACGGCAGTCAGTGGGTCCAGCTAGATAGCGGCTACTATATTGAAATGAAATACTTGTTGGCCTAGCGGCGGTCAGGGCGGCAAACTTGGCGCGGCGTTTACTTACAACAAGGCCAAAAAGAGTCAAGCTGGAATTTCCGGCTTGACTCTTTTTATAAACATGCTTCATTGGTTGATCAGGGCCAGTAACTGCTGCTGGAACCGCTCACGCTGTTGCAATTGCGTGTTTCCTAAGTCCAGGTCAGTCTGTCCTTGATAAGGATTGGCCAAGGTCGCAATCAACTGGCGGCTGGTACTGGTCATCACCGCAATGCGCGAACCGCAGAAAAGCGCCTCATTCAGGTCATGGGTGATCAATAGCAAACTCACCTGCTCTTGTCGCCAAATACTCAACATCAATTGTTGCATTTTCTGGCGGGTAAAGGCATCCAGCGCGCCGAATGGTTCATCCAGCAATAATAACGGCGGTCGCGGCGCCAAAGCCCGCGCGATCGCGACCCGCTGCCGCATCCCCCCTGACAAGGCAAAAACTTTCTTGTGCGCCTGCGCTTCCAAGTCAATCAATTGCAGCAGCTGCGCCACTCGCGCCTGGACCGTTGCCGGCGCTTGCTGGGCCGCGCGCAAGCCAAAGCCAATATTTTGGGCGACATCATACCAAGGATACAAGGATGAATTCTGGAAGACAACGCCCCGTTGGCTGGCCGGTCCCGTAATTGCTTGGCCGGACATGGTCAAGCGCCCCTCATAGGGAATAAACCCTGCGATCGCGTTGAGCAAAGTGCTTTTGCCACAACCAGAGGGGCCAACCAAGGCAACGATTTCATTGGTGGCGATCGTCAAATCAGTCTGCCACAAAATTGGCGGCTGTTGACCGTAACGAACCGTTAACCCATCCGCGACAATCAATGCAGTCATGGCTGCCTCCCACCTTTCCAAATAAAATCAATGAATTGCTGTTCTGAGGGCGCCGTCGTAATCGTTTGCTGGCTGGCCATAAATCGGCCCGTCCGTGTCATCGCCTGAACAAAGGCGCCACTGCCGCCTGCCGGCCCTAAATAAGCCGACGAGAATTCGGCGCTAGCACCAGGCCAGGTTGTCCCTTGCATTTGTAGGCGGGCCTCGCGTTGGCTAATGCCGACTTGTCGAGCCGCAGCGCTGACCGCCTGGGCGAAATCCTCCCGACGCAATTGATGCGCTCGATCCAGTGTCGAAACGAAGCGTGCGGTCAAGCGCGGATGATCTTGGGCAAATCGGGTCCGCACCAAGGTAATATTCCCTGTTGTGATCCCCTGCTGAGCCAAATCGGCGCTATCACACAACACATCCGCCTCGGGCAACAGTTGCGCCAAAGTGGGCTGCCAAGTATAGGCCGCGTCAATATTGCCCCGTTGCCAAGCCGCCACGATATTTTGTGTATCCATATCCAATAAAGTCACTTGATCCCGAATTCCCGCCTGGCTCAAGGCGCTCATCAGACTATAGTGCGACGTCGAGGCAAACGGAGTGGCGATTTTCCTGCCGACCAAGTCCTCAACGCGCTTGATTTTCGCGCCGCGCCGCACGACCAAGGCCTCATTGGCGCCGCAGATCTCATTGATCCAACACAATTGGACCGGAATCTCCGCGGCCAGGGCCACCACGCCGTTGGTATCACCCATCGTCGCGAAATCCACCCCACCGGAAAGTAACGCCTTATTCGCGTCTACCCCCGAATCGAAAGTGATAAACTTCAATTTCTGGTGAGGAAAAGCTGCCTGAAAATAGCCCAGTTGCCGCGCCACCGCCACATCATTGGGCGTATTCAAAATACCAATGCAGATCTCGGTCACGGCCTGACCTGTTTGCGAGCGTTGACACCCGCTAACTCCCTGCGCCAAAATCAGCGCCATCAAGCCCAACATAAGCCCTCGCCACCAGCTGCGGTGCCGCCTGTGGTTCCTTGGATTTCTGGGAGGCCAGCGCCGCGCCAGCCAGTGCCGGCCCATCAGAGTTGCCCCTTCCAGAAAATCAGCCGCCGCTCCAGTCGCTGTAAAAGCCAATCCAGCAATAGTCCTAGCCCACCCAGCAGCAGAATTCCGAGAAACATCACACTACTTTTCAAATATTTGGAGGCATCGATCACCATCCAACCAATGCCTGAGGTAGAGGCGACCATTTCCGCCGCTACCAAGGTGGAGAAGGACACGCCCACCGCCGTGCGAATCCCGGTGAACAAGCTAGGCAAGGCCCCAGGAAAAATAACCCAACGAAAGATCTGCCCCTTGCTGGCGCCCAGCGAGCGCGCGCTCAGTTGGTAGTCCTGATTCAAATTACGGACCCCCTCCACTCCGGCTAAATAAATCGGCGCGAACGCCGCCAAGTAGAGCAGAATGATCTTCGAGGACTCGCCGATCCCAAACCAAAGAATCAGCAAGGTATAGTAAGCTAGCGGCGGGATCGGCCGATAGAATTGGACCAGCGAATCGACCAAGCCATTGACGGTAGTCGACATACCCGAAGCCAATCCCAGCGGTACCGCGGTCACAAGCGCCAACAAAATCGCGCTCAACAAGCGCCACAAGGTGATGCCCAAATGTTGCCAGAAGGGAATGCCATTATAACCGTGTTGCCAAATCGCCACGAAAGTCCGCACCACTTCCTCCGGCGCCGGAAATAAAATCGCCGAAACTAAATGTAGCCGAGTCACGACTTCCCAAAGCAAAAGGAGGACCAGCCAAACGGCCAAAGTTAGTTTACGTTTTTTGGACATTTTTGGATCCTCCTTTTTTTGAAATCATTTCATGACTTACAACAAATCGAAGCGGTAATTCGTGACGATCGGTTGCCGTCCGGTGACTTGATCTTGGAAGTATTCATATTCACACAGACCTAAGAACGAGCCGACAATATTGTAAACCTGACGATAGCCGAGATTGCCCAGGGCGCGCACCATGTTATAGCTCCGTTGGCTGGATAAACAATGAATATAGACGGGACGGTCCGCTGGAATCTCCGCCAAACGTTGGCGGAACTCGCTTAGAGGAATGTTGATCGCGTTGATAATGTGGCCTTCCGCATATTCGTTCGGCTCGCGGGCGTCAATGATCAGCGCTTTTTTCTCGACTAATTTCCGCACTTCGGTAACCGGCACTTGTTGATACTCACCGTTCAAAATATTCTCAGCGACTAAGGCCGCCATGTTGACCGCGTTCTTGGCCGTGCTGAACCATGGCGAGTAGCAAACCTCCAAATGAGTCAGGTCGGAGACTTTCCCGTGCATCGCGATCATTGTCGCAACAATATCGATCTGTTTGTCCACATCGGATTTGCCGACTGCTTGAGCGCCGAGCACTTCACCACTTGGATAAGCAAACACCAACTTCAAGTACAGTGGGGTCGCGTCTGGCATCAAGCCGACCCGATTCTTCGGAATCACCGTGGTCGCGCGGAAATCAATGCCCTCCCGTTGGCAATGTTTCTCGGTCAACCCAGTGGAAGCCACATTCAAATCGAAAATATGAATCGCTTGGGACCCGATAAAACCGCTATTTTGCACAGTGCGGCCATACATATGGTCTACCGCATCCCGTGCTTCCATTTGCGCTGGGAAAGCCAAAGCCAGGCGGGTCTTCTTCCGGGTCAACAGATGATTGACTTCAATAGCATCGCCCACCGCGTAAACGTCTGGCAATGAAGTCTGATAGTGTTGATCAACGGCGATCCCACCAGTCAAGCCTAATTTGCAGCCGATCTTGGTCGCCAATTCCGTTTCCGGCGCTACCCCGATCGCCACGATCACTGCTTGCGCCTTGATGGCCCGCCCGGAACCGAGAATCGCGGCTTCAGCGGTGATTTCCGCCAAGCCTTCTTTAAGAATCACATCAATCCCGTGGTCGTACAA
Source organism: Lapidilactobacillus salsurivasis (assembly GCF_054785215.1). Classification (NCBI taxonomy): domain Bacteria; kingdom Bacillati; phylum Bacillota; class Bacilli; order Lactobacillales; family Lactobacillaceae; genus Lapidilactobacillus; species Lapidilactobacillus salsurivasis. Next base: position 137,077 of record NZ_BAAABI010000006.1, on the reverse strand, counting down.
TTCTTTGTGGATCAATTGGGCGAAATCTTCATCGATCGTCCCCAAAACATGGTCAGCCGCTTCGATCAAGGAAATATGGCGACCGGTTTTGGCCAGATTCTCACACATCTCCAAACCGATAAAACCACCGCCAACAATGGCGACATCAGTGACATGGTTGACCTCAAGGAAGGTATGGATCTTCTTGATATCGACCACATTCCGGACGGTGAAAACATTATCGCGATCGATGCCCTTGATACAAGCTGGCATGACTGGCTTGGCACCTGGTGACAGAACTAGCTCATCATAACTAACTTGCTTCAGCTCACCGGTTTTTGTCTGTTTGACCGCGACCGTCTTGGCCACCGGATCCACGTCGATCACTTCAGAATTGACTTGCGCGTCTATGTTATATTGCGCCTTGAATTGCTCTGGTGACATCAAGACGATATCATCGGCGTTTTCAATCAAACCACCTAAGTAATACGGTAAGGAACAGTTGGAAAACGAAACGTGTGGTCCTCGTTCAAACATGGTGATTTCCGCGTGTTCATCTAACCGCCGCGCCCGTGCCGCCGCTGAAGCGCCACCTGCGACGCCACCGACGATTACAATTTTTTTATGAGTCATGTCATGTCCTCCTTGAATGAAGCCAACCGCATTAGTTTCCAGCTGGCCAAAATAATTAACTGAATCACTTACTAGCCGCGACGATTGCCTTAGCAACCGCAGGCGATTTAATCCCCGTAAACAGCTTGAGACACACGGTTGCCGATAATCCCGCCGAGGACCAAGACAATCAAGAAAATCCAGCCTGACAGTGAGAATTGGGCGATTGGACTGTATAAAGCACCCACGTTACAGCCGTTAGCTAACCGCGTGCCAAAGCCCATTGTGAAGCCACCCAAAGCATACATGACAGTTGTCTTGACCGTCAAACTTGGCACCGCATGGATCGTTTCTTTGAATAATCCTGAGGTCAGAATAAAGACCGCCGCGCCCAGAAAAATCCCGAAATCTTGCACCGTCATCGCGTTGCTTAACCAAGAACCGGTGAAAACTTCCGCGCTTTGATGGGTAAATGCCGCCAGGGACGCGCCTGAAACACCGAAAATATTCAGCACTTTGCCAAACCAGAACCCATAAGGCGTGGAGGCGCCCCAGCCTGACTTGGTCAAGGCCATCATTAAAATGAAAATGATCGTTAGTCCAACCGCCCCTTGTTTCAAAGTCCAAGGCCGGGTGAACAACACGTCATAAGTATGGTCGCTCTTTAATTCGAACTCGGCCACTTTATTTTCATAGTTGGCATCTTGCGCCCGCTCTGATAAAACCCCGCGGTAAGTATGCGCGTTACGCCGCTTCTTCTCATAACGGTAAGCCAAGTAAGTGACGATCGCGCAGAAAATCCCCGTAATGATCACCGCGCCTAAGTAGCCGTTCAGAATACCACCTTTGAACCAGTCCGGCATGAAGACGCCATTTGAGTATTTTGCGCCGGTCGCGGTGGTGAACCAAGAATCTTTGACCCACGATTGCGTCGCTTGCAGTGGGAACCCAAGAAAAACGCCCAGCATGAAGAAAACCAAAGTTACCCCTGCCCGTGGCAAATCCGTCGCCAAGTCGGTCATCACGCCGGAAGCACAACAAGAAGAAAACGACATCCCAAATCCGAACAGCAGACCACCGAGCAATAAGCCCAGATTGATTGGATTGACCCATAATGAATATTTGGTCACATCTGGCTCTAACATGAGAAAACCAGCGACCGCCACTGACGTGATAAAGAACATGAACATCAACGTCCGCATTAATTTCGTGGACCCTGTATTGTAAGCCCGATTCACACTACCCGCAAAGCCGGTATATGACCGCGACAAGATATAACCCAACGCCAACCCAAATAATAAACGAATATAATGCATATTGGTTGGTAAAACAAACGGTGCACCAACCAGTAGAATCAACAATAACCCAAACCCTAAGATCCGATCTAGATGCTTCATTTCGCCATCCCTTTCTCCATAAACCTGAATAAGTGCGATAAAAAAATAATGATGAGTTTTCAGCTGAAGATTGCTCACCCTTAGATTAGCATAAATATTCTTAATGTTTAAGGGGTACCATGTGAATGGGAGCCCTTTCCTGATTGTGATTTTATTATAAAATCAGCCGAGATTTAGACCGAATCGTCATGTTATAAAATGATAATCGCTGTCACTACAGCATTAGGTAGAAAATACTTAAATTGTTTATTTCACAATAAATTCGTGATATTATATTTCTATATGTTCTCATAAATAATATTTATAAAAGGGAGTAAACGCTGATGTTTCAGGATTTAACTGTCTTTCAAAAGGTTTACGAGACCCGCTCGATCACCAAAGCGGCGAAGGATCTTTATGTGACTCAACCCAGTATTTCGATTCAAATTAAGAAACTGGAAGCTCATCTTGGCGTCAAATTATTCGAGCGTAGCGGCAATAAAGGCGTGGTGCCCACCGAAAACGCCAACCGTTTCTATCGGGACTCGCAAATTATCCTCCAGAATTGGGAAAACTCACTGAACCATTTGGTCAAAAGCCACCGCAGTCCCCGCATCCGCTGTGCGATTGGGGTTTCGCCGACGACCTCGTTGTTTGTTTTGCCAAAATTAATGGAAAATCTGCAAAACTATTTTGATCAATTTGATTTCGAAATCATTACCGCTGATTCTGAAGTGATCTTGGAAGATATTCTCAAACACGAAATCGCTTTTGGCATCTTGGAGAAACCCTTCGTGGCCCAACAGGTCGAACAGATGGCCTTTACTTCCGACGAATTGGTCCTGGCCGGCAACTTAGAAAGTCCTGAATGGATCATTGGTCGTGCCGGTTCAACGCAACGGGAATATACCGAACGCTATTTCAACGAACATCATATTCGACCGACCCACTTGATCAAGGTCAGCGATGATAATTTGATCACCAAGCTGGTCAGCATGCGTATTGGCAAGGCGATCGTCTCCAAGCGTTCGATCACAGATACTTTGTTGCCCTACCAGCAGCTTTCCAGTGACTTCCGACGGGAGTTCTATTTATTGAGTCCGACAATTTCCAGTTCAACTGAGATTCAGAAGCTAATCAATCGGATCAAGACGTTACTACCCCAATTTCATTACTGAGGGTTGGTGTGGTGGAACGCGGCACTTCGCAGACAAAAGTATCTTGGCCGCAGCTTGCGCTGCGAAATTCGGGGTGAGCTCGCTGTGGGCGCTGTTTTGAGCCAATCCGCAAAGTGCGCGGCTTGTCTCAAAATCAGGCCTTGTCCTAAGCGGCAGAGCCGCCAAGGACAATTTCACGGCGATCTCACCCCGAATTTCTCCGCTCCAGCCGCTCAACGTTATAACAGCCGTTTGAGCACTCCCGCCAACCAGCAAGCTATGGTCAATTGATGGAGATCCACGGAAATAACGGCCGTGGTTAGTGGTCACAAGCTTTAAATTGGTGACACCAGCACAGTCTGTCTGATGAACCTGGGCAGGTTCTCAATGAATCAACTGAATCGGTCAGTTTCCAACCAGAATCCGTTTAAGTTAGTAAGATAAAGATGTTGACTCTACTCGAAATGTACCAACCTACAAATCTGAATCTGTTGATGTTGCAGTACCACCAAAAAAGTTGGCGATTTTCTGACCTCTAGCTTGCAAAAGCACTTCGTGAGATATCCGACTCCGATTGCAGATAGGCTCGATTCTGCCTAGCAACCGCCTCAGGACGTGTGGCTCAGCGGTGAGATTATTCTTAGCGATTTATCGCTTAGAATAAGGCTCGATTTGAAGACAAGCCGCTGGGCTTGCGGATTGGCTTCAAACGATGCCCACCGCGTTCCAGCCACGACAAACGTCCTGAGGCGGTTGCGTCACCACCCAAACCCGAGCACACCCGCAATCGAGCGCTGGTCCTGAACCGTGACCGACAAAAAAGATCAAAAAAGCTATCCCAACAAAGTTGAGATAGCCGTAAATCAGTTGTTATTTTTACAGTTTAGCGGTTAGCTTGACATCAGGATATTTATCCCGGAACCAGTTCTCGGCGAAGCGATTCTCAAACAAGAAGAGCGGCTGCCCAGCCAAATCCTTGACCAACAAGTTACGATTCGAGGACATCTTTTGATCCAATTGTTCTGAGTCGATCCAGCGCGCGATCCGCGAGCCGATTGGTTTCATTGTCACTTCCGAATTGTATTCGTGGAGCATCCGGTATTGGAACACTTCAAATTGCAACTGACCGACCGCGCCTAAAATATATTCGTCGGTGGTGTAAGTTTTATACAACTGAACCGCGCCTTCTTGAACCAGCTGTTGCATGCCCTTATGGAAGGACTTCTGTTTCATCACGTTCTTGGCGCGAACTTCCATGAACAATTCCGGGGTAAATTGCGGTAATTTCTCAAACTCGATCGTTCGTTTACCGCCGAAAATACTATCACCGATCTGGAAATTGCCAGTATCATAAAGACCCACGATATCGCCAGCCACGGCGCTGGAGACTTGTTCTCGCTCATCTGACATGAATTCCGTCGCGTTATTCAGACGGAGCACCTTGCCCGTTCGCGCCAAGGTCACGTTCATGCCCTTGGTAAATTCGCCAGAGCAAATACGAATAAAGGCGATCCGATCACGGTGAGCCGGATTCATATTGGCCTGGATCTTGAAAACAAATCCGGAGAAATCCTCATCCGTCGCGCTAAGCTCACCCCCATCTTGCAATAAATGTTCGCTGGGAGCTGGCGCCATACTCAGGAAACTTTTCAGAAAAGTTTCCACCCCGAAGTTGGTCAACGCCGAGCCGAAATAAACTGGCGTCTGCTGGCCTTGTTGAACCTTGGCCAAATCAAACTGATTGCCTGCCTCATTGAGCAACTCCACATCGGCCAAGGCCTGTTGGAAGACAGACTCTTCTTTTAATGGTTGGTCACCGATCAGATCGCCGCTATCCGGATCCAACGGCAGAAAACGCTGATCAGGATTAGTCGGTCGGTATAATTCGACCCGCTGTTGCCGCCGGTTGTAAAGTCCCAGCAGCCCCTTTCCCATGCCGATTGGCCAGTTCATGGCAACGCCTTCGATGTCCAGTAATTCTTCCAATTCCGCGATCAGATCCAGGGGTTCGCGGCCATCACGGTCCAATTTATTCATGAAGGTGAAAATCGGGATACCCCGCTTTTTAACGACTTTAAAGAGTTTCTTGGTTTGTGGCTCGATCCCTTTCGCGGAGTCGATTACCATCACGGCGGCGTCCACGGCCATCAAGGTCCGGTAAGTATCTTCCGAGAAGTCCTCATGCCCAGGGGTGTCCAAAATATTGACCCGTTTGCCTTCGAAATCAAACTGCATCACGGAACTTGTTACCGAAATGCCCCGCTTTTTTTCGATCTCCATCCAGTCAGAAGTCGCGAAATTGCCCGACTTCTTGGCCTTGACCGTTCCCGCCTGCCGAATCACGCCACCAAAGAGCAACATTTGCTCGGTGATCGTGGTTTTACCGGCATCGGGGTGAGAAATAATTGCGAAGGTCCGCCGTTTTTCCACGGCTTGCTTTAATTGTTGATTATCCATTTTTTGCCTCTTTCATAAAACAATGCCAACTAGAAATTATCAGAAATTATCGTGTTCGCGCGGCGAAATCACTGTTGCTGCTGACAAACCGCATGACTTAAAGCCAAGAACGTCGGAATTGCCGGGATCGCTCGCCGAAAAACAGTGAAGACAGCGCCGCACACATTTGCACCGAACAAAAGCGCGACAGCAAGAACTGACCTTGCCGTCGCGCACCTGCTACTCTGGCGCCTCTGAATCTGTTTCCGTGACTTCTGGGGGCAATTCTAAGGTCAAATTCTCCAAACGTGAGCCCTGGACTAAGCCTGTGGTCAAGATCATGCCATTATCCAGTTTCACTTGTAAATGTTGACCGTTTTGCGGAATCGTCCCTAACTCGGTGATCACGAAGCCAGCGATCGTATCAACATCATCATTTTCCAGATTCGTTGAAAATTGATCATTGAAATCGGACAGCGGCATTTTACCCGCGATCACATATTTGTGCTCATTGACCTTTGAGAAAAGTGTTTCTGTCGCGTCGGATTCATCATCGATGTCCCCGACGATTTCTTCGATCAAGTCCTCGATCGTGGCCAAACCGACCACACCACCGTATTCATCCAGCAAGATTGCCATCTGTTGGTGGGTTTTTTGCATTTCTAACAGTAATTCATTAATGGTGATGGTTTCGGGAACGAACAAAGGCTGCGTCATGATCTCGGCCAACTTCAAATTATCGAAGCCAACTTCCCGGGCCTGTTGCAAAATCTTCTTGATGTGCAAAACGCCGACCACAATATCCTTGTCCTCACGATAAACCGGCACTCGAGAATACGGTTGATCCAAAATCAAATCGATATTCTCACTATCAGTGTCGTTGATGTCGATCATAAACGCGTCAGTCCGCGGCACCATGACTTCCCGGGCCATAATATCATTGAAATTGATGATCCCTTCGAGCATATTGTACTCATCAGGATTGATCACCCCAGTTTTCCGCGATTTCTCGATCACGGAAAGCATTTCGTCACGAGTTACCTGACTATCCGTCGTGGACAAATCGGCGGGTGTGATTTTGACCAATAGATTCGTTGACGCGGAAAGCAACCAGACAAAGGGCCGCATAAAGCCACGCACGAACTTGATCGGTCCCACACTCATCTTTGCGACTTGTTCCGCCTTGGCTAAGGCGATCTGCTTCGGGAACAATTCCCCGAAAACCAATGAGATATACGACAAAATGATCGTGATCACGATCACTGAAACCTGTGGACCCCAACTGGCATCGCCGAATAATGGGGTCAAAAGTTTGGCCATTGAAGTTGCGGCGCTGGCCGATGATAAGAAACCAGCGAAGGTGATTGCAACTTGGATCGTCGCTAGGAAACTGCTGGAGTCATTCATGACTTGCAGCAAGGACTGGGCTTTTTTGTCGCCATCGCTTGCCTCAGTTTCGATCCTAGTACGATTAACGGAGACGATCGCCATTTCGGCCGCAGCAAAGAACGCATTCACCAAGGTCAAAATCGCGATCAAAAGTATCTGTCCACCCAACGAAGAACTGGCCGGGTCACCACTCATTAATAAATCCACTCACTTTCATATTTCCAAAATTAGTTCAATCGCTTAATTATACCAATAGAATATAAAGCTTTCAATATCCCCGACCAAAAGAGTGCAGAACATCTTTTTGGTTGAATTGTTGGAAAGTAGCGTGCCCGCAGCTTGCGCTGCGAAATTCGGGGTGAGCTCGCTGTGGGCGCTGTTTTGAGCCAATCCGCAAAGGACGCGGCTTGTCTCAAAATCAGGCCTTGTCCTAAGCGGCAGAGCCGCCAAGGACAATTTCACGGCGATCTCACCCCGAATTTCTCCGCTCCAGCCGCTCAACGTTTTAACAGCCGTTTGAGCACTCACGCCGACCGGCAAGCTATGGTCAATTGATGAGGATCCACGCAATTGACGACCGTGGTTAGTGGTTACAAACTTCAAATTAGTAACACCAGTGAAGCCTATCTGATGAACTGAGGCAAGTTCTTGATGAATCAGCTGAATTGGTTGGGTTCCAACTAAGGATTGTTGAGGAAACTGGTAAAGATTTCCAGCCAGAATTTAATTAAATAAGTGAGATGTGCTGTTAGACTACCGAAATATCCCGACCAAATAATCCACATCAGTTGGTATTGCCGTACCACCACAAAAGCGGGCAATTGTTTGAGCGCTCGCTTGCAATAGCACTTCGTCAAATCCTTCGCCTCGATTGCAGATAAGCTCAATTCTGCCTAGCAACCGGGTCGGGCCATGCGGCTCAGCAGTAGAATTATTCTTGGCGGCTTTGCCGCTTGGAATAAGGCTCAAAACGACGCCCACTGAGTTCCAGCCGCACAAATGGACCGACCCGATTGCGTCCCCGCCTCGATTGCAGATAGGCTCAATTTTGACCAGCAACCGGCTGGGACTGCGCGGCTCTATCCAGAGTGAGAGCCGACCTGCATTGCTTCTGAGCATTAGCCTAGCAACTATTTTGGAGGCTGGTTTGTGCCTCCGGAATAGTTGCGTAGCTAAGCGGAAGAAGCTAGGTCGGCGAACACGTTTCAGTGGTGAAATTGTCCTTGGCGGCTTTGCCGCTTAGGACAAGGCCTGATTTTGAGACAAGCCGCGCACTTTGCGGATTGGCTCAAAACAGCGCCCACCACGTTCCAGTCCGCAACAGCAGTCCCAGCCGGTTGCGCTCACGCGCAACACCCCACCACACCTGCAATCAAGCGAATATCCAAGAACAGGAGCTAAACTTTTGCCATCGATCCAACCGATTGCCCACGCCTCTATTTTTTCTCGGTCGGTTCGGTGATCGCGGCTTCGGACTTGGCCTGGCGCCGTAAGCGATAAATATCCAGTAAGTATTTGACGATTGTTTTGCTGACAGCATAAACCGGGATGCACAGCACCACGCCGATGAAACCAAACATATTGCCGGCGACCAGGATCAAAACAATGATCGTCAATGGATGAATCTGCAGGGTGCGCCCGATCACGTGGGGATAGAGCAAGTTGCCGTCGACCTGTTGGACAATGATCACCACAATGGCGACGAGGATCGCTTTGGGAAAGGACACGGTCAGCGCGACCAGAATCGCGGGGAAAACGCCCAGCCAAGGTCCGATATAAGGCACAATGTTCATGATTCCCGCAACGACGCCGAGCAGTAACGCGTAGGGCATGCCAATGATCAGGTAGCCAATAAAGGTCAAAGTTCCGACAAAAAGCATATCTAGGAATTGCCCCGCGAAATAGGTAGAGATGGTTTCGTTCATTTTGCGCAACAATTCAGCGACCTCACCCCGAAACCGCTCAGGGAAGAAACGTTGGATATTGGGGATCAGCTTGTGGCCATCCTTCAATAGATAGTAAAGAATCACTGGCACGGTCAAGGCGCTGACCGCAAAGCCACTGATTGAGGTGACCACACTCCCCACATTGCCGAAGTTCGCGGTCACAAATTTGGTGATTCTCGTGTAAAGTTGGCTAGGTTGCAAGCTGCTATCACTTAGCATTTGACTGATGTTATATTTCTGCGCCCAATCACTACTCAGAAAATCCTGAAACGAATTTTGAATAGATCCAGCCAGGGAGGGCAGGTTTTTGATAATGGTCGTCATTTGACTGGTCAATTTCGGAATCACCGCCGCGATGCTTAAGAAAAGCAGGCCAAACAGGAGAATGAAGGCGATCAAAATCCCCCAACCGCGCTTGACGTGCCACTTTTCCAGCAAATTGATCAACGGGTTCAATAAATAAAATAAGAACCCGGCGAACAGGAACGGGCCAAAGAGCGTGGCCGCAAAAGTCTGGATCGGGCCGAAAACGAAGCTGATCTGGTTTAACACCAATATCAAGGTGGCGAGCACCAATAATTGCACGCTGATCAAGAGTAGCTTGGAATTTTTTAATTTTGTATACATGAACTTCTCCATAATCCTCATTAGCGGATGACAATTGCTAACAATCGGGTATAATAATAGCAGAATAGTTAGGTGGTCAAGCATGGCACTCATCATTAAACAAGCACAGGGAACAACAACTCAATTATATCAGGACGCCCTAGGAATACGCAAAGAAGTTTTTGTCGTGGAGCAGCATGTGCCCCTGGCTATCGAGGTCGACGCCAATGACGCTCGCGCCGTGAATTATGTCGGCTATTGGGCGGGCCAACCCGTCGCCACCGCTCGCGTTGTGGTGGAACCCGATGGTGGATGGCACATTCAGCGCGTGGCCACAATCAAAAGCGCCCGCCATCATGGCTACGGTGAAGCTGTTTTGACAGAGATCGCGGCTGCGGCCCAAGCGCAACAGGTGCCTTACTTGATTTTAGCGGCGCAACTTTCGGCGCAAGGTTTCTATGAACGCTTAGGTTATCAAGCGACGGCCCGGCCGATTTTTCTGGACGCCAATATCAAACATCAGGAAATGAAACAGACACTGACCCAACAGAACCAATGAAGGTGGAGGAAAAATCATGTCTCGTTCCAAACTAAATATTACTTATTTATTTCTCTTTATGATTCCCTATTTGATCGCGATCTTGCTAGTCGCCAGTGCCTACAACGCTTTGGTGCTGCATTGGTCCAACTGGTGGCGGCTGTGTGTCGGCGGAATTGTTGGCGCGACTTTCCTGTCCGCGCTAAAGCTTACGATCCAACGCCCGCTGAATCTGCTGGTGTTGCAAGACGCCAAATCTCTGGTCGCTCTCTTTGGGCGTTTCTTCCTGGTTCGCGGCAATAAGCGCCTGGTGTTGTTCAACTTCGGCCTAGACTTTCTGTTGACCATCCTCGGTGTTTTCGTGATTCGGACTTGGTTTGCCCAAAGTCTGGTGATGTGGGGCTTGATTGGTTGGCTGATTGTCGCGATGTTCATTTCCACCGCCGTTGGCTCTTACGTGGCCTATGATGTGTTGAGTATCGATCCCGACCAACACTAACTGCCAGCGCTGGGTGAAATCGGTGCCTTATTTTTTCCAAAAATCACGTCAAAAAAGGTTCAGTTGATGACTCATCGACTGAACCTTTTGCATTATTCCCGTTTAAAAAAACTTAGTCCAGATCATCCTCCAACGCTTCGATCTCGGGACTGTCGTAAATGCGGTAGTATTGACTTTGCGGCGCGTCCAGACTGGTCGTAAAGGTCAACTGTTCCAAAAAGTATGGCAACTCCGCGTGACCCAAACTCTCAGGCAACTTGATTTGAGCCTGGTCCGCCGCCGCATAAACCTGATTAAGCTTATAACTAGCCGGCACTTGTGGCAAGAATTGAGGATCCGCCTGAACCAAATCGACAGCGGGCCCCGCTGGAACTTGATAACGATGCCAACCTGCTGGCGTGGCCACTTGATCTGGGACCGCGACCCCCGTCCAATATTGATAGCCATCCGGTGAGAAAATCAAGAGTCCCACCCGGTTACTGGCGCCTTGGCTGGCAAGCAATTGCTGATCTAAGGCCGCCAACGCTGGCTCGTCCTCGAAGTCCTGCCACACATTATAGAAACTCCCATTGGCGCTGATGTCATGAGCCAACGCGACTTGCCCAACAAGTGTGAGCGCTGATTTCGCTGTGATTTCCATGATTGATTCCTCCACATATCCGTAAAATTGTTCAAGCTACAAAACTTAGTCTGGCCGTCAACCGCCGCACCAGACTTAAAAATTTTGACCGCCAAACTTGGTTGCTTAGGCAGCCTTACTGGTCCCTGTTTGGTAATTGATTTGATAATTCGCCTGCACATTGAAAATGTAAATATTAAACGCGATCTGACCATCCTCGATCGAACGGCCCATCATGTGGATGCCGCGAGCGACCAGTTCCGACCCCACAAAGATCGGCGTCACCTGATAGCGCACATGGTGACCCGTTTCTTTAAGATAATCCGCCACGGCATTTTCATAATAGGTCATCGCCGGATCGTTCAACGAGCGAGTCCCGGTCATTAAATTCTTCGGATTGTTATTTTCCCCAGTCAGTTGATAGCCGATCAAGTGGCAACGATTGTAGAGGTAATCGCTGTGGCCATTGATGGTGATTTTACGATTGTGCCAACCGCTGGGCTGAATATACAGCCGCTCCCGCTTGGTCGTTGGCATCAAACTTTGCTGCAACATGGCGTTGGCCACCCCCACCCGGTTGAACTGGTCAAGATTCGTGAAGCTTTGCCACGCACCGCGACTCAGACTCAACTCGCTTGAAGAAAATGTCGGCCGATTCTGGTTGACCGCAATGATCTGCTTCCCGCTAAAAGCCAACCCACTGAGTTGATTGGCCTGAACGATCTGCTGACTGGCCTTTTGTGAACCCGAGCTGGTCGGCGCCTCCGCTTCGACTTGGCTATTGGTCAGCGCTTGCGAACTCCCGCTAGCCTGATTGGATGAACTAACCTGACTGGTTGGCGTGTTATCGCCGCCTGACCGACTTAGAAACTTGCTAGGATCTTGCGCCAACCAGACCAAACCGGCAATGATCAGCACCGCGATCAGCGAAGTTAATTTTGTTTTTGTTTGTTTTCGGCGTCGTCTTTTCGCCATTGAACTCTTCTCCCCTTTTGTTGACACGACTTCCCACACACACCCTCGGAGCAGCGCGGCCCGGATGCTAAAAGCCTTGCTGGACTGATGCTCAAGCACTACCCGGGGTGGTTCGCACTCTCTTTTTAAACGTGCTCACCACCCCAGTGCTTTCCGCTTAGCTACGTCACTGTTCCGGGAGCTAAGACCAGCTCCCAAAACAGTGACTAGGCTAATGCTCAGAAGCTACCCGGGTCGCTCCGCACTCTTTAAAATAAAAAGGCGTGAAACAATCGCTTGTCCCAGCCTTTTTGGACTATATCACGCGCGATGCTCAAGCACGGCGATGTAACAATTCCTGATAACGACGGTACCACAGATCCACATAAGCCTGGGAGAATGGGCCCTTGCCTTGGTTGATCCAATCGACCAAAACCTTGGTGCTTTCCTTTAAGATATGATCGATCTCCGGCGAATAGTGCCACTGCGCACTGTGGGCCTTGTATTCATCCACATCTAACAACCGCTTCTCACCATCTGGAAAAACCTTCACATCCAGATCATAATCTATATACTTCAAGGCCTGCCGATCCAGTGTGTACGGTGTCGCCAAATTACAGTAATAGGCCACGCCGTTGTCACGGATCATCGCAATGACATTAAACCAGTAATGTTTATGAAAAAAAACGATTGCCGGTTCGCGTGTGACCCAATGGCGGCCATCGTCTTCTGTCACTAAGGTATGGTCATTACAACCGATCAGTGAATTGTCACTTGTCTTCAGCACCATTGTTTCTTTCCAGGTCCGATGCAAACTGCCATCATGCTTGTAACTTTGGATAGCGATATAGTCCCCTTCCTTGGGAACCTGCATATTTACCCTACTTTCCCGGTGCAAAAAATTTATTCCAGTTTATTATAACAAAGAACCGAGCAAGATAAAAGCAGAGTGCGGAACACAACGGGTTGACTTTGAGCATTAGCTAGGTTGATGAACTCTTTTCAATGATGTCCGCAGCTTGCGCTGCGAAATTCGGGGTGAGCTCGCTGTGGGCGTCACTTTGAGCTTTCCGGAAGGGCGCAGAAAATCTCAAAGCTGAGCCTTGGTCTAAGTGGCATAGCCACTAAGACCAATTTCACGGCGATCTCACCCCGAATTTCTCCGCTCCAGCCGCTCAACGTTTTAACAGCCGTTTGAACACTCACGCCGACTGGCAAGCTGTTGCCAATTGATGGGGAACCACGCAATTGACGGCCGTTGCTAGTGGTCATCAGCTTCAAATTGGTGACACCAGTGCAGTTTGTTTGATGAACTCGAGCAGAATCTTGACGAATCAACTGAATAGATCGGTTTTCCACTCGTGGATTGTTAAAAAAACGAGTGGAGATGTTCAGCCTACGCAAAGTATACCGGTCTCCTAATCCAAATCCGTTGGCCTTGCCGTACCACTCAAAAAGGGCGATTGTTTGACCGCTTACTTGCAAATGCACTTCGTCAAATACGCAACTTCGATTGCAGATAGGCTCAATTCTGCCTAGCAACCGCCTCAGGACGTGTGGCTCAGCGGTGAGATTATTCTTAGCGATTTATCGCTTAGAATAAGGCCTGATTTTGAGACAAGCCGCGGTCTTTGCGGATTGGCTCAAAACAGTGCCCACCGCGTTCCAGCCACGACAAACGTCCTGAGGCGGTTGCGTCTCCACACAAACCCTACCACACCTGCAATCAAGCTAAGCTTCAAGAATAGAACTTCAAGTTCAAGATCAGTTCAACCGCCAACTAATCCAACTCGTCAAGATGCTCGTCCAGCCACCCGTTAATCTGATCAAAGTTGAAACCTTTACGCATCAACGCCTGCTTAAACTTCTGCAATTGCTTGCGTTCCGTTAGCGGACGATAATGACGGGCGGCCTTTTGCGCGGCCAGGGTCAACGCTGAATCTTCCTCCTCGGCATCTAACTCAAAATCCAGATCCGCCCAGAAAAGTTGCAGATCATCGCCACGATAGCCCTTTGTTTGTAACGCCTGCCGGACCTTCTGCTGGCGCGCGTAGCCTGACAAATTATGTTGGCGTTGCCAAACTTGCTGGGCCAGTTTGGTCCCATTTTCAATCAAGGTCGCCTGATCATATTCCAATAATGCGTCTTCCAATTGATTTTGATCGCGAATGCCCCGCCGCTTCAGTTCTTGCGCTAGCACGGTGGGGCCTTTCAAGGAAAGGCGCATATTCGTGCGAATATAAGCGCGGGCGTATTCACCGTCGTCCATGTAACCTTGCTTTTGTAGCCGGGCAATCACATCCGCGGCCGTGTCCGCGGAAACCTCATGATCACGGAGATAATCGGTCATTTCTTTGACCGTGCGTAATTGGTAACTTAAATAACTCAAAGCTAACTGGTAAGCTTGCGTATCCGCGTCGGCCCGCTTCAGCTCATCTTGGGCGGCCTCGTCCAGGACAATGCCCTTGCGCAAACCGTATTTGATCAGCACTTCTTCGCTGACGGGGAAGGCATATTGCTCATCGAGGAAAATATTATAGCGTCCCGGTCGTTTCTGGGCGCTGATTTTGGTGATCGTGGCCATTTCACTCATCTCCAATCGCTTTCACTGGCGAAATCAATTATACTAATGGTAGTCACTTTCGTTATTATAACATGCAAGTTTAAGAATTGAGGCCTACGATGGAATCAGAAAATTCAGCAACAAATGTCACAATTGGTCAGCGCTTCCCGATTACGGCGCGAAAAATTGGTATCAACGGCGAGGGCATCGGCTACTATCACCACAAAGTTGTCTTTGTGCCCGGGTTATTACCTCACGAAGTCGCCGTTTGCCAAGTCAACAAAGTCACGGATCGTTATATCAACGCCCAGATCCACCGACTGCGTCAAACTTCCGCCGCGCGAGTGACGGGTGACAATCCCGCCGCCAAATTGGCTGGACTGGTGGGCGGTCTGGAATTCGCGCACATTCGTTATCCGCAACAACTGCTTTTTAAAGATGACCTGATTCGCCAAGCTCTGGCTAAATTCAAACCCCGCGGCTATGAAAAATATCCATTCGCCGCGCCGATCGGGATGACGGATCCTTGGCACTATCGCAATAAGGCCCAATTTCCGATTCGCCAGACCGCGACTGGCCAATTGATTGCTGGTCTCTACCGACCAAATACGCAAGAATTGGTCGATCTCCCGGAAATGCCGACCCAAAGTCCGTTAAGTCTGACCGTCTGCCGCAAATTATTACCGATTTTACAACGACTGGCGCTGCCGATTTACGACCCAGAACAGAACTCCGGCATCATCAAAGGCGTGGCCGTCCGCGATTCCCACTTGCACAACCAGGCCCAGTTGACCCTAATCACCAATTCGAAAAAACTACCGCAAAAGCAAGCCTTGATTGCGGCGATCCAACAGGAAATCCCCGAAGTCGTGAGCATCAACCAAAACTTCAATCCCACGAAAGATGGTTTATTTTGGGGCGACGAGACTTGGTTACTGGCTGGTGAACCCTACTTAGAAGAACAAGTTGGTGACTTGCGCTTCTTACTGTCACCCCGCGCCTTTTTACAGTTAAACTTGACGCAAACGGAGAAAATGTACCAATTGGTCGCCGAATTATTAGCCTTAACCAAGCAAGACACGCTGTTGGACGCGTACGCAGGCGTGGGCACGATCGGTCTTAGTCTCGCCCATGCCGTCAAAAACGTGGTCGGTATCGAAGAGATTCCCGAGGCCGTCCTAGACGCTGAACAGAATTGCCAGCACAACGGCATCACCAACGCCCGCTATTTAACCGGTAAGGTAGAAACGATTTGGCCTGAGCTAACCGCCCAAGGCCAACATTTCACCGCTTTGGTCGTTGATCCGCCGCGGACCGGTTTAGCGCCGAGCCTGCTGGAAACAATTTTGACGCAGGAACCAGAGAAATTCGTTTATGTTTCCTGTAACGAATCGACCTTGGCACGAGATTTGGTGGAACTGACGAAGAAATATCGGGTCGCCCATATCCAAATGATCGACCTCTTCCCGCAAACCGCCCGCGTTGAAACGGTTGTCAAACTGGTCCGCCGCGCTGACGCGAAAAAGCAGCGCCGCTAAGTCACCCCATCTCATCCCGTGACTTCTTAGGCAACGTGGAGTTTTGTAACCCATGCGATGACAACCTAGTCGCAAGCTAAATCCTACCGCCAGCGACTAGGTTGTCATCGCTAATAATGCTATAATTTATTCGAGCGCTTTATAAACGTTACTTTAGGAGGTTAAAATAATGCAAACAACAGTGACACGTGGTGAAATCAAGCAACGAGCGAAGGCGCGGATGAAGGGTCATTTTCGTGAGGCCTTCGCCTTGAACAGCTTACCGATCATTTTAGGGATTGTCGCTCTCGTCATCGCGATCATAGTGAGCGCCCTAGCGATTGCTGCGACCATTAATAATCCCCAGTTAGCTGCTCCCTCTGATTTGGACGCCCAGACTTCAGTCGCTGAGATGATGGCAAGCAATCAAGCCTCATACGGCGCTGGGCTAATCAGTAGTATCCTGGGCGCGCTACTTAGCGCCGGCATCTCCGTTAGTTCGCTACGCTGGTTGCGCCAAGACGCTGACACCCGCTTGGAACGGCCCTTCGCCCAACAATTTGTTGGCTTCTCGGAGTTTTTCGTCCCTTTTATTGTTTTATTCATGTTGACCTCAATCATCATTGACTTAGGTCTCATCGCTTTCGTTATCCCCGGTATTATCCTCCAGCTTGCCTACACGCCAATTTACCTGCTGTACGCCGATGATGGACAACACAATGGCTTCTTCCAGATGATTGGCCATTCCTGGCGCTTTATGCGCGGACACAAGCTGGACTGGTTCATCTTTGAATTAAGCTTCATTCCTTGGTATATCGGAGTTGGCTTGACCGCAGGCTTGTTGGGAATCTACTTCATGCCCTATCACAATTTGGCGGTTGCCGCTTTCTACGACGCGATCCGCCAAGAAGAACTCGCCAAAAACGAGCTCAGTAACACTGATTCTCGGCTCTAAAACCACTCGCTTTAGAATTCAGAAAGGAGCTCTTTGAAATGGCAACAATTTTGACCCGTGCGGAAACCAAACAAGTTGCAAGAGCACGGTTTCGGGAGAATCGCCGCGATGTCCTCGCGCTGAATAGTGTGGCGATCATTCTCAATTTTTTAGGCAGCTGGAGTCTGAATATGGGTACCTACCAACGCATCTATCAGCTATCCGGTAACAAAACAAGCTGGATATTCGAGTCGTCAAATATCTTCAACATCGGCTTCAATCTCCACCTCGCCCGCAACGTTAATATTTCCTTCTCCTACGCCAGTTTGATTGGTAATCTATTTTCAACGCTGATTACCGCCGGGATTACCATCGTCTGCTTGCGGTGGTTGCGCCAGCCTAAGGACACCCCGTTGACCAACCCTTTTAAGCAACAATTCATCGTTTTCACCGCCGCCCTCTTCGTTCCGAGCTTCATCCTCTACTTCCTCAGCCAATTTGCCTCCCTGATCGGCCTGGTACTGTTGATCATCCCTGGCATCATGCTGACCCTGGCTTTTCAACCGATCTACCTGCTCTATAGCGACATTGGCGCCGATGACGGCTATTTCACCTTCCTTAAGACTTGCTGGACCTTTATGAAAGGCCACAAATGGGACTGGTTCGTCTTCGAATTAAGCTTCTTGTTATGGGATCTTGGCGTTGCTTTGACCGGTGGCTTACTGACCATTTATCTGGTACCTTACCACAACCTGGCCATGTCCGGTTTCTACGAATCGATCCGCTTACAAAATAACGAGCTCGCCACTAACGCCAATTAATTTAGCGACCATCATAAACTGGAGGTTCTTCAGATGCACATTTACTTCGCCAATGGCCTGTTCTCACAGGCAGATTTCCGCTTCAACGCGGAACTAGCCGCACGGATCCGCACGGCTTATCCCCAACTGACCATCTATCTCCCCCAAGAAAACGCCGCGATCAACGACAAACAAGCCTACGCCGATTCCAAAATGATCGCTCGCGCCGACACAGAGGAGGTTTTGAAGAGTGATCTGATGATCGCCGTCTTGGATGGACCGGTCATTGACGCCGGCGTCGCCAGTGAGATCGGCGTCGCCTACGCCAAAGAAATCCCGATCCTCGGCCTTTATACCGATTCTCGCCAACAAGGCGCCGACAACCAACAAAAACTAACGGCGCTCCAAACCATCGCCGAGAATCAATTTCATTATCTCAATCTTTATACCACCGGTTTGATCAAGTTGAACGGCGCCATTTACAGTAACGAAACCGACTTGATCAAGGCGATCGCGACTTATCAATAAAGTCCACCGAACTACCACTGAGCTTTGATCTGGATTTAAAGTGATTGCCCTCACTCAAGACGTGTATCGTCTTGGCTGAGGGCGTTTTTTTGCACACAAAAATGACCCAGTCGACTGATCAAGTTCGACTAGGTCATCTTGTTAAGTAAAGAGGCTACAGATGCATCATCTCTAACGTTCTTAATATTTAACACCTCATGCTATTCAATTGTCACAAGAATCAGATTCGTTACGCACTACTTCTAAACGCTATCTGTGTTCCGTATCAAAAATGATTAACGGCTAATTGTTCTCGCGATCAAATTGATCCTTGTTGTAACGTGCTGTCCGAAGTAATTTCAGACATCCACCTCCATGATATGATTGATAACTAGAATTCTGCTTTTCACTCAGCTTTTCTAGTCCTTTAGCTACAAACTCAATTCTGACGCAATTACCATATCACTTGTTTCGTTAGTTTGATATTGAGTCTGGTAAAACTTGGTTCGGTGCTTGAAACATTATTGCTTAGTACCATGTTGCAATTGCTTGTACTTGGTCCATAGTTCAAGATCTATGTTACTAAATACTGCTCCTGCTTGAAACTTGGCTCAACTTTGGCCTTTCGTTGAGCATCGCTTGACTAATGATCATTAGTTCCAAATCTGCCAGTATGATAATCCTATCGGTGACTGGCTGGCACCTGTTCCTCTTTACATTCTTATATTAACACGCTTTGTAAACGGTTGCAAGGCTTTTGCTAAATTTGTTTTCGAAAAATTGAAAGCGTTTTCTAAATCCTTGCTACATCGCCTTTTGTCCTAAATTCTCTCCCGCTGACAGGGTTGTTTTGGCGCTTGGCAGCCGTTCAATCCCAGCGTAAGTCCGAAGCCGCGCCTGCCCAGCGCATCCGTTAAGCCACGCTCAGGCCAGATGTGGCCAGCGATCTTTTCCTGAATCAAAAAAGGCCGCCGCATCACGGCCGCCTCAACGGAGCAAATCAATGAGTAACGGGTGTCTGCAGCTGCCCATTGCTGGCATAGGCCAACAAATTCGCTAAAGAATCCTGAACCATATTTTCCACCGCGACATTGGTGTGGTAGGCGATGTGCGGCGTCACTAGTACATTGGGTAACGCGAGCAATTCCCGGTAAAGCGCGTCGATGATCGGTCGTTGTTGCTGAACAGCCGGCTCGATCTGATCTTCCCGTTCGAAGGTATCGATCGCCGCGCCGCCTAAAGCGCCCTTTTTCAAAGCGGCGATCAAGGCTGGCGTATCAATCAAATTGCCGCGAGCTGTGTTGATCACCAAGGCCTCTGCTGGCAATAACGCCAAATTGGTGGCGTTCAAGAGGTGATGATTCGCCGGCACCCCAGGAACATGGAGCGTTACTAGATTACTTTCCGCTAATAAGCTGGGCAGATCAGGCATCAGCCGGAGCCAAGTTGGCTCGGCGCCATGATAATACGCGTCATATGCCAAGACCCGCGCCCCCATCTGGTGAAACAGTTTCGCGGTCAACTGACCGATATGGCCGAAGCCAACCACGCCAACGGTTTGCCGACTCAATTCGCGTCCGGTCAAGCCCCTGGCCGTCAAAAGTTGATCAGCGGCCACCAGCGTCGTCACTTCCGGCAAACGTCGCAGTAATTGGAGGGCCAAGGCGACCACGTATTCCGCGATTCCCGCTGGTGAGTAGCTAGGCACGTTGCTGATTTGAATCCCAGCCTGGGCCGCGGCGGGAAAATCAATGTTATCCGTGCCCACATTACGGATCGCCAAAACCGGTATTTGCAAACGGGCCATTTTTTCAAACAGGGCGGCATCATATTGTCCGGTCTGAAAGGCGCTGATGCCTAAGCTGCCGGCTGCCAGATCCACGTTCGCTGCGGTCAGCCAGTCAGGCAACAGCTGCAAGGTCACGTCAGGATGAGTGGCCTGCCACTTTTCGAAAATGCGCCGTTCTTCTGTGCTGACACCATAGGCCGTGATTTTCATTGAATTGTTCCTCCATTATTCTGATAAAGTCGTTGGTGACCGGCAATCCCGGCCAACCGAAACGGGGTCTGGCGCGATTGTTGCGGAGTCGTCAAGTCACTGCCATCCGTTGGTAATTGCGCGTTAAATAATTGTTCGTATTCGGCCATGGTCAAGCGTTGGCGCGTCGCTAATTGCTGTAACACAGTGGCGCCCGTGGGCAACACCTCTTCGTAACCGGCCACCAACAGCCCACTGAAGAACTCCGCCACCGCGCCGGAGCCGTAACTATAAAGGCCGATCCGCGCGCCAGCAGGTAGGTGGCCAAACAATAACAACGAATACAAACTCAAGTACAACGAACCGGTATACAAATTGCCCACGCGCCGATTGAGTTTCGTCGCCTGTTGGAATAAGGCCAAGTAATCCGCCTGTTGGGCGGCGCTGGCGGTCTCCGTCAGTTGGCGTAACCCTTTTAATCCCAACTTGGTAAAGGGGATGTGGAAAATGACCGCCGCCAGATCCGTCAGGTCGCGCTGCGTTTTGGTCTGATAATCCGCCCAGGTCAAAGCGAGGAAGCGCAAATATTGTTCCGTTGAGAAACGTCCATCGGCCAAGGCCTCTTGGCGATAATTCGGCCGCCAAAAGTCCATCACTTCTTCGCTATGATAGGCGCTGGGCTGTTCCAACGCCAAGATCCGCGGTTGCCGCGTCACTAACAATGCAATGGCGCCGGCGCCTTGCGTGACCTCGCCAGCCGTTTCCAAGCCGTAACGCGCTTCATCGGCGCCGAGCACCAAGACGCGCTGACTGTCTGGATGGGCCGCCAAATGATCATAGGCCAATTGTAACCCGGCCGTGGCGCCATAACAGGCTTCTTTGATCTCAATAGCGCGCGCCGCCTGATTCAAGCCCAGCAACCGCTGAACATACAACGCGCTGGCCTTGGATTGGTCGACGCCGCTCTCCGTGGCGAAAATAATCAAGTCCAAACTCTGCCGTTCCGCCGGCGTCAAAATCTGCGCTGCGGCCTGTGCGGCTAAGGTGACCACATCTTGATCCTGGGGCATGACCGCCATTTCGTCCTGACCAATGCCAAGATGATACTTCGCCGGATCCACCTGCCGCGCCTGGGCCAGATCCGTTAGATCCAAATAGAATTCCGGGCTGGCAAAGCCAATTTTATCAATACCGATCGCCATTTTCAAAATTAGTGTTCCTTCTTTTGTCGTATTTGCTGTAATAAAGTTTGCGCCAAGGCCAAGTCGACCTGGCGCTGTTGATTCAACGCCGTGGTCAACGCGGCGATTTCCTTGCCTTGCGCGCCCGCTTGGATCGCCAAGTTCGCCGCCTGCAAGCGCATATGACCGGCCTGGATGCCCGTCGTCACCAAGGAGCGCAACGCCGCCAAATTGTTGGCCAACCCCACACTGGCAATGATGCTCATCAAGGTAGTCACAGTTGGTTGGCCCAAGAGCGCCAGGCTGATTTTCGCCGCAGGTAGTGAATTGATCGCGCCGCCGACCCGCCCGATCGGCAAAGGCAGGTTGACTTGCCCCTGCAAACATTGCTGCTCAGGCTGATCCACCCAAGTCGCTAAAGTTAGTTGCGCCTGTGCTTGCAATTGCGCGGTCACTGCCGCGCTGACGGCGCGCAAATCATTACCTGTGGCCAAGGTGGCGGCGAAAACGCCATTCAACACTCCTTTATTCTCGGTGCTGGCCCGATCACGGTCCGCTTGGGCGAATTGGTTGAGGTTGACGATCTGAGCCGCCACCGCCGCGCCACTTTGCGTCGCTGTCGCCAATTGGGTGTATGGCACGCGCCCTTGCACCCGCACCTGCATTCGCGCGCCGGAATTGCTTAAGATCGCCGCCAAAACCTGCTCCGAACCTTGAAGAACCTGTGCTTGTAAGTAGGCCGCCACCGCTTCGGCGATCGTATTGGCCAAGTTAGCGCCAAATGCCGCTTGGGGATCGATCCACAAATTTAGGCTGGCCCAGTCTTTTTTTTGTCGAACCAGCTGCACGTCCCGTAAGCCGCCGCCGCGACGAACAATACTGGGATGAGCCGCCGCCGCCACCGCTTGGATCTGAGCCAACGCCTGGTCCACCCGGATTTGCAAATCAGCGAAATCGGCCACCCCGGTCAAAATCACTTGGGCTTGCAGTTGATGCTGCACTTGCAAGGTCTGAAAACCGCCACCCGCGGCGATTCGTTGGGCGCCATTACTGGCTGCGGCCACCACTGAAGGTTCCTCGGTCACCAGCGGCACGAAATACGACTGACCGTCAATCAAGAAATGATTGGCCACCGCCAAAGGCAACACAAACTGGCCCAGATCATTCTCGGTGATCGCGGCCAAGACATCATCGGTTAACGCTGGCTTCGTCAACAAATAAGCCGCGCTGTCAGTGTCCAGTTGACCCTGAGCGACTAATTGCTGAATGCGTTCTGTGCGGGAAAGCTCGTAAAATTTCATTTTGCCTCCGGTCATTCACGATACAGGCGCCAGGCGATACCCTGGCCGCCGCCAATACATAAAGTCACTAGGCCATTTCGTAAGTCGCGCCGCCCCATTTCGCTCAGTAAGGTGGTGACTAACCGCGTTCCGGAAGCGGCCAAAGGATGGCCCAACGCCAAGGCGCCGCCGGTTGGATTCAACTTCGCCGCTGGAATTTGTAGCGCTGTCTGCACCGCCAAGGCCTGGGCCGCGAACGCTTCGTTCAATTCTACCACGTCGATTGCCGCCAGGGACAGTCGCGCCTGGGCCAAGACCGCCTGAACCGCGGCGATCGGGGTCGTCCCGAATTGTGGTGAAGGCGCCCCTACCTCGCTGAACTCACCTAAATAAGCCGCGATCGGCCAGTTTTGCGCCTGGGCCTCACGCTCCGTGGTTAAGAAAACCATGCTGGCGCCATCATTCAGTGGCGAGGAGTTCCCCGCCGTGATCGTCCCAGCCGGCGCAAAAGCTGCCGGCAATTGCGCCAAGGCGGCCAGCGTCGTTTGCGGGCGAATCGATTCGTCGCGCGTCACCGCTTGATCACCCACGGTCACTGGCACGATCTCCGCCTGAAAGCGACCCGCCGCAGTGGCCGCCGTCGCTTTTTCGTGGGAAAGGACCGCGTATTGATCCTGTTGCGCCCGAGTGAAGCCCTGTTCCTGAGCCATTGCTTCGACTTGCGCCCCCATCGCTTGCTCCGTTAAGGTGTCGGTCAAGCCGTCATGGAACAAACTATCGGTCAATGCGCCGGCGCGATCCACCGGTTGTCTTTTCTCCGGTCGCGCCAGCAGGAACGGCGCTTGAGACATACTTTCGATCCCGCCCACGACGATCGCGCGCGCCGCCCCGGCAGCTAAGGTTAACTGCGCGAACCGCATCGCCTTCAAACTAGAACCACAAACATCATTGACGGTGGTCGCCGTCACTTGTGGCGCCAATCCCGCCTGTTGCGCCACTAATCGGGCCGGATTCTGCCCCAACCCCGCGCTCAAAACATTTCCTAATAAAACCTGATCAACTTGCGTCGCGCCGCCGGGGACCGCCGCCAGCAACCCTTTTAAACAAGCCACGCCTAAATCAACCGCGCTTAAGGTGCGGAACTGACCACCGAATTTCCCGATCGCGGTTCGTTTCGCGGCAATGATGACTACTCGTTCCAAGCTGATTTCTCCTTTATTCTTCACTGAAAACTGTTAGACTTAACAATAACTGATAGCAAAATTTTTGTCCATGCTGACCGCCCCGTTCACAGGAAAGTTAACTAAAAAATAGCAAATTTTCAGAATCCGAGCAGCCATGGATGTTTGATTAAACAAGTTTGATTAGGAGCTGATTTCATGCTAGTGATTGATTTTTTGCAACTGAGCCAAGACTTACGACGGCAAACACCATTTTTCTACCACACGCCCACAGAGAAATGGGCGTGTCAAGCGATCACGGTCACGACCATCAATGAGCAGGACTGTCTGGTGATCAAAATGGTGGCGCGGCCGAAGTCGTTGCAACAGTGGGAACTGGCGGTGCTACTAAACAAGCCGGAATATTTGACGATGCCGCTTTATTTGGCGGTCGCGGATGAATTAGTGGCGGTTTATGGCTTTCGGATGACGCAGGGCGAAGCTTGGTTGAACTGATCCATCCTGGGGTCGAGATTACAAGTGTAGTGTGCCCGCAGCTTGCGCTGCGAAATTCGGGGTGAGCTCGCTGTGGGCGCTGTTTTGAGCCAATCCGCAAAGTGCGCGGCTTGTCTTAAAATCAGGCCTTGGTCTAAGTGGCATAGCCACTAAGACCAATTTCACGGCGATCTCACCCCGAATTTCTCCGCTCCAGCCGCTCAACGTTATAACAGCCGTTTGAGCAATTACGCCATTTTGCAAGCTATTGTCAATTGATTGGGAACCACGCAATTGACGGCCGTGGTTAGTGGTTACCAGCTTTAAATTGGTGACACCAGTACAGTCGGTCTGATGAACTGGGGCAAGTTCTCAGTGAAGCAACTGAATCGGTCGATTGCTAACTCAAACTCGCTCAGGTTAGTGAGATAAAGTTGGTGGCGCTATCCAAAATGTCCCGACCTACTAATCCGAATCTGTTGGTGTTACCGTACCATCCCCAAAATAAGGCGATTGTTTAACCTCTCGCTTGCAAATTCACTTCGTCAGATACCCAACTCCGATTGCAGATTGGCGCAATTCTGCCTAGCAACCGGCTGGGACTGCGCGGCTCAGTGGTGAAATTGTCCTTGGCGGCTTTGCCGCTTAGGACAAGGCTCGATTTGAAGACAAGCCGCGCACTTTGCGGATTGGCTTCAAACGACGCCCACCACGTTCCAGTCCGCATCAGCAGTCCCAGCCGGTTGCGCTCACGCGCAACACCCAGCACACCTGCAATCAAATGCAGGTTCAAAAAAAAGAGCCAGTCATTTCCAATCAATTCAAACGATGCCGGCTCCGCGACCATCAAAAGAAATCCGCCAACAAAAAAGCGTCCTCGTGGTGAGGACGTTTGATCGCAAAGGCTTATTTCTTAGTTTTCTTAGCGTCTTCTTGAGCCAGTTGTTGGCCTAAATCGATGATCAACTGGCGCAGATCATCCTTGATTTCAGGGTGCTTTAACCCAAATTCGATACTGGTCTTAACATAGCCAAACTTGTTGCCCACATCATAGCGTTGGCCCTTGAATTCTCGAGCGAAGACCCGCTGTGTTTTATTCATGGTGTCGATCGCGTCGGTCAGCTGGATCTCGCCACCAGCGCCAGGTTTCTGTTCCGCTAAAATATCAAAGATTTCTGGCGTCAATAAATAACGGCCAATGATGGCCAAATTACTTGGCGCCTCGGCGGTTTTAGGCTTTTCAACAAAGCGGCGAACATTGTAGAGTCCAGGAACGCTCTCGCCTTCAGGATCAATCACGCCGTATGCGGAAACTTCCTCTTTAGGCACTTGCATCACGGCCAAGGTGGAAGCGTGGGTCCGTTCGTAATCTTGGATCAGTTGTTTGGTCAAAGGCACCTTGTCTTGCATCAAGTCATCGCCGAGCATCACGACAAAAGGTTCATCCGCCACAAAGGATTTGGCTAAACGGACAGCGTCACCTAGGCCGCGGGGATGGGACTGGCGGGTGAAGTAAAGATTGACGCCCATTTCAGTTGTTTCCTGAACCAGGCGAAGTAAATCTAATTTGCCTTTTTCTTCCAAATTGTGCTCCAGCTCCGGCACGGAATCGAAATGATCTTCGATTGGTCGCTTGCCTTTACCGGTAATGATCAGAATATCCTCGATCCCAGACGCCTTCGCCTCTTCCACGATGAACTGGATCGTGGGTTTGTCAACGATCGGCAACATTTCCTTGGCCATTGCTTTGGTCGCGGGTAAGAAACGGGTCCCGAAACCAGCCGCCGGGATCACTGCTTTACGAACTTTCATCAAAAAGCCTCCTTAAGATTACCATACATACAACTAGCATACCTGAAGCGCTCTAATATACCAAGCGCTAATCGAAAACTTAGCGGTTTTTCAAGAATTGGGCCAGCCGCCCGCCGGAAGTTGTTTGCTGGGGCTCGCCATGCCAAGATTCATTAAAAATAGCGTTGATCACAGTGCCCACCATCAGCAACGTCGCGGCGAAATTCAGCCACAAGAGGCCGATGATCAAGGTCCCGATGGTGCCGTAACTGTTGAAAGAACGGCCAAAATAATGAACATACAGGGAGAAGCCTTGCGTCAAGACCAGCCAGCCGCCTGCCGTAAACAAGGTCCCAGGCAAAACAGTCCAGAATTTCAAGTGAATATTCGGCAAGAAATATTGCAGGAAAAGTAAAACGGCCAACGTCACCGTTACCACCACCGGCCATTTCCATTTGGAGAAAACCACTAGGATTTTATTGGATAGCTTAAAGGTTGGCACAAACCATTCCAAGAATGTTTGCCCAAAAGTGAACGCCCCAATGATCAACATCACCGACATCACGAAAATAAACGTCAATAGAAAAGCCAGAAACCGGCGCATGATCGCGTTTTGGATCGGCACATCACTATAAATATTCGAACTATCGATCTGATAAGCGTCATTCATACTGTTGCGGATCGCGTTGATGGCGCGACTGCCGGCCCACAAAGTCGCGATCACCCCAATCGACAACAAGCTACTGCTACTTTTGCCCAATAACGACACAACGATTGGCCGCACCAAGGGCAAAATTTGTTCAGGAAAGGCCATCTCGAGATATTCCAGGACTGTTTTCGCGTCAAGCCCCAGATATGGCAACATATTCCCAATAAAAATGATCAAAGGAAAAAAGCCCAAGAGCACGTAATACGTGATCACTTTGGCCGCGTTGGAAATATTGCTAGAAATCACCCGCGCAACAATTCGCTGAATAAAAACAAACAATTTGCGGTACCACGGTAATGCTTGATGAAATAAAGGTACCTCAGTCGTCGTTTCCACTTTCATTTTTCCCCTCCGACTGGAATTCGTACTTGAACCGCCGCTCATGACCGCCACCAAAACCACGGCCATAATCGGTGAGACTCGAACCGTTTGGCGCTAGAATCATTGACACCCCCGCGCCACGGTCGCTTGGGGCCACCAGCACGCTAACGCCACTACCGCCAATTCGGCGAACAACGATTGCCGCCAGCGCCCCGGTCGCGGCCTTAACGTCGTCGCTAAAGCCACCAGCACTAATGACTAAGTATACAAAAACGCCCGCTTCAGCGCAAACTGAGCTGAACCGGCGCGTCGCCATCCATTTCTAGGCTAATGCTCGAAGTCAAACCGTTGCGCTCCGCACTCTAGTCTTTGATGCCTCGAGCCAGGATTTCTTGAGCTAATTTCAGGTAATGGGCATCCTCTTCAGGATCCTGTGAAGTCAGAATTTGCGGACCATCTGGCGTGATCGCCAAAGTATGTTCGTATTGCGCCGACCAACTGCCGTCCGCCGTCACATAATATTCCCAAGAATCATTGGGATCATTGACTTCCTTAGCCGCGATCTGCCAAGTACCTTCATTGATCATCGGCTCGATCGTGATCGTCATTCCGTTTTTCAGTCGCAAGCCTTTTCCAGGTTCGCCATAATGAGGCACATTCGGTTGTTCGTGCATCGTTGGTTGGATGCCGTGGCCGATCAGTTCACGAACATCGCCGTATCCGTGGACATCTTCCGTGTACGTCTGGATCGCGTAACCAATATCACCCAAGCGATTGCCGGCGACGGATTCAGCGATGCCCAAGTACAAGGCCTGCTTGGTCACTTCCATCAGGTCTTTCGTCGATTGACTGACTTCACCCACCGCGTAACTCCAGCAAGAATCGCTTTCGTAGCCATCCAAATTGACCGTCATGTCGACCTTGACCAGATCCCCCTCTTTCAGGTAAAGATCCTTCCGCGGTGTCCCATGTGCGACCTCATCATTGACGTCCACACAAGTCGCGTATTTGTAGCCTTCAAAACCCTTCTCAGAAGGGTGACCACCACGACTGGTAATATATTCATCAGCAAATTTTTCAATATCATAAGCGGAAATACCTGGCTTAATGAGCTTGCGCAAGCCCAAGTGAACTCCAGCCAACAACTCGCCGGAACGCCGCATTCCTTCAATTTCACGCGCAGATTTTAATGTAATCATAAGCAGCCTCCATTCCTAAGTATTATACCGCTTGTAAAAAAGAAAGACCAGCGCGGGTCGCGGATGGCAGTGGCTTTGCTTGGTCGGCGATTTTTAGCAAATGATCATTTGCGTTTGCTGGTAAAAGTAGATTGGCCGCAGCTTGCGCTGCGCGTGGCGTTGGTGGAGTGCAGATGTGGTGGGGCTCCAGGTCGGGCTGGGGGTGGTGGAACGCGGCGGGCACGATTTTGAGCTTTTCGGAAACCCACCGAAAATCTCAAAACTCGGCCTTATTGTAGGCGATAAATCGCCAACAATAATATCTCGGCTGACTCACTCCCAGCCCGACCTTCCGCCAGACGGATAAACAGCTCACCAACGCCAGAGTGTGAGCCGACCTGGGCAGCTTCTGAGCATTAGCCTAGCAACTATTTTGGAGGCCGGTCTATGCCTCCAGAATAGTTGCTAGGCTAAGCGGAAGAAGCTAGGCCGGCGAACACGTTTCAATGATGTCCACGGCTTGCGCTGCGAAATTCGGGGTGAGCTCGCTGTGGGCGTCACTTTGAGCTTTTCGGAAGAGCGCCGAAAATCTCAAAGCTGAGCCTTGTCCTAGGCGGCAGAGCCGCCAAGGACAATTTCACGGCGATCTCACCCCGAATTTCTCCGCTCCAGCCGCTCAACGTTATAACAGCCGTTTGAGCACTCACGCCGACCAGCGAGCCATGGTCAATTGATGTGAATCCACGCAATTGACGGCCATGGCTAGTGATCATCAGCTTTAAATTGGTGACACCGGCACAGACTGCCTGATGAACAAACCTAGTCTCAGCGAATCAACTGAATCAGTCGGTTTCCCACCCATGGATTGTTTAGGAAACAGGTAAAGATGTTCAACCAATGCAAACTATCCCAACCAACAAATCCGAATCAGTTAGCATCGCCGTACCACCTCAAAAGTGGGCAATTGTTTGTTCTCTAGCTCGCAAAATCACTCCGTCAAATCCTTCGCCTCGATTACAGATAAGCTCAATTCTGCCTAGCAACCGGCTGGGACTGCGCGGCTCAGTGGTGAAATTGTCCTTGGCGGCTTTGCCGCTTAGGACAAGGCTCGATTTGAAGACAAGCCGCGCACTTTGCGGATTGGCTTCAAACGACGCCCACCACGTTCCAGTCCGCATCAGCAGTCCCAGCCGGTTGCGTCCACATCTATACCCAGCATACCTGCAATTAAGCACAGAGCTTTTGGAATCCGTTGATGTTGCCGTACCACCAAAAAAGGGCGATTGTTTTGACCTCAATCTTGCAAAAGCGCTTTGTCAAATCCTTCGCTTCGATTGCAGATGAGCTCAATTCTGCCTAGCAACCGGCTGGGACTGCGCGGCTCAGTGGTGAAATTGTCCTTGGCGGCTTTGCCGCTTAGGACAAGGCTCGATTTGAAGACAATTCCCGCTTTTGGAATTGGCTTCAAACGATGCCCACCACGTTCCAGTCCGCATCAGCAGTCCCAGCCGGTTGCGCTCACGCGCAACACCCACCCAAACCTGCAATCAAGCAGAAACAAAAAAACCACCGCCTAGGCCAGTTGCGGTCTCAGCGATGGTTAGGTTTTTTTCTCAGAATTACGGTGAGGTTAACTTAGTTCGATGGTGTATCCCAGCACCAGCTGATCGCGCGCCGGTAGGGTCAAGTTTCCTTCCTTGCGCAATAAATCAGAGCGGAGACCGCGCTTGTCAGGCAATCCATTCCACAAACCGAAACTGATGGTTTGCCGCGCTGGCGAGATCTGCACCGCGTAATATGGAAAATCATCGGTTCGTAGCGTCAGTTGTTGGTGTTGCGTGGGACTGGTCAATCGCAACGCCTGCATATCCCGGTTGGTCAGAATCAACAGTTGCTCCGCGACTTCTGGTGTTTGCAGCGCCAATTTGCCGCGGTGAAAATAGCGGTTGGGCTGGATCGCGCCGGTGCGAAAGGCGTCTTGGTCTAGCTCGCGCACCAAGGTCAGGGCCTTTTCCGGCGCCAAGATCAATTGGCAATCATGCCAATCAGCGCTCGCCAAATGACAGGTCAGCTCCGTACCTAAGGAGAAGGCCATGGTCACATTCCCCATGTTCATCAAATGATACTGAACTTTGATTCCCGCGGTCAGTAATTGAAAAGTCGCCAGAAAGCGGAAATAGAAAGGATAATTTTTGCGTAGGTTGTCGTTATCGGTCAGTTCAAAGGTAACCTGCGTCTCAGTTTGGCTGTACACCTGCCAGCGGGCATCCTTGGCGAACCCTTGTTGCGGCATTACGTAGGTTTGGTTGCCATAATCATAGCTGTCACCAAAAGAACGACCGATCGCTGGGAAAAGTACCGCCGCGCTCTGCTGATCGACCAGCGGTTTGGCTTGATCAAAGCGCGCCAAACGACTGATCTGAGCGCCAACTTCATTGATTTGGGCGGTCATCGTTTTATTTTTTAATGTGATCATCTTATCACCTGTTTATCTCTTGGAATACCTCCATTATGACACAGGCGCCGAGATTTGAAAGCGATCAACCATCAAAATTTACTTAAAAAAAGCTAACGTTCATTAGGAAAAGATTAAGCGATTCGCCAGCGTTACCAAAACGCGCGCCACATCTAAGTCGATGAGCGCGCGTCGTTTGGACCCAGCGTTAAGTTGGGCTATTTTTCTGT
This sequence comes from Lapidilactobacillus salsurivasis, assembly GCF_054785215.1. Lineage (NCBI taxonomy): Bacteria > Bacillati > Bacillota > Bacilli > Lactobacillales > Lactobacillaceae > Lapidilactobacillus > Lapidilactobacillus salsurivasis. Next base: position 105,867 of record NZ_BAAABI010000006.1, on the reverse strand, counting down.
TGTTAAGTTAGGTTATTTTTCTGTTGTAAAGTTGGGTTATTTTTCTGTCGAAAAAATTGGCGTTAGTTGGCCAGATCGGCCCCATTGTTGGCGATGACTTTCTTGTACCAGTAGAAGGAATCCTTCGGCATCCGGTTCAATGTTCCGTGACCAGCGTCGTCGCGATCGACGTAAACAAAACCATAACGTTTCTTCATTTCACCAGTCCCGGCGGAAACCAAGTCGATACAGCCCCACATGGTGTACCCCATCAGGTCAACGCCATCTAGGTCAACGGCCCGTTTCATTGAGCCAATATTCGCTTGGAGATATTTGATCCGATAGTCGTCGTGGACTTTGCCATCTGCGGCGATCTCATCGGCCCAACCAATCCCGTTTTCCACGATCCATAATGGCTTGTGGTAACGATCCGTCAAGGTATTCAATGCTAAGCGCAGAACTTCTGGGTCAGTCGCCCAACCCCAAGCGTTGGTTTCCAAATAAGGATTCTTGATCCCACCTTGGCCGAGATTACCATCGCTTTTCGCGGTTTCCTCATGCGTGGTGACCACGTTGGACCCGTAGCAAGAGAAGCTTAAGAAGTCAGCTGGGTACTGCGCCAACAGGTCATAATCCTCCGGACGATCATCCAAGGTGATACCTTGGCGCTCATAGCGTTTCCACTGATATTCAGGGTAATGGCCGCCGGTTTGCACGTCAGAATAAAACAAGGATTGTTGCATGCCTTCCATCACTTTGATCTGATCTTCCGGATCACACGTGTAGGCGTACAAAGGTCCGTAAGCCAGCATTTGGCCGATTTGGATCGTCGGATCGATCGCGTGCGCGGCCTTAACCACCTTGGCGCTGGCAACCAACTGATTATGAGCCGCTTGCGCCTTATTTTGCGGTGTGCCGTCGATCACGCCACCAGCAACGAATGGCGCGAATTCCATACAGTTGATTTCATTAAAGGTCAACCAATACTTCACTTTACCTTGATAATGCTTGATTACAGTTGTAGCATAATTTTCGAAAAAGCCAATCAATTTGCGGCTGGCCCAACCATTATAGTTGATTGCCAAAGCTAGCGGCGTTTCATAATGGGATAAGGTCACCAAAGGTTCAATATTGTACTTCTTACACTCGTCAAAAACCCGATCGTAGAAATCAAGACCGGCTTGATTAGGTTGCGTTTCTTCACCGGTTGGGAAAATTCGCGCCCAGTTCATGCTGAGCCGGAAAGTCTTGAAGCCCATCTCACCCATCAGGGCAATATCTTCTTGGTAATGATGGTAGAAATCGGTGCCTTCATGACTAGGATAATAATACCCGGCCACATCCGCAGGTACGGTTCCTTCAGGGACGACACGGGTCGGACCGCCCCAACCTGCTGGGTTACTACCGGTCTCGCCGGTCGTTGGATTACGCCAAGTGATGGAACGCGATTTCGTCGCGGAGCCCACGGTCATCACGTCGGAAGTGTTCAACCCCTTGCCGTCTGTCAAATAGGCGCCCTCGTACTGGTTAGCCGCAGTCGCGCCACCCCAGAGAAAATCTTGCTTAAAAGCCATCAAATCATCGCACCTTTCTCGGATCATTTTATTAGCCGATTTACGGCTGTCTACCTGTTTATTGTACCATGTAACCGCGGCGAAGGAAGCGCTGACTCGTCAACTGCGGCGAAAATCACCCGCTTTCCTGTCAAAATTGGACCAGAGTGCGGAACACAACGGGTTGACTTTGAGCATTAACCTAGCTCTTGTTTTGGAAGCGTCCTTTGCTTCCGGAACAAGTGCGTAGTTAAGCGCAGAAGTCAGTTGTGTGGAGCACGTTTCGAGTGCGAGCCGACCCGGGTAGCTCCTGAGCATTAGCCTAGCAAAAAAAGTAGCTTGGCCGCAGCTTGCGCTGCGAAATTCGGGGTGAGCTCGCTGTGGGCGCTGTTTTGAGCCAATCCGCAAAGTACGCGGCTTGTCTCAAAATCAGGCCTTGTCCTAAGCGGCAAAGCCGCCAAGGACAATTTCACGGCAATCTCACCCCGAATTTCTCCGCTCCAGCCGCTCAACGTTATAACAGCCGTTTGAGCACTCACGCCAGCTGGTAAGCTATGGCCAATTGATGGGGAACCACGCAATTGACAACCGTGGTTAGTGGTCACCAGCTTTAAATTGGTGACACCAGCACAGTCTGTCTGATGAACTAAGGCGAGCTCTCGTTGAATCAACTTGATCGGTCAGTTTCCAACCCAAGACCGCTTAGGTAAGTGAGATAAAGTTGCCGGCATTATCCGAGATTTACTGACCTACAAATCTGCATCCGTTGATATTGCAGTACCCCTCAAAAACGGGCAATTGTTTGACCGCTCGCTTGCAGAAGCACTTCATCAAATCGTTCGCTTCAATTGTTTTAGAGGGCAACACTGGAACATATTTTTCTGGGATTTCGGGGCAGTTATTTTCAACTTTTCAAGCTGCGTTGACGCCTTTCCGGGATGTTTTTATAATTTTATATTTTCATCATTCACTATCTTCATCATTCGCTTATATCAAAAAACGACAGCCTAATTTGCCGGCTGTCGTTCCTTTAGCGCTGAGTTGCGCTGGGATTCTCGATTTTGATTGAGTTGGGATCACGGTGTTCGCTGATGCAAACTCGATTTTTCAATTAAATTTTACCCATTTCCCGTAACTTCGCTTCGATTTGGTCCAGGACGATGACGCGATCCTGTTCGTTCTCCACGAAATCGTACTTGTCACCGTCAATGCGGATCTTAGGTGAGTAGTTATAATTCTCATACCAAGGCTCGTAATAATCCAGCAAGGTGTGATAGTACTTGACCAAGGAAGGATCTGTGGTGACTTGTTCGTAAGACCGGCCCCGCTTGGTGATCCGCTTCAACATGGTCTCGTAAGACACGTCGATATGGATCAATAAATCGGGATTCTTCTTGGGCATTCCTTTGATTTCTTCCATCATGTTCGCCAACAGATCCTTGTAGATCTTGACTTCGGTTTGGTTCGCCCGCCCCATATCCGCGTTCATTTGGAAGAACAACGCATCTTCGTAGATCGAGCGGTCCAGAACATTATTGTCCGCCGCCAAGGCCCGTTTGATACTGTGGAAACGGGTATTCAAGAAGTAGATCTGCAAGAGAAAGGCATATTTATTAGGATCTTCGTAGAATAATGGCAAGACCGGATTGTCATCCACACTCTCATAAAAAGCTTCAGTTCCCAAACGTTTCGCAATCAATCCTGTTAATGATGATTTGCCGGCTCCAATGGCCCCACTAAGTACTAAAACTGTCATCACATTCTTTCCATTCTTTTTAGACTTGACCGTCGCGAGTCAGGCGATCCTTATTTTTGACGGCCAATGAGAATTGATGACCAGCCTGCTGACCATCGCGTCAAAAACACCTTATCTATCATACAAAAGCTACGCCCTTTTTTCAAGCAGAAAAATACACTCTCTTGTGTTTAAAATAACTTCGACCCACTAAATGTAGTACAGCAGGGCTGGCCCCGCGCAACTTAATTATCCTGGGAAGCACCAAACTGCCACTCCGCCTTGAATTCGGCGACGAATTGGCGCATGACCGCCGTGCGTTCTTGGGCGATCCGCTTGGCTTCTGGCGTGTTCATTAAATCGCCTAATCGGAAAAGTTTCTCGTAGAAATGGTTGATCACCGGCGTAACTTGGCGATAAGCCGTGTGATCCAAATTTTCCCGCGGTGGTAGTGCTGGGTCGAACATTGGCGCCCCCGTGCTGGCGCCATAATAGAAGGCCCGGCCGATGCCCACCGCACCGATCGCGTCCAAACGGTCAGCGTCTTGGACCAATTGGCCCGCCAACGTCAAAGTCCAATGATTCCGGAGATTTTTCGCGTAAGACATATGGTCAATGATCGCGTAAACCGCCGTCACTTGATCTGAGCTTAAACCAGCCGCGTGATAACAAGCGGTCAACGCCTGGCGCAATTGCTGCAATTGTGCTGAATCGGACACCAGTTTCTCGTCCAACACATCATGGGTCCAGGCCGCCGCCAACACCACGGTTTGGTCAACATCAGGATAAAAACCGACTAAATAATCGCTTAAGTTCACAACACGATGAATATGGGCCAAATCGTGTCCCGAATGATCGCCAGCTGCTTGGGTCGCTACGAACTGGGCGATGCGTTCAATTGTTACCATCTTGATTCCTCCAACCTGACTTCTTGGCGCAATTGGCAACGGACCATCGCGGACCGCCACCAAAAATGCTAAAATAAACTTTAGCATATCTGCGGCGGCAAAGAAAGCTGTTGCTTGCGTTGAGTGTTAAAAGTAAATTGTTCGCAGCTTGCGCTGCGAAATTCGGGGTGAGCTCGCTGTGGGCACTGTTTTGAGCCAATCCGCAAAGTGCGCGGCTTGTCTCAAAATCAGGCCTTGTCCTAAGCGGCAAAGCCGCCAAACGTGTTCGCCAACCTAGCTTCTTCCGCTTAGCTACCCAGGTCGGCTCGCACTCTCAACCATTTCACGGCGATCTCACCCCGAATTTCTCCGCTCCAGCCGCTCAACGTTTTAACAGTCGTTTGAGCACTCACGCCATCTGGCAAGCTATAGTCAATGGATGGGGAACCACACAATTGACGACCGTGGTTAGTGATTACAAGCTTTACATTGGCGACACCAGTGCAGTCTGTCTGATAAGCTATGGCGATTTCTACCGATCTGCCCGGTCTCACCAAAAAATGTTTCAAAGCGGATAAAGATGTTCCTAGCATGCAAAATGTTTTTTTAACATTTTGCGAATGGCCTTAAAATTTCTCGATAATCGCGATTCTTACTTCCGAAATTTGAAGAATTGCAACACTCAACAATAAATAATTAGGTTGGTTTGATGCGTCCATTTATCTCCTATCTCTCTGATTAATTTTGGTTGGCGTATTTAATCGCCGTCTTGAAGGCCGCTATCTCAGTGGTGATCGCATCTTCGCCAAAGTTTAGAAAGAGCATGCAAAATGTCCCAACCGCTAAAACGGATCAATTTCAAAAAATGTTTCAAGAAAGTGACGATTATGAAAAAAAGTCAACGCGCTCAATTGTTTCTCCAAAATAATGCTCACTATTTTAGATGTCCGCTGTGCCAGGAGGGCTTAACCAGTGCCGCGGCTGGTTTGACCTGTGTCAATGGGCATGCTTTCGACCTTTCCAAGAAGGGCACTTTATATTTCTTACCCCATCAAATCAAAACCGACTATGACACGGACATGCTCAGCGCTCGGGGACGTATGATCCAGCGCGGGATTTTCCAGCCTTTGGTGGCGCTCTTGCAGGGTTGGTTACCGGCAAGCAATCCGTTGACCATTGATGTGGGCTGTGGTGAAGGTGGTTTTCTGGCGCAGCTGGGGCAGGCCCGCCCAGCCAGTGAAGCTAAGATTGGTTTTGATATTAGCAAGGACGGCGTTTATTTGGCGACGGGACAACCGTTGGCGAACGCTTTCTGGTGTGTGGCGGATCTGACCAACTTGCCTTTCGCCGCTCAGCAAACCAGCACGATTCTCAATATTTTCTCGCCATCCCACTATCGGGAATTTCAGCGGGTGTTGCGTCCCGACGGTCACCTGCTGAAAGTCATTCCCGAGGCCCACTATCTGCAAGAATTGCGCCAGCATTTCCTACCCGACGACAAGATCGCCTATTCCAATCAGCGCGTGCTCGACCATTTGGCCCAAGAAATGACCATTGACCAGCAAACCCGCTTGACTTACACCTACCAACTTCCAGACGCGGCGGCTTTTGCTGATTTGATGCAAATGTCGCCATTGGAATGGCAAGCCTCCGCCGACCAAAAAGCCGCTTTGGCCGCGCATCCATTCACGGCGATTACGATCGATCTGCGGGTGATCCAAGCTCACTAAAACTTAAGTATGTCGCTTTTAGTTCGGAAAATTCTGATAACTGGACCACACAAAATCGACCTGTTCCCGCAAATGGGACAGGTCGATTTTTTCAATAACTGGTTGAATGACTGGTGGGATAACTTAGTTGAATAACTGGTGCAATAACTGCTGGAATAACTGCTGGCGGCAAGCCGTCATGATTGGCCCTCAGCGAAAAATCGTTTCACCAAAATCAACGGCGAAGTATTCTTGATAACTGGCGGCCGCGGCGGTCTTGAAACAAACCAAATCGACGCGGCGGATGGAACTAGGCTGGCGGCCAAAAGTCCGCAAAACGCTGGCAACTAGGGGGAGGCTCAGCCCGATGGGAAAGCCATAGACCCCTGTACTGATCGCGGGGAAAGCGATGCTGGTCAGTTCTTGGGCCGCGGCTAAGTCCAGACAGCTCTGATAACATTGTTGCAACTGCTGACTGACACGGGCATGGGCCTCTGGACGATAAATCGGGCCAACTGTATGAATGATGAATTTCGCCGGTAAGTCGAAGCCTGGCGTTAGCACCGCCGCACCAACAGCCAAGGGCCCTAAACTGCGCTGCAAAGGCGCTAGCCGCGGACCCGCCGCCAAATTAATGGCGCCGTCGACCCCACCGCCTGGATTCATCGCCGGATTGGCCGCGTTTACGATCGCGTCCGCATGAACCTGGGTCAGATCGCCTTGATAGACGCGAAGCTCAAGTTGGCCGGTTGTCAAAACCAGCGCCTCAGTCATTCCCACCTGCCTGGGCGTCTGTGTCCGCCGCGGCAGCCGGATCGGCCGCGGCGGGATCAGCGCTAACTGACGCAGCATCGGAAGTCGGTGCCGCTTCATCTTCCAAACGTTTTTGTCCGGTCAATTGTTGGATTTTGGTAATATCTTGGGTCACTTCTAAGCACCCGGCGTATTGCCCTTGCTCATCATGAACGGCAAAATAGCGAATATAGACCCGGCGACCACGGAAATCGATCCAGAAATCGGCATGATCCCGCACACCGTCGTGGAAATCTGAAAGAATTTTCAAAACCCGATCGGCGCTTTTTGGCGGATGGCAATTGACCACTGCCCGGCCCACCACTGCTTTAGTCCGCGGGAAAACCCGATCGCCATCATCGGAGAACCAAGCGACCTGGTCATTTGCGTCCACAAAGGTCAGATCAAGCGGGAGCACTTTGAAAATCCCCGTCAACTGGGCCAGATCCAAGGTGCCATTGTTGAAAGCGACTTGGGCGAAACCTTGGGCGCTCAACAATAAATGCGTCGGTTGATAATCGCCGCTTAGATCACGGGCGCCAGCGGTTGGCCCGGTTGATGCTGATGACGCTGATGGCGCCGGGGCCGGAGCGGCCACAGGTGCCGTGGTTGGTGGTGTCGGTGGCGTGGTCGCGGTTGGCGCTGCTGCTTGTGTCGGGGCGCCGATCTGCGTTTTAAATTCATTGACCTTGTAATTTTTGACCTGCGGATCGATCTTGGGCCGGTTGGGATTCGTTTGCGCAGCCAGCGCTTGCGCCATCTCATTCAATTCATTCGCAATCTTCGAATCCACTTGAGGTGTGGCCGTGGCCAGCTGCGCCGCGGTCGGTCGCCAAGGCAATGGTGGCGCGATCAAGGTGTAGCCGATCGGATCACTTTCGGCCGCGATCAACCCCCAGTCCGCCACGGTGAAGACCTCATTGACCATGGGCACCATGATTTCTTCTTCCTTGAAGATCATCTCTTTGATTTCTTTGTTGGCCGCTTCGATCGCCTGTTCAATAACATATTTATCCGGCAATGGCGCCGCGTTGACCAACTGATTCGCTTGCTTGATCAAGTCCCGGATCTGATCATCCACGCCCCACATGACCTTCGGCGGCGCAGTGATTCCATACTTATCCATCAATGGGAAAATCAAGTTTTCTTTGCGCGTATAATGACGGTCGATCGTCGCTAAATCCGCCAAAGCCCGGCGCATCCGTTCTAAATACAGTTCATCCGTCCCGGATTGTTGCCACTTCTTCAAACAAGGCAACAATTCATCCTTGAGCAATGACCCGATGATCAAGTTCTCCAATTTCAAAACTTGGACCGGATGACCTGGTTGTTCTTGATCCGGTGTTTCTGTCTGGTCGTCCGTGATTTTGCCCTTGAAAACCGCGGCATGAACGTTACACAAATGTTGGATCTCCATCGGGTTCAATCCCCTGGCCACCCATTTACTGATATTAACCAGTAATCACGCAGCGTTAAAACGCCGTGGTTGCTGGTTTTTTGTTCCCCCTCGATATCATTGATTCTCAGAAATCACCACCAGATGACCGTCAATTTGACCGTCACGAAATCAGAAATCAAGATAATGCGCTAACTTATTTGCGACCTCTTTATTTTGATTTTTGGTGACGTGCGTATAAATATTTAACGTCGTTGCCACATCCGCATGACCGAGTCTCATCTGAACTTCCTTGATCGTTGCACCTGCAGAAAATAGCGCCGAACAATGCGAATGCCTAAAACCATGCACAGTCACTTTGGTCAAGTTATGTGCGACCCGAATTGACTTAAGCCACTTTGCCGGTGTATTCAAAGACTTATAACCATTTTTGTTATTTGCAAAGATCAATTGATTAGGCTGGAGTGTGTTAAATCCTAACATCAAATATTTACGTTTCTGAATCGTCTTCCATTCTTTAAGATCATTGAGCGTTTTAGGATCTAAATCAATGGTACGCCTTGAATTTCTCGTCTTCGGCGCCTGAATGATCTGTCTACCCTTTTCGCCTTGTGTCAGCGTCTTATTGATCCGCATCGTACTGTCTTTAAATGAGATATCATTCCATGTCAACGCTAGAGCTTCGCCACGACGCACGCCACAGAAGGCGTATACTCTAAATAAGGTGTACTTCTCCATTTCCAACGTTGGATCAAGATAACTAAAAAATTCAGCCAACTGGTCTTTGTCCCAGAAATTTTCAAACTTATCTCCTGCAGACTCACGTTTCTTTGGTACTGTAATCAGTTTGGCAACATTCTTTTCAAGATAGCCATGCTTGATGGCAAATTCGAAAACATCGACGACATAATTGTACCAACGCTTGTAGTTGCGCGCCGCAATTTTAAACCAATCATTGACTGCCCTTTGTATTTGTGCAATTGTGATTGTTCTGATTCGATATTTCCCTAAGGCCGGTAAGATATGATTATCAAACATACCCGCCGTTCTATTCCAAGTACTCTCACCGACCGTATTTACATAGGCTTGATACCATTGCTCATAGACCGTCTGAAAACTAATATTGTTATCTTTCACGATAGCGCCACGCGAGGCCTCTAATTCCAATCTAGACGCCGCAAGCGAGGCTTCTTTTTTTGTGTTGAAACCTCTGCGAACAGTATGCTTAGGTTTCCCAGTTTGCAGATCAGTTCCTAAATAAATATCAAATTTCCAGAGCTTTTTACCTTGCTTCGTTTCATATTGCTTATATGATGCCATATCTATCAACCTTCCATAGCTAAAGCGCTGTCGAGGCGTGCTATGTATAGAAAGGTAGGTTTAATAACGTTTCAAAAAAATTAAATCATAATTTATTTTCTTCGATGAATTTCTTTGTATCAAGCGTCATTGATGTTAATCTCGAGAAACCCGCTTGTTGAAACCATATCTCTTTAAGAATCTCTTTTTGAAACAGAAAGCTCAGAGGTAGTTCCTCACCAAAGTGTTCTTCAAGTTCTTCTGCCTCTTTTAAGCAATCGTACTTTTTGGTCGTTGTATTAAAAAAGAAAAAACGTTCATTCATCCGACTATTTTTCGTCATATCATAAGCAATCAGATGAAGTGGTGCCTTCATATTCACATTTATGTCTGGTAAATGTTCATTGAAGGCTTCAACTATTGCAGGATCAGTTGTAATTAATTTGATAAACAAATTAAGATCAAATGGTTGAAATGTAAAGGGCATAATATGAACAATATTTCGTTTAACATCAACTGATAAAAAATAATCTATCTGTTTTTCATATCTGGACATAGAAATATAAGTGCTGTGCAAACTAGTCTTCAAATAAAAAATCGGTTCAACCTTTGAATTTAATGTCTCAATATATTTAGTGATTTGTAAAACGGTATACAAATCATTTTCATAACTAAAATCATTGGAGATTATCGCTTCTGTAAGTTCCCTGTATTGTTTGCTCGTTAGTTCAACGTTGGGAAAATGCAATCCTACTAGTTTCTTAATATATTCCTTTGGAGATCCATAGAGAATCTCGTCTATCGAAACTTTCCCTAAAAGTGCAATTTTCTTTAGCATATTCTCTTTTGGAATTGCTAGCCCACGTTCCCAACTATTTACTGTACTCTTCTTTGAATCAATCAAAATGCTAAAGTCGTTCATACTGTAATTGAGTTTCTCACGAATGGCACGAATGCGATTACCTACCTCAATCTTATCAACGTTCATTAGTATCCTCCTTCCTACAAACGTAACGTGTTAATTATTGACTATTATAGCATAGCATTCTGTTTAATCATACAAAACAGAAAATAATGATCGTATTAAGAAATGAGTTATTTTGCTTGACAATCTTTATTATCCCGATGTAAAATAAAAATGTTAATAATCGTGTTATTTTAAAGTGAATTAACCGATACATCAGGGATTATTTGTTAATACTAAAAGTATTAATTTATACACACAGGGGGGATGATCCAAATGGCCAGCGAGATGAAATTTGCACTTCCAGATGAAGTACAAGCAGAAATTAGTTTGATGTTCATCAAATCAGCACAACAAGCGTTCCAAGCTTTGATCCAGCAACAAGCTTATCCGCAGTACCTGAACCAGAAACAAGCGGCAGATTACCTAAGCATTTCCGTGACCAGTTTTAAAAAACTCAATATTCCTAGAGTGTCTCTAGAAAATATTGAGCGGTATGACAAAGCAACATTAGATCAGTATTGTAAAGCACACGAGTTCTAAAAATAAGCAAAGCGCTGTCGAGGCGAGCAATGCAAGCAACACCTATCTTAATTATCGTTTGATTCAGCGGTTGATCGCCAGCGTTCAATTGTTGAGCTGAGACGGTAAGTCCTTAGTCTCAATCGATCTTTGACAACTAAATAAAAAAGGCATTTAAGCCGAATTGACGACTCAAACACCTAGGATAATAACTGACACTATCATTCTAGTCGATACTGAGAATTAGTCAAGACGCATTCGCCGCGGGTTGCGAGTACCATTAAGAAAAACGTAGAGTTCAGGGTGTTTAGTACACACACTGGCCGTGCTGTATAAAAAACTGCATGCTATACCGTTGAAACGGTTGATCGGTTAAGACACCTACATCTATGAATAAGATCCATCTACATAGACGAAGCGCGATGATATGAGCGGAGCGATTCATCAATTCAGAGCAAGAAAGAAGCGAGGTTATGGATTTTGATACGGTAAAATTTAATGTTGAAAAAACATTGGGAAAACTCACTTTTCGCAATGCCACCCCAGCATTAGATCAATACGATAATCAGTCTGAACGCGGACGATCAATCAAAATTTTAAAATATCGATGTTACGAACTCGGATCAGAAGTACAAGCAGGTGCCACTCACGTTTTTATCTCAAATCGCGCGAATAAAATTAGTGATCTCAACTTTGATAAGCCGTGTGAACTTGTCAATCCAACAATACAAGTTAGATCATTGATTGATCGTTATCAAAGCGAAGACGGCGATACTTGCTATAAAGCTAAATCGCTATTGATCATCATTGCCAATGATCTCAAGTTTACGGAGGAAAGCTAATGACAACCACCTTTGGGATTGATCCAAAAAAGTTTTATCCAGAGATTGATGAAACGCTTGGAAGAATAGAATTTCAGAAAGTGCTTACCGAGTATCACCCTGAAGATTTGACTGGTGACATCGACCCAGATGAAGTTGAGTCAACACGAATTGAATTATATAGTCAGAACTTTCATGGTGCCGTGATCGTCACCCTCGTTGGTAGATTAGAAGGCAACTTTGTTTTCGGAGATGAAGTGACCTTGATCGGCGCTGAGTTTAATCCTTTTTCTATCCTCCCTGATCCGACTAGAAAAGAAGTCGATAACTTCTTTCAAATCAAAATCACTGGCTTAAGAAAAGTGGACGGCCAAGAAAAAAGCTAGTGGCGCGTAACACAGACGGGAGCAGGTATCCTGCGGACAGTGCCGGCGGTAGCTTAAGGCACGTGTCGGTGTAGTGGACGGAAATGTATCATTTTCGGGAGCGTTAGCGACTCGGCGGCGAATGCCGCCGCCTTCAACCCCCAACTGTAACACGGGGGTTGAAATCAAGAAAAGCAAGTAAAATTGACGTATAAATACCGTTATATCAACGTTAATCGCTGTCACAAAAACAATTAAAAAATGTGTCAAGCAAAGCTAAAAAATCAAAGAAAGCGAAGTGCCAACAATGAGAGAACTCGAAAATATCCCCCTGAATCAAGCACTAAAAACCTATCGTAAACGCAACCGCCTTTCACAACAGGCTTTAGCAGATATTCTTAATATTGAACGTTCAACATTATCCCGTTACGAAAAAGGCACTCGCCTACCAACTGGAGAGGTCTTAAAAAAAATCACACAGTTCATGCCCTGGTTGATCAATCATGGTAACCCACTAGACTCAATCTTTGACTACATCAAAGTTCGCTTTAATAATCTACAGCCGGACGAAGTGATCAAGAAGATTTTAAATTTGCGACCGAAATTCTTTGTCGCCGAAGAATATGGAATGCCTTTCTATCCACAGATACTTAGTTATGGGAGTATCAGAGTGTTATCTGATCCAAATAAAGCCTCACAAGGTGTGATTATTGAGCTAACTGGACAAGGTTGTCGCGAATATGAGCAAGTATTCGGTGAAGATGGTTTAGAATGGACGAGTTTCTTCGCGGTCTGCTTGCACAACAACGGTGTTTTCAAACGGATCGATATCGCCATCAATGATTATCTGCCGATCCTTAATATCCCCGATGTGATCAAACGTGTTAAACAAGGAAATTTCAGTAGTCAGTTTAAAAAATATAGTGGCAACTTCTCTGGATTTACGCCAAGTGATGATAATGATGACATTGCCTACACCGCTGGCGAAACTATTTACTTCGGCACACCAAAATCAAACCTTCGTATTGTCTTTTATGAAAAAGATCAGGAGCAGGCGAATAAATATAATCAGTTGCCCGAAGATGAAGCCATCAAGAATCGCTATGAAGTTCGTTTCAAAAATGATTATGCGGAAGATATTGCGGTTAAGTTCTTAGAATGTGCAGATAACATGTGGTTAGTCCTCGGCGTGATCGACCATTACCTCACCCTATTGGATCGGCCGAAACAAACTAATATTCCTAGAAGTGAATGGCAAGCTTCGCAGGACTGGTTGGATCTCCTTAACGACGCAGAAGAAGTTAAACTCGTTCTGAAGCCACGAGAATATAATTATCAAAGATCGTTTAACGCGTTGACGCATCAATTCAGCTCAACAATCGCAACGACACGTGAAGCCGATAAAGCAACAGGCACCGTCTTATTAGATACTTTGGTCAACAAATCAGAGATGAAGCCACGACAAAAGAAGATGCTCGCGGCAATGTTAGCAACACGCGATGAAGTCATTGAAGATAAGGATTGGCACGTAAAAGAAAACTAGTTGTGATTATTACGTCCGTACGACAAAATGAAAAGATATGTTTTCGATAAATAGAAGTTAAGTGTTAAACGGAATCAAAAAATCACATTCATCAATTTGAATGTGATTACATAAATCTCCCTAATCTTATTCAGTTATTCGCAGACCGATTCAAGGACTGGTAGAAACAGTCTAAAAGCAAGCCGCACCAACAGAAAACATTTGAGACTTATCAGGGAAAACACATAGATAATTCCATTGATGTGAATCTCCGATAACGCTTTACATATCCTGCTTAAAAAGGTCACTCACATCAATATCAATTTCTTTCAAATAACGCTCAGCTTTACTCAAAGCGACATCGTCACCATTAAATTTCGCAAATGTGTAAGCCTGCAATAAATGGAGACTGGCTGGTGCAGTCCACTTACTAGCCTGATTTTTGATCTATGCAGCTAGGGCTACAGAGATGGACGGAAATAAGGCGATGTGAATTAGACTAACTCGTCTCAAAAAGTAACCAACGTCCAGCCTATGAGGACAACCTTGAGGCACAACAAAGGCTCCTAGCTAAATCATGAAAGTTCATATTAGCCTTAATCCCATGTCGCCGTAAGTTATTTTTACCCAAAATTAAACACAAGCAACTACTTGAAGTATACTTGAGTCGTCTAAACCACAAATACAACAAGGAGTGCTTGTGCTATGGCTAGTATACCTCAAGATCAAACGAAAAAACGCGGGTTTAAAATTATTCGCAAATTGCAATAGTAAGTTAGCCAGTGCCGATAAAGCACACAGACGAAAGGGCTCATGGGAGTTCCAGGTGGATCAGGATTAGGCGGCTCGGCCTTTGCGCGCACGTGCTAATTCCTTTCGAAATACTTCAGCTGGTGTACAGAACTTAAGTAAGCGGCGCGGGAGATGGTTGAGCCGAGATTCAGCTTGACGGACCAGACTGGGTGTAGCTAGATCGAGTGATTGCCCCTTAGGAAAGTAACGTCTGAGTATACGATTGTGGACCTCATTAGTGGCGCGTTCGGCCGAGCTATAAGGGTGGGCATAATAAGTCTCGGCAACACCCTCAAGCGCAGCCGTTAGCGTGGTGAACTCTGTTCCGTTATCCGCTGTAACTGTCCGCATAACGTCACCGAATTCAGCCGTAATATTTTGCATGGCATAAGCCACAGATTCGGCGTCTTTACCCTCGATCAAGCGGACAATCTCATAGCGCGTTTTACGTTCGGTAAACGTTAATAGGACACTCTCGCTACCAGCACGTTTGCCAATGACAGTATCGATCTCAAAATGACCAAACTCGTGGCGCGTTTCTACTCGCTTTGGCCGTTCTTCAATACTACGACCGAGTAGGCGCTGATGTTGGTGCGAGTGGTGTTGGGTCGTCCGGCGTTTTGTTTTTTCCAGCAGATCAAGGTTACGGATCTCCAATAGTTGCGCATCGATATAGTTGTACAAAGTCTTCGTACAGACCATTTTGGCCGGCTTAAATAACCGGTGCTTACGGGCATAACCAACAGCAGCGTCCGGCGACCAGCCCTCATGGCAGAACTTATCATCAAAGTAGGCTAAGAAGGCCGTCACTTGGCTAAATTTTAATGGACGTCCACAGTTTTGCCGCTTTATTTCATAGCGATTCTGAGCGGCTTCAGGGCTGTAAATTTCAAAGTAGTGTTTCTGATTATTAACGCGTTTAACTTGCGTGACTCGACCACGCTTGAGCTCATTATTGACGGTCTGGTGGCAGACGCCTAATCGAATCGCTATTTGCCGTGCTGAGCATCCTTCAATGTGCCAAGCGGCGATTTGACCGCGTTCGATTTCCGATAAATGGTGACCTTTTGGGCGTGGTGTGATAGACTGTTCTTGCATCAAGACGAAAACTTCTTTCATTGTTTGTTGTAGGAACTTCAATGATACCTGAATTTTTCGTCTTGGTGTCTTTTTTTTACCATTTTGGCTGGGTGGCTAACTTAATTATAAAACGCGCGGTTTAAAATTATTTCTCAATTTTGTCAGTTAGTTCATTTACCCAACTTGGTGCACCGGCTAAATGATTGTCGGCACTCCGATGTTTCTTTAGGCCCTGTATTGGTTTGGGTGTTGAAAACAATTTTCCAGCGTCAAACACTCTATCGTGCCGAAGCACCGACTTTTTGCACTAAGCGCACGATTTACAACATGCTCGATGACGGTCGAATTAATTGGCAACGCCTAAGCTGTCAGCTAGCACAGCGGGTAATTGCTAGTTTGACTAAACGATTAGATGCACGCCATAGTGGCGCCTTAATCGTCGATGATACACTGATCCCACGCCTAAGCGCAAAGCAAACTGAATTGTTGGCGAACACCTTTGACCACGATAAAAGTCGCCATCTGACTGGCTTTCGTGGACTGACCATTGCTTGGAGTAACGGTCAATTGGTCCTACCAGTGACAACGGCCGTTTTATCATCCAAAAAAGCCTCAAATCGCGTTAGGGCACCAGCGTCAACGCTGGATTGGCGGACGCTATCTGGACAGCGACGGGCTCAAGCTATGCAAGAAATGCCAACTGTTAGCCTGGCCTTAATCAAACAAGCACTGGCCAACGGGATCAAGGCAAAATATGTCCTTTTTGATAGTTGGTTTACGTCATCTAAGCTACTGCTGGCACTTAAACGCCTTGGTCTAGTCGGTGTGGGTATGCTCAAACGGACCAAGAAAAGCTACTTTCGTTATTGGAGCCGAGAATACACGATTCCTGATCTGTATCGCCACTTACGCCGGTCAAACCGGCAAACGCACACACACTATCTGTACAGTTGTATTGTTAAGGCTGAACGGTCAGGTGTTGAGTTACCGATAAAATTAGTTTTCGTGACTAAAGCTCATCGAGGCAATGATTATTTAGTACTAGCGACCACTGATACGACCTTAACACCGACCAAAATCATTGGCCTCTATACACGGCGATGGCAGATCGAGAATTATTTTCGGGCAGCTAAGCAATATCTTCGTCTAGCTACCGTGCGGTTCCAAGATTACGATGGCCTTTGTGCGCATATGGCAATCACGATGATGGCTTACGATCTGTTGGCGTGGCAACAACGACATCAACCAAATGACCAAACATTGGGTGATATTTTCCATAATTTGAATACATTACTGCCAGTATTAGATTTGACGCTGGCGGTAACACAATTGCTCGATGGCTTATCCGATATGGTTCAAGCCGAGCCAAAAATTAGTACGCGCGTTACTACCTTGATTAATAATTTGTTTAACCAGTTAACGCCACAAGTTGGCACAATAATTGGCGCAGAACTGACGGACATTGGTATCTAATTTTATCGGTCTGATACCTAGTGTGACAAGGAATCAAGCTTGATTTGGGCTTTCATGATTTAGCTCCTAGCATCATTCCTATAATCGTGAGTCTTTATCCAAAAAGGCATTTAATACTTGCTTCCAATGGGGTATAGGTTACGCCGGATTTGTGATAGAGATAACAACGCCATTGGCAATTTCCACAACTTCATCATACTGATCAAATAATTCGCGATTAACATGGTGAGAGACCGAAATAATCATGCAGGGGAGTTCCAATAAATGCTTTTCCAATTTTAGGCTAAGATCTGGATCTAGTGCTGAACTAAACTCGTCAAGTAATAATACATCAGGTTTTGCCAATAAGGCGCGTCCTAATGCAATTCTTTGACGCTCGCCTCCAGATAGATCTTCTTCAGATATACTATCATTCATCAGATCAAATCTATCAGTTAAATTGTTTAATTCTAAAAAGTTAATCATTTGTTGCAACCGTTGATTATCAACACGTTCACCTAAGAACAAATTATCAGCGAGACTTGCTTGAAAGATAGCCGGAGACTGTGTTACAAGTTTAATTTGTTTGAATGATTTTCCAGAAAGGCCATTTATCGCTAGCTCACCATATTGTTCCCCTACGGTTACACCTGAAATTGCTCGCAATAAAGTTGATTTCCCAGAACCGCTTTTCCCAACGATTAAATACTTTTTCTTCTTTTCAAAAGTCAAGGAGAGGTCATGTAATACTTCTTTTCCGTCAATTTTTTGACCATAATGATTGAAGTTAACCGTTACAATCGAATCCATTATTACTTTAGCTTCAGTAGTTGGTTCGGTCGTATATGCTTGAACACGTTTTGCAATTGGTTCGACTTCACGCCGTGAGTATAGCAACATTGATAAAACCTCCATGGGTGCACCAAGAGTTGCAGCAATTTGAATCGCCGCTAGTAGTCCACCGATAGAGAGTTGATTCTTCGTAATCAAGTAGGCACCAAGTCCGATAATAACGAATGTTTTTGTGATTTGTAAGAAAGCATTGACTGTGTACGTTACTGTTTTAAAGTTGTTGGCTTTACCTTCAGTGGAAAGAATTGCACTGTTATCTTTTAGTAGTAGCCTCTTAAAATAGCCTCGTGCACCAAAATTATAAAGCGTCTCAATACCTTTTACGAATGAAGTGGTTCTTTTATTTAATATATCTTGAGCGTTTATTTGATCTTCGCGGTTTTTCTGGCTCTTCTTCGAAAAAACTTTCGGAAAAACTACAATTATTATGCTGATGATAATTATCACCACAGAAAGTGTTTTGTTAATTGTGAATAGACCAACCGATGAAAGTATGATCATACTAATGCAGTTGACAATATCGATTTCACCCTTGACGTATTGTTCAGCAATAGTTGAGCTACTAACGTTAATATCAGTAATCGCAGAAGATAATGATTTTTCTTGATACTTTCGATGTGCAAATAAGGAACGGACAACATTGATTCTGAAAAAATTTTTAACACGTTTGACTAAATCAAGGCTGAGAAATGTACTGATTGCTGAGAACGTTGCTTGAAGTACTGAACACACCAGAAACAGCCAAAAATAAATTCCAGAGATATTATGAGGATCAGTTGTAACAGCATTGATAAACCGTCCGCTGATCAGCGGTACTAATACAGAAATTGCACTCCATAAAACCGTAGCAACTAGTGTTAATAAATACCAGAATTTTATTTTAATTGATAAAAGTTTCACTGTTATCCTCCGTAAATAATTATTTTTTTAATTAATATTAAGCATTAGATATGTCAATTAAGTCTAATATACCGCAACAATATATCACATTATTAATTGTTTTTCAATAATCAATTCATAGTTTAATAACATTATTTGATGGTTTTCAAAGGATTATTATAATCTGTGATTTAATATTTTAAAATTTATTTGATTAGCATAATATACAAAACATTTATTGACAGTTAGTTTAATTGTGGTTTATTATCATTAAGATTGCTTTTTATTGAGCAACTGCCCCGAGACCGCATTGAACACTTCACATAAGATTTAGGCTTGTCGTTTTAAAGAATTAAAGCACAGTATTAATTATTACTTCTTTTGCCAGCACCGATTATGGAGGAATTTATATGTTGAGTGAAATAAGAAAATACAGCAAAAAGAAAGGCTCACGTAAACAGATGGGAATGCCTTGCCCCGGTGGAACACCGTACAACATCATTCGGCCAATTATCAAAAACAAAAATTAGCAACAGAATTTAGTGTCCCAATTTGGTCTCAGGGGTACATAATTTTGCAGAGTAGGTGGAGTGTCATGTATTTTGACTTATCTAAATTTGCACTATTTCACTGGTATAAGGAGCAAATCTATGGAACCCTAATTAGTGGTGAGATTGTTAGATTTAATGTGGTAGAGTCCTATTTACTGGAGCTCTATTTTGAATCTGATAGTTGTAGTAATCTTAGAAGTAAACTGATTTCCTTGGGATTAACTGCCAATGAAACCGAAAAGTTTATTGCAAAGTTTTTGAATAATAATGAAAATTTTTTATCATTGCAAGATTGTGCATACTCGCTTCCTATGATTACTGGAGAGAAAGGAAAATCCTATCCACTTGAGTTTCATGTTTCGTTAACCAATAAGTGCTTTTTGAAATGTAAGCATTGTTATAAGGGGGATATTCTGAAACCAAAGGAATTAGACTTCAACAAGTTAGTTGATTTCCTAAATCATTTCATAGGTAAAGTACCGCTGATTACACTGTCTGGTGGTGAGCCGACTCTATACAGGCATTTCAATGAATTGATAGATGAGCTATCAAAGAACTTCTTAATATCATTCAGTACTTCTGGTTTCAAAATTGCCCCTAAAAAAGGGAATGCTCTGATAGAACTCGGCAGAAATGTACAAGTTTC
Source organism: Lapidilactobacillus salsurivasis (assembly GCF_054785215.1). Taxonomy (NCBI): domain Bacteria; kingdom Bacillati; phylum Bacillota; class Bacilli; order Lactobacillales; family Lactobacillaceae; genus Lapidilactobacillus; species Lapidilactobacillus salsurivasis. The sequence continues at coordinate 86,071 of NZ_BAAABI010000006.1, read as the reverse complement.
CTTATATTATGACAATCCTCTAGAGCATGATAGTTTTACACAAGTAAAGGGCTCCTTTAAGAGCACCACCAACTTTATTCGATCATGCATAGCTCGTGGGCACCAAGTTAGTGTTACAACACTTTTTCAAAACGACACTAAAAAACTGTACGATACAATTGCATATTGTGCACAATTAGGTGTGAGCAATGTTGCGGTTGGCGAAATAACAAATATCGGGCGAGCATCTAATCAACATTTTTACGCCAAGGATTTTACTCGTGTTGTTAATAATGCTAAAAGAGATTTTGAGAATATTATTCCAATTTATTTTGAGGAACAAGGTGAAAATTTACAATTAAGCTGTTTGGGCTGTATTGCCGGAACGCTTCTTTGGTCAATATTTGAAGATGGGGATATTTATGGATGCGGAATCGGGAAAATAGACTATATGAAAATTGGAACAATAAATGAATTACCCATCGAACAAATTTCTGATAACTCTTCATTCTTGGAACGTATGCAAATAGCCGCAGGAACAAGCAATGGAAGTAATCGAGTACAATGTCCGTTTAAAAAATAGGACTTCCATGAAAGAGAATTTATGTTAATCTAACAAAAAACGCTATCCATTTTCACAGACAGCGACACACGCCTCGACAGACTTCAAATTTTATTATCAATAACCTCCAAAATGACCTTCACGAAGGATTATCATCCTGAATATATCCGTGAAATCCCTGGTGTACAAGCATTTGAGAGAAATCCAAGCTCAAACCGCTGGCGATCAACTCCCGTTCCGCGGAAGTAATCTCGGCAACGTCAACTTGGTCAAACGTCTCATCGAAAATCGCCTTGGCCGTTTCGAAGGAACCACCGTTATGCAATAGTTTCAAAATCTCCACGATCTTCTGCTGACGATAAACGGCGTTATGCTTGATCTGATCAGCTCCACTCATACTTCTGCCACCTCGAATCCGGCGTTATGTAACGCCGTTATTAGTTGTACTAAGGGGATTTCTTTCATTTTCGCGCCTTTACGCAAGGTCATAAAGCGCCCCGCGGTTTGTAACATGAGCGGGTTAGTCACGCCATCTAAACCGATCGCGATCATCACCGGCTGGACCTCAGGAACCTGGTTAAGCAAGTCAAAAACCGGCTGATCCAAACTGATTGTCTTCGTTGTCATCCGCAAAACCTCACTTTTCTACACCCCCATTGTACCATGTTGCCAGGAGTTAATTGTGGACAATTCAATTATTGTCCCTGAAAAAAAGGCGCTTCCAAACCCATTAGACAGGAAAAAGCAGAGTGCGCAGCGCAACGGGTTGACTTCGAGCATTAGCCTAGCTAGTGTTTTGGCAGCGAACACGTTCAAAAAAGCCGGCGACCGAAAACCGGCGCCGGCTGTGAAACTTTTTTGATTGATGATATTGGGTTTGATAAAACGGCTGGTTAATCGTGGTCCCCATTATAGATGGTATTGCGGACCAAAACATAGTCCACGGCTTGTAATGCGGCCAGATCCCGCCCGCCCGCGTAAGAAATGGCCGACTGCAAGTCTTCTTCCATGTCCGTCAATTCTTGGTAGAGATCACCTTTCAACGGCAACAGTAAATGTTTACCCTCGATATTATGATGTTCGTGTTTTTGATTTTCGGAAGCGGAACCGAAATATTCCTTATAGACCTTGCCCGCATGCTCGACGATTTGGCCGGGAGATTGTTCAAAGCCGGCCAGCATTGAGCCGACCATCACCATGGTGGCGCCAAAACGGATCGACTTGGCAATATCGCCGTGAGTTCGAATCCCACCGTCAGCGATAATTGGTTTAGTCGCGGCGGCCGCGCACCATTCCAGCGCGGACAACTGCCAGCCACCAGTGCCAAAGCCTGTCTTGATTTTTGTGATACACGCGCGGCCAGGACCAATGCCCACTTTCGTCGCGTCCGCGCCTGCTGTTTCCAAATTGCGCACGCCTTCAGGGGTTCCCACATTGCCGGCGATGACAAAAGTCTCTGGCAACGTTTGCTTAATGAATTTGATCATCGCGATCACCGAATCCGCATGACCGTGGGCAATATCAATGGTCACAAATTCCGGCGTCGCTTGGGCCGCCCGCAATTCCTCAACAAATTTGAATTCATCTGGTTTTACCCCCACCGAAATCGAGGCAAACAAGTTATGTTGATGCATTTTCTGAACGAAGGCGAGGCGCGTTTCCGGTTGAAAACGATGCATCACATAGAAATAGCCATGACTCGCCAGCCATAGCGCTAAAGGTTCATTGATCACCGTTTGCATATTGGCCGGGACCACTGGGATCTTGAACTCATAATCCCCTAGTTTCACTGCGGTCGCCACTTCTTGACGGCTGTTGACCACACAGCGGCGGGGAATCAATTGGACGTCATCATAATCAAATGTATTCATGCACACTCACCTATATCGTTCGTATATTTTTTAAGCCAGAACTATCTTAACAATTTGTCAGCCGATATGCAAGTAAAATACGAACTATATTTGTATTGTTATCCTTATTGTCCTTTTTTCATTTGATGGCTGAGATTCTTGCAGCTGGTGCGGCAGTTATTAAGTATTTCAATTATGGCCGCGGCTTGCGCTGCGAAATTCGGGGTGAGCTCGCTGTGGGCGTCACTTTGAGCTTCGCAAAACCCGCGAATCTCAAAGCTGAGCCTTATTCTAAGCGGCAAAGCCGCTAAGAATAACGACACGGCGATCTCACCCCGAATTTCTCCGCTCCAGCCGCTCAACGTTATAGCAGCCGGTTGAGCACTCACGCCGGCTGACAGGCTATGGTCAATTGATGGGGAGCCCCGCAATTAACGGCCGTGGTTAGTGGTTATGATTCTTAAATTGGTGACACCGGTACAATCCGCCTGATAAACAAAGCTAGTTCTCGGTGAATCAACTGAATCGGTCAATTTCCACCCGTGGACTGTTAAGAAAACAGGTACGGATGTTCGGTCTACGCAAAGTGTCCCGACCTCCTGATCAAAATCCGTTGGTATTGCCGTACCACCACAAAAGTGGACAATTGTTTGACCTCTAGCTTGCAAGAGCACTTCGTCAAATACCCAACTTCGATTGCAGATGAGCTCAATTCCGCCTAGCAACCGGCTGGGACTGCGCGGCTCAGTGGTGAAATTGTCCTTTGCGGCTTTGCCGCTTAGGACAAGGCTCGATTTGAAGCCAAGCCGCTGGGCTTGCGGATTGGCTTCAAACGATGCCCACCACGTTCCAGTCCGCAACAGCAGTCCCAGCCGGTTGCGTCCACATCCAAACCCGCCAAACCTGCAATCAACCCCAACAAAAAAGAGCAATCGCCTGCGACGATTGCCCAACTGTGGTACCAATTCATTCATGATCGTTCAAATTCATTTTTCATGACCAACCAGCGTTGCGGCGCTATTTGACCAACAACGCCTCTTTCGCGTGGATCAATTCGGTCAGCAGTTGACAGATCGGCGTCGCCAAGCCAGCTGCCGCCGCCTTTTTCGCGACGTAACCGTTCAGATAATCGATCTCGGTCAAACGATGATGCTCGATCAGGTCTTGATGCATGGACGGATAGTGCTCGCCCGCCTTCTTCGGATCATACAAAGCCTCAATGTCTCGGGCGATCGGCTCCACAGGCAAGGCCACTTGATCATCATGTTTGGCGACCAGGGCAAACTCGGCGATGATCTGGCGCAACAATTTCGCGGTCTGTGGCAACGCGCCTAACTGGGCGATGTTGCAATCCAACAACGTGCATAAAGTATTCAAGGTCCCATTGACACAGGCTTTTCGCCAGATCGAGAAAATCACATTGGGACTGTATTCCGCCTTTAACCCTGCCGTGCTGAAAACGCGACAGATTTCTTCGGCCGCCGCTTGTTCCGTCGGCACGATATTTTGAACTTCGACGCGACCATCACCAACTAGTTTGACGTGACCTGGTCCGATCAACGCCGCCGTCCATAACGTCACGCCCATAAAAATGTTCTCTCGGTGAACGTATTTCTCCAAGGTTGGCACGTGACCTAAGCCGTTCAATAGGCAAACGATCTTCGTTTCCGGTGTCAAAATCGGTTCGATCGCCGCTAACATTTTCGGGAGACCCATGGATTTGGTAAAGAGGATCACCAATTCTGGTTTCTCCGTCACTTGGGCCGGTAAGTACGCCGGTAAGTGGACCTGAGAACTGCCGGTTTCTGTATCAACGGTCAAACCCTTGGCGTTGATCGCCGCCACATGTTCCGCCCACTGATCGATCAGAATGACTTGATTTCCCGCACGGCTAAGCATGACCCCGAAGCGGGAACCCATTGCGCCCGCACCTGCAATTGCGATTTTCATGATTAAAACTCCTTTTTTTGAAACGTGTTGCACACAACTGACTTCTGCGCTTAACTACGCCAGGTTTCCGGAAGCACAACCAGCTTCCAAAATCCTGCCTAGGTTAATGCTCAAAGTCAACCCGCTGTGTTCCGCACTCTTTTTGAAACGTGCTGCACACAGCTGACTTCTGCGCTTAACTACGCCAGGCTTCTGGAAGCACAACCAGCTTCCAAAATCCTGCCTAGGTTAATGCTCAAAGTCAACCCGTTGTGTTCCGCACTCTTTTGGAAACGTGCTGCACACAACTAAACTACAGGTCTATTCTAACCGCTTTCGCCGCGCTTGGCCTGGATAACGCCTTGGTTATTTCGTTTTAAAATGGTGGTAAAGCCGCAAGCCTAAGTTGACCAATAGCACGATAAGCCCACCAAACAGCAATAAATAACCGATGGGGATCAGGAAGAAAGGCTCCTGTAAAACGCCGTTACTGTCCAGCGAGGAACCGATCAACGCCGCCGACAAGAAGCAGGCGCCGCCTAATACAAATAAGATCACGGTCGCGATATTGAGCCGGGCCAAGCGCACTTGACTACCATCTTTAACTAATTTCTTTGCCATCGTTTCGTCTCCTAAAATCAATTGATCAAGAGAGATTTGGAAAAGTTGGGCAATGGTGACCACCATGGCCAGATCCGGCAAATTACGATTATTCTCCCAACTAGAAACAGTTTGCCGCGACACATGTAACTGCTGGGCCAACTGTTCCTGCGTTAAGGCGTGTTGTTGCCGAATTTTCTTGACTTGTCCTCCGAAATCCAAATAACTTCCTCCTGTCACTTTTAGGTATAGCAGTCACGCCCGTTTTTGCCTAGCTTGCGCTACAAGCGGTGGCGCTAGCGGCTTGCCAGTTACACCAGCGCCCACGTCAAAATCTCGCCAGTCGCACAAGCATTCCTATTCCTTCAGGCTTTCGCTTGCGTTATATAACGCTGTAACGACCGTTTGGCAATAACTTATCAGCGCGTTATTGCGCCGTTCGCTGTTGCTTCACGGCAGTGGCGTAACCACGTTTAGATTTGTACCCCGCGGCGAAAATCTGCTTCATTTCCGCCAAATGTTTGGTCTGCGTCGCGTCGGCTTTGACGCCAAACAAATAGCGCGCCCACTCCCGCTGATAGCCTGGGGTCAATCCGCGAAAAAACGCTTGAAGTGTTGGATCATCCGCCAATAATTCCGCCACTTGGGGAATCATCGCCTCATAATCCGCTAAATTTCGACTGATCATTTGCCTTGCTCCTGACTCAATGTTATTTTCACTTACGGTTGACGTGAAAAATCCGATCAGTGCCAGAGATTCTTGAAGGAATCCCCTAATTGCACCGCCGCTTGGGCATACTTGTTCTTGATTGCCGGTTGGATCCGCAAGGAACAATCGCGCGCGATAAAATCGGCGATCTCCGCGTAAGTCATTTGCGAAGTATCGATTTTCTGAGCGAATTTAACGTCATCCAAGGGCGCCTGTTCATCCTTCAACCGCGTCACCGCAAATTGGTCGTGCAGATCCCCGCGCAACTTCAACCGCTTCTTGATTGTTTCCGGATCCGCGGTCAAGAAATAATGGCGAACATCAATTTGATCTTGTCGCAAACGCCCGATCACCTCATCGAAATAGCGCGGTTCCAGCAACTCCTCCGGCACGATCACCGTTTGTTTGCCCTGCAACGCGATTTTCCGCAATAACTGATAATTCCATTGCCGCCATTCTGGATAATCCTGGAAATTGTCCAACCGCAATGATTTCGGTAGCTGTTTGCGCAACAGTGTCCCCACATTATCCGGGTCATAGCGCGACGACCCATTCAAGCGCCGATTCAACTCCGCCGCCGTTTGCGATTTCCCGACGCCAAAAGCGCCATTTAACCAAATAATCATTTTGATCACCTATGTTTTACCAGCGCAGAGCTGAAATCTGCGCTTTTTTCTTATCATACCATGGACGCCGGGATTTTAGTCAAATGTAGCCATCGACTGCAATCACGGCCGCAACAGCACCACTAGAAAAGCGGACCAAACAATTCAATGTATTTCGAAATAACGGACCAGAAAAATTTAAATATAATAATAATCGTCATGATCACACCTATAGCGGCTGAGATCATGCCGATTCGCTCACTCTTAGCATTGGGTATGTCCACTTCTGGCTGCTCTGATTCGGGTTGATCCGTTTCTGCCTGCTCTGATTCGGGTTGATCCGTTTCTGCTTGCTCTGATTCGGGCTCCGCTATTCCAGAGCCCGCCGTAATGCTGGACTCGGACTCAACGAACACCCCCTGCTTGGAACCGGTTTGCGTTTGGTGCGGGTGGCTGCTGACCCGCACATCCTCATGCCAAGTATCGCCATCATGATAGTCTTCCTGGCGGTCATGATAAACAATATCCGCCGGTTCGTGATAGGTTTCTTCCCGCCCTAATTGTCGTTGTCGTCGCACTGCCCATTCCCCCTACTTGATCATGGTCTAGCCATTTCTGCCCTTGCTTTAATTCTACCCTTTTTTGCTGAGGCAACCAAGCCAACCTGGATAATAATTTAATAAGGGCTCTGATAAAATCAGCTTCCCGCTTTTGTGGTGGTACGGCAATGCCAACGGATCCGGATTAGCAGGTCGGGACATTTTTTGTAAGCTGAACACCTCTACTTGTTTCCTTAACAACCCACCGGTGGAATCAGACCGATTCAGTTGATTCGCTGAGAACTAGTTCTGTTCATCAGAAGGACTGCGCTGGAGTCACCAATTTAAAAATTGTGGCCACTAACCACGTTCGTCAATTGCGTGGTTCCCCGTCAATTGACCATAGCTTGCCAACTGGCGTGAGTGCTCAAACGACTGTTAAAACGCTGAGCGGCTGGAGCGGAGAAATTCGGGGTGAGATCGCCGTGAAATTGTCCTTGGCGGCTTTGCCGCTTAGGACAAGGCTCAGCTTTGAGATTCGCGGGTTTTGCGAAGCTCAAAGTGATGCCCACAGCGAGCTCACCCCGAATTTCGCAGCGCAAGCCGCGGCCAAGCTACTTTTACTCAGCGAAGTGAAGTACGCCAGCCCCACCAAGCGCCACGCCGCCACAATCGAGATTGAATTTTAGGAATATTCTGGTATAATTTCTAAGTTATTGGCTATTTATCAGCCGAATCTTTATAATGAGAACTAGAATGACTAATTGGAGGTAAGTGGATTGACTACTGCCAAAATCGTTTACGCCAGCATGACTGGCAACAATGAAGAAATCGCAGAAATCGTTGAAGAAGCATTCCAAAATCATGACGTTGATGTTGAAACCACCGAAATTTCCCAAGCCGATGCGTCGGACTTCGAGGACGCGGACATCTGCGTGATCGTGACCTATACTTATGGTGAAGGCGACATGCCTGACGAGGCCCAAGATTTTTACGATGATTTGCTTGAAGAATATCTGACCGGTAAAATCTATGGCACTTGTGGCTCAGGCGACTTATTTTATGAAGGTCATTTCTGCGCGACGGTTGACGATTTCGACCGCGCCTTGGCGCAAACCGGCGCGACAAAAGGCGCGGAAAGCGTCAAAATCGACTTGGCCGCCGAAGCTGATGACATTGAACATCTAGAACAATTCGTGACTGAATTAGTTGCTAAAGCGCAACAGAACGGGTAACTTGCGATGATTAAATTTCGTGAATTTCTCCTAAAGCATCGGGATTTCCTGATTTATACAGTTTTCGGTTTTCTAGCTTCGGTGATCAACATTGTTTCCTTTATGTTGATCAAGAGCGGCCTGCACGTTCATTACATTTTCGCCAACACCTTAGCCTGGCTGATTTCGGTAGTTTTTGGATTTTTCACTAATAAGTCGATCGTTTTCAAATCGGAATACTCAACGGGTTACGCGCTGTTCACCGAATTGATCGCGTTCTTCTTCTTTCGCGGCATGAGCTTGCTGGCGGATTCGGCAATCATGGTGCTGGGGATCAGCGTATTGCATATGTCCAGTTTCTGGGCCAAAACCATCGATCAACTCTTGGTCGGCCTGTTGAACTATGCCACCACCCGCTTTACGTTCAGCAAGGAGCAGAAGGCCATGACCGCGCGACTACGGAAGCTGCGGCAGGAACGGCTGGGCCGCCGCCGCACGCCCTCGTCTTTGCCGGAGCCCTCGGAGACCAGCCCAGATCAGCCCGAGAAGAAACAAGAATCACATTAGCCTGTCCGGAAGTGAACCAAGGACGCGTCAATTCCCGATAAAAAACCACCTGATCAGCGCCGACCGGCAAACATTGCGGTCAAGCTGATGATCAGGTGGTTCTTTTTTTGAATGTGCCGCGCGGGTTTGGAAACGTGCTGCCCGCAACTGACTTCTGTGCTTAGCTACGCAAATGTTCCGGAAGCGCAACCCGCTGCCAAAACCTTGGCTAGGTTAATGCTCAGAAGCTACCCGGGCCGACTGGCACTTTTAGCCTTCAAAATCGGTTGGCGCTGGGGCTTGATCATCGAAATAGGCGTGGATCGCCGTGCAGATCCGTTCGGCGGCATGGCCATCCCCATAAGGATTTTTGGCGTGGGCCATGGCTTGATAGGCGGTCTCATCTTCCAATAATCGCAACATATTGGTCGTGACCACCTCTGGATCCGTGCCCACCAACTTCAAAGTGCCCGCAGCCACTCCTTCTGGCCGCTCGGTGGTATCACGCAAGACCAGCACCGGCTTACCCAGCGAAGGCGCCTCTTCTTGGACACCGCCGGAATCAGTCATAATGAAATAAGACCGCGCCGCCAAATTGTGGAAATCAACCACATCTAAAGGATCAATCAAATGAATGCGGGGATCATTGCCCAGAAGTTCGTGGGCCGCCTCTTGGACCACCGGATTCAAATGGACCGGATAAATGATTTCCACATCAGCATGACTGTCAACAACTTGCCGCATCGCCTTGAACACGCGCCGCATCGGTTCGCCCTGATTTTCCCGCCGGTGCATCGTCACCAAAATCATCTTCTTCGCGGGATCGACTTCATCGAGAACATCATGATGATAATCGGCCTTGACCGTTTGCTTCAAAGCGTCGATCGCCGTATTGCCGGTAACATACAAATGCTCAGAAGAATGGTGCTCCTGCAACAAATTAGCCTTACTCTGGCTGGTTGGCGCAAAATATAAATCACTGAGATCATCGGTGATCTGCCGATTCATTTCTTCGGGGAACGGCGAATACTTATTCCAGGTCCGCAATCCCGCCTCCACATGCCCCAAGGTCGTCTGCTGATAAAAAGCGGCTAAACTCGCGGCCATGGAGGTCGTCGTATCGCCATGGACCAAAACAATATCAGGCTTCTCAGCGGCGATCACCTCTTCGATCCCGGTCAACACTCGGCCAGTGATTTGGCTTAAAGTCTGGCGCTGTTTCATAATGTCCAGATCATAATCGGGCGTGATTTTGAAAATCGCCAAAACTTGATCTAACATTTGCCGGTGTTGCGCGGTCACCACGGTGATCTCCTTGAATTCTGGTCGCCGCTGTAATTCTAGAACCAAGGGCGCCATTTTGATTGCTTCTGGCCGTGTGCCAAAAACGGTCATCACTTTGATCTGCTTTACCATCTACTTACCTCCGCGAGTTCATCGTTCTGTTCTCTAATTATAGCATACTTAGCTTGGTGTTTACTTTGCGTGTGGGGCTTCAGGGCGGGCTGGTGGTGCGGGCAAAAGTAGCGTGGCCGCAGCTTGCGCTGCGAAATTCGGGGTGAGCTCGCTGTGGGCTTCACTTTGAGCTTCGCAAAACCCGCGAATCTCAAAGCTGAGCCTTGTCCTAAGCGGCAGAGCCGCCAAGGACAATTTCACGGCGATCTCACCCCGAATTTCTCCGCTCCAGCCGCTCAACGTTTTAACAGCCGTTTGAGCACTCGCGCCAATTGGCAAGCTATGGTCAATTGATGGAAATCCACGCAGTTGACGGCCGTGGTTAGTGGTTACAATCCTTGAATTGGTGACACCAGGATAGTCTGTCTGATGAACAGACCTGGTTCTCGGTGAATCAACTGAATTGATACGTTTCCACCCAAGGATTGTTTAGGGAACAGGTAAGGATGTCCAATCAATGCAACCTGTACCAACCAACTAATCCAGATCGGTTGACATTGCCGTACCACCAAAAAGTAGGCAATTGTTTGACCACTACACTTGCAAAAGCACTTCGTCTAATCCTTCGCCTTGATTGCAGATGAGCTCAATTCTGTTCAGCAACCGGCTGGGACTGCGCGGCTCAGTGGTGAAATTGTCCTTGGCGGCTTTGCCGCTTAGGACAAGGCTCGATTTGAAGACAATTCCCGCTTTTGGAATTGGCTTCAAACGATGCCCACCACGTTCCAGTCCGCAACAGCAGTCCCAGCCGGTTGCGTCCACCTAAACCCAACCACGCCTGCAATCAAGCAAGGTTCAATAACAGCGCACAGGCATCTGGACTCAGTTTGCGTTGCCGTACCACCACAAAAAGGACAATTGTTTGATCTCTCGCTTGCGAAAGCACTTCGTCTAATCCTTCGCCTTGATGGCAGATAGGCTCAATTCTGCCTAGCAACCGCCTCAGGACGTGTGGCTCAGCGGTGAGATTATTCTTAGCGATTTATCGCTTAGAATAAGGCTCGATTTGAAGACAAGCCGCTGGGCTTGCGGATTGGCTTCAAACGATGCCCACCGCGTTCCAGCCACGATAAACGTCCTGAGGCGGTTGCGTCCCCATCCAAACCCAGCACACCTGCAATTAGGCTCAGGCTACTTTCCCTTCACAAAGCATGGTAAACTAGAGCTAAACAAGCGAAAAGAGGATCTCTGATGACGACAAGAAATTTCACCGAGCAACTACAAACCTATGCCGATTTGGCCATCAAAATCGGTCTAAATATCCAACCAGGCGATTTAATGACGCTTTCCATTGATGTTGAGCAGGCGCCTTTTGCCCACTTATTGGTGGCGGCGGCTTATCGAGCGGGCGCGCGCAATGTGATCATGCAGTGGCAGGACGCGCAGATCCAGCGGCTGGCTGTGCAGGCGCAATCTGATGATGAGCTTAGCAGTGTGCTGCCCCATCAAGAAACTTTGTCAGAATACATCGCCACGCAGCGGATCAAACGACTGGTCGTGATGTCCAGTGATCCCGACACCTTGGCTGGCTTACCCGCGGACAAAATCGCCGCGTTCCAACGGCGGGATAGTCAAGGGATTCAGGCCGTGCGCAGCGCCACTCAAAGCAATCGCTTGAGCTGGCTGATCATTGGCGCCGCAAGTCCGGCCTGGGCCCAAAAGGTTTTCCCTGGGGAGACGGCGGAGGTGGCGACCGATCATCTTTGGCAAGCGATTTTCAAAACGATGCGCTTAGACAGCGCCGATCCAATCAAGGCTTGGGAAGACCATCGCCAAAAACTAAGCGCCAAGGCGGAAATGCTGAACGCGCAACAATTCGATCGACTTCATTACACCGCGCCTGGAACTGACTTGGTCATTGGGCTACCGCAAGATCATCGCTGGGAGGCGGCTGGTGCCACCAACGAAAAGGGCGACTTCTTTATTCCTAATATGCCGACGGAAGAAGTTTTCACCGCGCCGGACGCCAATCGGGTCGACGGGACCGTAAGTTCGACCAAACCCCTTAGTTACGCGGGAACGATTCTGAGCGGCTTGCACTTCACGTTCGCCCACGGCAAGGTGATCGCCGCCACCGCCGCCCAAGGACAGGCCACCCTGGACCATCTCTTGGCGACCGATGATGGCGCCCGCCACTTAGGCGAAGTTGCGCTAGTTCCCGACCAATCGCCGATTTCGCAGTCAGGCATCACCTATTTCAACACCCTTTTCGACGAAAACGCCTCTTACCACCTCGCATTGGGCGCCGCCTATCCGTTTTCAATCAAGAACGGAACCAACATGACCAAACTCGCCTTACAAAAGGCCGGGTTGAACAGCAGCCAGATCCATGTGGACTTTATGGTCGGTTCCGCCGAAATGAACATCGACGGCATTACCAAAAGCGGCGCGGTCGTCCCACTATTCCGCCAAGGCAACTGGGTCGAATGAGTAGCGGCTGGTTGATGCTTAGCGGCGCCATGATCATTTTCACCTGTTTTGCCGCCGGGATCACTTATATGAATTGGACCCGCCCGCGCGACCGAAAACTCTTTCTCAGCATCACCGTGGTATTGTTGCTGGGCACCCTCTTCTGCCTGTGGCAACTTTTCCAAGGCATGGGCACGCTTTGAGCGCCGAGCCACAATTCCGAACCAACAGATGCCAATTCAGATTGCTTAACCAGCCAAAAACCATTATAATTAGTAGGTATTTCGCGGTGATAGCTCATCTGGATAGAGCAACGGCCTCCTAAGCCGTAGGTGGAGAGTTCGAGTCCCTCTCACCGCATAGAGTGCGAGCCAGCCCGGGTAGCTTCTGAGCATTAACCTAGCTAGGATTTTGGAAGCGGGTTTCGCTTCCGGAATCCTAGCGTAGTTAAGCGCAAGAAGCTGGGCTGGCGAGCACGTTTCAAATCAGAGAGTGCGGAGCGAGGATGGGTGGCTGTGAGCATTAGCCTAGCAACAGTTTTGGTGGCGTACTTTGCCACCGGAACTGTTGCGTAGCTAAGCGGAACAGCCAATCCTCGCGCAGCACGTTTCAAAAGAGTGCGGAGCGCAACGGGTTGACTTCGAGCACTAGCCTAGCTCTTGCTTTGGAAGCCGCACTTCGCTTCCGAAACAAGAGCGTAGCTAAGCACAGAAGTCAGTTGCGCTCCGCGCGTTTCAAAAAAGCAATCACAGCCCCGTGATTGCTTTTTTCGTGTCGATTGCCGGCGCCACGCCATTAATCATCTGGCGCCATTCATTCAGGTAGCACTTTATCTGCCGCGGTCAGCGCGCGCAACACGTGACAAGGATTGCCCACCGCGATCACATTCGCGGGGATATCCTTGTTGACCAAACTCTTGGCGCCAATAATGCTACCGTGGCCGATCGTCACGCCAGGCGTGATCGTCACATCGCCGCCGATCCAAACATCATCTTCGATCGTGATTGGCAGCGCCTCTTCCACGCCGGTGCGCCGCTCGATCGGGTCGAAAGTGTGATTAGCGGTGTACATGCCACAATTGGGCCCAATCAAGCAATGTTCGCCAATCGTGATTTTGCCCTCATCCATCAGAAATGCATTTCGATTGAGGAAAGAATTCGCGCCAATCGTTGTATGATTACCATAATCCACCCAAATCGGGTTGATGATCACCACACTGGCCGCCATTTCAGGGAAAAGTTGCGGTAACAGCTCAGCGCGTTCGGGGCTGTAAGTCGGTAATAAATTGATCTGGTGGCAGAGATCCATCGCCTTTTTCCGGTCGGCGACCAACTCAGGATCGCCATTGGGATCATACCACTCGCCAGCAAAACTCTTCTCTTTTTCAGTTCGCACCATAATTTCTCCTTAATAAATTGATTTCTAACATTACCATAAAGAACCAGCGGGTGATTGTCAATCAACTTTTTCCTGAGATGCGGCAACGGACTTCTTTCATTGTCCCTAATAAAAAAGCAAGGACCAATGGGAATCTCCTTGGTCCTTGCCTTTTCGAACTCTTGATTTGAAACGTGCTCGCCAGCCCAGCTTCTTGCGCTTAACTACGCTAGGCTTCCGGAAGCGAAACCCGCTTCCAAAATCCTAGCTAGGTTAATGCTCAGAAGCTAACCGGGCTGGCTCGCACTCTGTTTTGAAACGTGCTGCGCGAGGATTGGCTGTTCCGCTTAGCTACGCACTCTGTTTTTGAAACGTGCTGCGCGCAACTGACTTCTGCGCTTAACTACGCTCTTGTTTTGGAAGCGAAGTGCGGCTTCCAAAGCAAGAGCTAGGTTAATGCTCAAAGTCAACCCGTTGCGCTCCGCACTCTGTTTTTAAAAATAGTCCCAGAGCATTGGTTTGTTGGGATAGGTCAGGCAGGCTTGTAGGCGGTCCAGGGTTGCTGGAGCGGCTTGCAGATCAGCGCCGGCCTGCTGCAATTCGCGCAAGCTGCGGTAGCCTAAAACGACTTTTGTCAGCTGACGGGTATCGATGCGCAGGTCGACTTGCTGGGCGGTGCTGGGCTTCAGTTGGCCTTGACCAGCGGTGACGGTCAGTTCCCAGACACCCGCGTTTTGCGGATAGAAATCGTCGCTGATCGCCAGGGTGATGGGTTGCGCCAAATCGGCGGTAAACTGCCAATTCGCTAGCAGCGCCGGCCAGTTCGCCACCGCGGCCATCATATAAGGCTGGATCGTCGTCTGGACCTGATAAGACTCAGGCAGCCAGTCATTATGCGGCGCTTGGTTGCTGCTGGTATAGCTGAAGGACTGATAACTGCTGACATGTTTCCCGACGAAAGTCCACAAACGTGTCTGCGCGGCGGGACTAGTCGCCATCAACTCCACAACCCGAAACTCGGTCCCAGGTTCGCGCTCATAGAGCAGATAGCCGTCGAGTTCGCCAGTTTCATCCTTGGATAAAGCCAGTTCCCAGCGCGAATGTTTACTGAAACGATAAGCTTGCCACCAATCCGGGCGGGTCACCCCACCTTGTTGACTCTGGAAATTGGCTTGATAAAGCCGAGCCATTTCCGATAAATGTGCGGAAAAATCAGCGCGCACCACAGAGCCGGTTTGGTTTTTCGGTAAGCGGGGGAAATTAGCGGCGGTCAGTTGATACTTGACCTGATCGAAAACCTGTTCAAAGCCGAAGCGGCGATAAAACCTGAAGGAGAACGGCGCCAGATAGGATAAGTAAACCCCATCTTGGGCCATTTGGGCATAAGCCGCCTGCATCAACTGACTGATCGCGCCTTGACCACCGAATTCCGGATAAGTCGCCACGTACCCGATCCCAGCCATGAGCAAGCTGCGACCATGCCAGTTCACTGGTAAATTGGTGACCATCAAGCCACTTTTGACCTGACCGGCATCGTCGAGCATCACAAAGACATGGCTGTGCTCAGCCAAAACCATAAACTTCTCACGGCGGCCAGCATTGCTGGGGCGATCGAACGCGTAGTAACAAAGTTCTAAATACTGATCGAGGAGCGCTTGATCAGCTTCTTGGAGCAAAACGACCTTGGTCATTTCTGTTCTCCTAAGTCCTCACCATTGCTGGCAATGACCTGTTTGTACCAATAGAAACTGTCCTTTGGATAACGAGCCAGATCTTTCTCGCTTTCTTCATCACGATTGACATAAACAAAGCCGTAACGCTTGCGGTAACCATTGAGCCAGCTGAGTAAGTCTGTGAAGCTCCAAGTGGTGTAGCCGATGACGTCAACGCCATCACTAATGGCTTCGTGGATTGCCTTCACGTGTTCACGCAAGAAGTGGATCCGATAATCATCATGGATCTCGTGATCAGCTTCTAAGGTGTCGAACGCGCCCAACCCGTTTTCCGTAATCAAAACTGGCAATTGATAACGACTATTGATCCGCCGTAACGCGATCCGCAAGCCGATCGGATCAATATTCCAATCCCAATCGGTCTTTTGCAAATGATCGTTCTTAGCCATCTTGAATAAGCCGGGAACACCGGATTCTTGCGAAGTTCCCTTCTTACCAGAAGTATTTTCCGCAGCCATGCCCACACCGTCTAACGGATTGGCGGCCACCGTATTGGTTTGATAGTAATTCAAGCCCATGAAATCTGGATGAGACAACGGGTCTTTCAACAACGCATCGTCGGCTTCGGTGATTTCAGGCGCGAGACCTTGTTCTGTCTGCCATTTCCGAATCAAATCAGGATAATGACCGAAAACATACATATCCATCCAATAGTAAGAATTGAATTGTTCCGCATTATCCGCCGCCAATTGATTAATTGGCGCCGCGTCAGCTGGATAAGCCGGGCTATAAGCGAAACTTGGTCCGATTTGACCTTGGAAACCATGTTCGTGGAAATATTTGATCACCGTTGCATTGACCAAATTACCGATATGGTTCGCCGCGTACATCCGCTTAGGATCCTTAACTGCTGGTGGATGACTGGCCATCAAATAGCCATGTTGCATAAAAATGTTCTGTTCATTCAAGGTGACCCAATAACGGACCCGATCGCCATAGCGGTCAAACAGGGTTTTCGCGTAATTCAAGAAATCAGGAATAATTTCCCGAGATTCCCAACCACCATACTCATCCTGCAACGCTTGGGGCAAGTCCCAGTGATAAATCGTTACCACAGGTTCGATCTTATGCGCGATCAAATCATTGATCAGATCGTCATAGAACTTCAAACCAGCTTCATTCGGTTCGCCTTTGCCATTAGGGAAAATCCGCGTCCAAGCAATGGAGAAACGATACGCCTTCAAGCCAGCCTCAGCCATCAGGTCAACATCTTCTTGATAACGATGATAGTGATCAACGGCCACATCACCATTGGTTCCTTCGTAAGTCTTGCCTGGGATCCGGACGAACTTATCCCAAACTGATAGACCCTTACCGCCTTCGCGGTAGGCCCCTTCGATTTGGTAAGCAGCCGAAGCAGAACCCCACAAGAAGCTCTTAGGAAAAGCGGTCAATTCTTTGTGTTCCATTCTTTCGCCTCCGATATTTAAAACCCGATCAATTTTACCAACAGATCACGCAATCTAGCGGATCAAGGAAATTCCGCAGATCTAACAGATCCGACAGATCTACCGCAGAAACCAGATCCGACAGAAGAAACCAGATCCGACAGATCTAGTATGATTCTTCGATCTGCGTCAACATTTTGCGGAAATCACGCCGCCGCATCCAGCCCATGATCCAACCAACGACCATGTTGTTGACTTGACGCATCCAGCTCTTCGCCTCAACGTGTTCTTCATAAGTCAACTCAGTTTCGTGATCACCGATCGCCTTGATATCATAGCTGACCAAGAACTTGGTTTGCGTCGATTGCGTTTCATAATGATACGCTTCATTAGGCACCAATTTGGTGATCAACAATTTAGCCGACGTGGTGTTATTGAACTTCTTAACATAACTAAAACCATCCAGTTGCTCCTCGGTCACATCCGTACCAGTCTGCTTGCGAATGTCATAGAGAACTGAATCGATGATCTTATGATAAAAGTAAGTGCTGGGAATATTTAATTTCTGCACAATTTTCATTTCTTAGTCACCTTTTTTTCTTTGGTTACGCCGGCGTCAACGCCATGTTTCGCCTTGGGGTCATGTGCGCGAATGTAGTCATCATCCGCCTTCTTATTCTCCGCTGCGATCTTCGCACTGTACACCTTGGAATCGTGACGATACAACCAGAAACCAAGCCCAACAATAATCAGACCAGTAAACATGATGCCGGTCCGAATATCAGTCGCGCCGGGACTAGCTGGACTGAGCATAATGGTCAAAAAACCAATGCTCATTACCAAAAAACCGCGGCGAGGCATTATTTCTCTACCCCAGCTTGGAAGTAAAGCACCATGCCCCAAGATTGCGCCTTAATCAAAGATTTCGCTAATTTTGCGGCCGCTTCCAAGTCGTCAGCAGTGGTCTCAAAAACCAATTTCATCCCATTCTTGCTCTTCAGCTTGAAGGAAACACCATTTTCATTGTAGTTGTTCAACAGGTCGATAATCTTGTCTTGAGAAATCGGTGCGTTTAAAAAAATCATAGTTTTGATCTCCTTTAAAATGTCAAAAATATTTTTATTACTATTATAGGATAAGCCATTTGCCCGCTTAAATGCAACAATTCTGGATAGATTATCAGCGAAATCGGGCCAAATTTAGTCACGCTTTAAGTGTGAATGTCGCCAATAAAAAGTCCTGATTGACGAAAGCGCTCTTTTTAAGTTAGAAAGGGCCAGCAGATCAATGACCTGCCAGCCCCTTTCTAGATAACTTAATCAAACTTATTCAGTTTTGTAATTAAGCTGCTTGTTCTTCGTCAGCAGCCATCCGACTTGAAGCAAGAACGAATGGTAACCAGATGAAGAAGGCAATAACCATATTGACCAAAGCTAACACGGCAGCACGCCAGTCAAAGTTCGTGGCCATCCATGCCAGCAATACTGGTGGGGTGATCCAAGGAACTGAAACTGTCACTGGGTTGACCCAATGTGCAGCAGTTACGAAGTAAGCGATGATTGTGTTAACAACTGGTGCCAAAATGAATGGAATGAAGTAAATTGCATTCAAGACGATTGGCAAACCAAACATAACAGGTTCGTTGATGTTGAACAGGCCAGGAGCAAACGCTAATTTAGCAACAGCCTTTTCATCAGCACGTTTTGAGAAGATCAAAATTGCTGCCAACAGAACGATTGTACCACCAGAACCACCAAACCATACGTAAGCATCAAATGAGCTACGAGTCCAGTAGTAGATTGGCTTCGTGCCATTCTTTAATGCTTCGATGTTCAAGTTCTGTGTTGGTGTCCAAACACCTTCCAAGATAGGGCCCAAAACGTTTGGTCCGTGAATACCGAAGAACCAAAGAATTTGAACTAACAAGGAAACCAAGATAACTAAGCCAGCACCTTGGCCTAACTTCATCAATGGTGCTTGGATCGTTGCATTGATCCAATCCCCGAAGACTTGGCCAGTCATCTTTGTAAACAAGTAGTTAACGATTGCAACGAAGAAGATTGCGGCCATTGAAGGAATCATGGCTGTAAATGC
The DNA here is from genome assembly GCF_054785215.1 of Lapidilactobacillus salsurivasis. Classification (NCBI taxonomy): domain Bacteria; kingdom Bacillati; phylum Bacillota; class Bacilli; order Lactobacillales; family Lactobacillaceae; genus Lapidilactobacillus; species Lapidilactobacillus salsurivasis. The sequence goes on along the minus strand of NZ_BAAABI010000006.1, from coordinate 67,082 downwards.
TTTAGATACTGCAGGTGGCACTGTGTCAGGCATCTTGATCGTGATGTCTTTATGCAGTAACCAGATGTAGATAACAACTGCTAACCCGCCAAGGATCATGGCAGTGAACAAAGCAGCTGAGTTCAATTGACCCATGGTGAACAAGCTACCAATAGTAACGGTCTTATCAGCAACTGTTGCGCCAGCATCAGTGAACATTTTAGCGACACCTTTAGATAAAGGTTTTGCTAAGCTCAATGAAGTCGTGCTATTAACAGAGATGAAGAACGCTGATAAGGAAACCAACGCGCCGCCTAAACCATCAGCATGATAGTTCTCAGACAAGTGGTAGCCCCACATTGCTGCGAAGAAGACCGCGAAGATCCCTAAAGTACCATTCCAAACCAAGCCATCAATGGCAACGATTGGTTGAACGCCCTTAACAAAGCCGTCCCAGCCCCATTGAGCAGGATAAGTGTTCAACAACGCGTTTAACAGTGTTGCGAACGAACCAGCCATGGTGACAGGCATCGTGGAAATGAAGCCATCACGTAAAGCGACTAACCAAGGAATAGAACCAATTTTTGTTGCAACTGGCACAACATATTTCTCAAGCCAATTTACAATCCCTTGCATAAATATAACCTCCAAAATAAAAGCTAACCCATATTTTCGGCCTTTCGACCAACCCAAAAAATAAAAAATAGCTAAAAACTAGTAGAGCTAAGTGCTAAACATAGTTGTCTATGCTTCTTTGCCAGCTAATTTCTTGTACAAATCAACGATTTCGCCAGCTAAATCACGGAAAGTGATCGCGTTCATCAAATGGTCCTGTGAATGAACCATCAACAAGGTAACTGTGACATGCTCACCACTCGCCTCTTTGGTCAGCATCCCGGTCTGGGAATTATGAGCTTCCGCTAATGATGCGTCCGCTTCTTTCAGCTTCGCGTCAGCGCCCTCAAAATCACCCGTCTTAGCAGCTTGAATTGCCTCCATCGAGCTACTCTTTGCGTTACCGCCATTGACAATCAAGCCCATGACCGCTTGTAGATTTTGATCTTCGTCCAATCTTCTTAGCCTCCTTCCGCTCTCAAAGTTTAAACAAAAATAATTGCAAAAACTGCTCCAACAGCAGCCAACAATGAAAACATTTTCATTGCTACAACCAAGTTTAGCACAATCAAAACTTCACAACAAGTCTGTTTTTGTTAAAAGTTTATGATTGGTCCAGACCATAATTAGATTATAAGGATTCACTACTGGATTTGTCAACCCTTTTTTAGTGGTATAGCGCAAATGAAAGCGGCGCCACCTCAGCGATCGAAAGACCGGGTGGCGCCGCGCTAAATGGGCGATTCTTTAAGAAAAGCCTAAATTAAAATAAGGATTCACTGGTGTTTACCAATATTTTTCTGATCACGAAAGCGCTTCTTTTTATGTGTCTTTTTTCGCAATTCTGTTGGTTTTTGGGGCAAATGACCCGCTTTTTCATTTGGCATAGACCAATTTTTCTCGCGAATTGGTTTTGTTTTGAGTGGTTTGTCCGTTTGTAGCTGTTTATCGATCAAATAAACCGTCCGAATTTGGTAATTTGGGCTCACCAACTTTTGCAAATCACGGCGATCGTGGTCGTTACCTAAGCTGATCACCGTACCTTGGTGGCTCATCCGCCCGGTCCGACCAGCCCGATGAATATAGCTGGTCAGATCGCTGGGCATATCATAATTGATCACGAAACTCAGGCCGGCGAAATCCAAGCCGCGCGCCGCTAACTCCGTGGTCACTAAATAAGTCAACTTGCCTTGACGAAATTGTTGCATGATCCGCTGCCGCTCCTGACTGGATTCGCGCCCTGTCAACATGCCAACTTTTAAATTGATGTATTTCAAGGTCTTGAAGAGGGTCTGGGCCTGGCCTTGGTGGCGGACGAAGACCAAGGCGTGATCGCCGGCGATCGGTCCCCGCGCCAACTGCTTCATCAGTTCGGCCTTATGATGGTTGCCGACGATCAGGAAATCATGGGCGGTTTGCTGCTGTTCTTGATCTTGACGCCGGGTATCGCAGCGCACGAAGTCATAGCCAAACCATTGAGCCAACTCCTGGAAAATCGGCTGTTCTGTGGCGGACATCAGAACCATTTGGGTATCGGCGGGGAATTTGCTGATCAGCTCCCGGGTCGCGGTCAAATGTTCCGGATCCAATTGCAGATCGGCCTCGTCGATCACCAAGGTGGTCAGGCGGTCCGCTTTGAGCTGGCGCTGATTCAACAATTCCGTCAACCGGCCCACTGTGGCGACCAGGACTTCTGGATGGGTCTTCAATTGTGTCAATTGGCGCTTCAAATTGGCCTTGCCCACCACGCCCTGCACCTTCAAGTCGATGGCCGCCGCAAATGGTCGGACCACTTCGCGGACTTGCATCGCCAATTCAGCGCTAGGCTCCAGGATCAGTAATTGACTGCCCTGCCGCGGTTGCAACGTTTCTAATAATGGCAGCGCAAAGGCTAAGGTCTTGCCTTTACCGGTGGCCGCTAACCCTAAGACAGGCTCGCCGCGTTTGATCGGCCAATAAACGGCCTTTTGGATCGGGGTGGGTACCGTATAGCCCGCCGCTTGCCATAAAGGTTGGAAGGGCGGGATCGGCGTTACATATTCAGGTTGTATTGTCATTTTGTTTGGTCACTTTCGAAAACGATCCCGGCGCTGGCCCGCAATTCAACCAATAACCGATTGACTTGACCAGCCAGCTGCCAGTAATGTTTGAATTTGTCTTCCTCCCGGTTGGAGAACATCAGACTGATTGTGTTGACCTCCTCCACCAAGCTATTCTCAGCGGTATGTTGGCTGAGATCTTGATAAACCGCAGGACTATCGTAAAGCCGCACTTGTGTTGGTTCGCCCAGATTATCCAGCCACAGCGTCTTGCGGTGGGAATAAATTTCACTGGCCAAGAAAGATTGTTGATCCTTCCCGAAAATCAAAGCCACATCGAATTTAGGATAATGGAGCCGCGCCAAGCCATGTAAATCAATGCCGTTCTCCGCCTTGGTGGGGTAATAAGCGCTGGATTCAGGCACACCAAACCAATCCACTGCGGCATACAATAGATACACGCCTAAATCGTAAAGCGCGCCGCCAGCATATTTCGGTGAGAAAATGTTGGGATTTTTTCCAGCTTGGAAGGCGTCAAAGCGACTGGAATATTTCATATACGTCAAAGTTGCCCCAGTGATTTCCGTCAGTTGGCGGACTTTCTCCTGGGCCGTTAAGTAATTACTGTCGAATAAATGACGCGCCGCCTCAATCACGTGTAAATCTGGGTGCGCCTGCAAATATGCGTCGATTTCGTCGTACTCGGCAATCGTGGCGAACGCGGGCTTCTCCACAATCACGCTCTTGCCATGTTCCAAGGCAGCTTTAACGTGGGTGAAGTGTAAACTGTTTGGTGACGCCACATAAACGACTTCTAAGTCAGGCGCGCTGAAGAAGGCCTCCAAGTCGTCTAGCGCCGTTGCTTCTGGTAAAAACAAGTCATCGATCAAGGCTTGCGCTTTCGCTTTATCCCGCGAGTACAAGTGACTGACTTTAAAGGCGCGACTGGCGATACACGCCTCAACGAAAGTTCTAGTAATTTGACTGGTACCGATCGTTCCTACATTTGTCATGTGCATGGACCCCTTTGTTTTCTTTTGTCCCGTTACCCTATTGTAACAAAAATGCCACGGAGAAATCATTGTTTTTCGTACCAATTTAGAATAACTGATGATATGATTGGAGTATGAAGCAAAGGAGATAAAAATGCGAATTTCGGATATCTACGCTGCCGGGATCCATGGCATCAACCAAGTCAGTCGGTTTCTGACGCAGACACGGCATCGCAAACAGCAGCAAAAGCGCGAGCCTGATCTCTCACTGCGCTATGGTGGTGACTGGTCGTTCATTGATCCCAAAACAAACCAAAAACACGACATGTCGATCGGCCGTGACTTCACGATCAAGATCGATCATAAGGCGTTGCCCGGTCGAATCATTGGCCTGGATGGGGAACAGCTGGTCTTTCTCGATCATTACGGGTTCCAACTGAAGGTCTTCGCCAATCACTTAGGCCCAGTGGAAATCTATGACGAGTCCAGCAACCAGACCTATCCCGTGATCAATAATCGCGACGTTCCTCGCCGCCACCCCACTGAATCAACTGACCAGTCCGATTCCGAGCCAGAAACGGCTCAAGAAGACGACTTGATTTTGGATGTGACTGACCTGGTCGAACCGGAAGAATTTGGCGCTGAGCCCGCGACCACGATTGGTGCGGAGGAACCCACGCCGGAAACTACGGACGTGGCGCCCACTACTGACGACAACCTTGCTGACGATAACCAACCGCGTCAACCTGACTAACCGACGTCACTGTTTTCCAACGGTTCAATTTGGTTCACGATAAACAAAATGGTTCACGATAAACAAAAAAACACGATAAAAAAAAAACACGATAAAAAAAGCTGACGCAGATCGAAAAATCGATTGCGCTAGCTTTTTTTCGTTGGTCGAAAACAGTAGATGTGGCCGTAAGTCGGTAAGTCGGTTGCGGCTGACCACCGCCGGAGACTGGTCGCTTAATCCTGGCGGCGTGCTCGCTGGCGTCGCTGCTGCCAATAAAAGACCGGCACGCCTAGCAGGGTCATGCCCAAGCCGATCCCCGCTAACCGCGGTTGCGTGATCAAGGTGGACAGCACAATGAAGCTACCACCAATAATGGCGATGATGGGCACCCAAGGATAGCCGTTGACCTGGTAGGGTCGCTCCAACCCCGGGTCCTTCCGCCGCAAAATAAACACCGCAGCGAAAATCATTGTATTGAAGATCCACATGACGAACACCAACATATCCGTCAGAAAGGTGAAGTTGCCCAAGAGCAACATGACCAGCGCCACCAACACTTGAAACAACGCGCCCCACAGCGGCACTTTGGTTCCCGTCAACCGACGAAATTGACGGGCGAAGGGAATCGTGTCATTGACCCCCATGGCATAGGCGACCCGCATGCCTGTCATGGTGTAGCCATTGATCGCGCCATAAACGGACACCAAGATGCCGATGGTCACCAAGCGCCCGCCTAACTGGCCGAAGATCAATTTGGCGCTACTGGCCGCCGCCATGGGATCATGGGCCAGCTGACCGATAGGGAGACTTTTCAAAAAAGCCCAGTTGATCAAGGCGTAGATCACTGTCGTTAGACCCAGACCCAAGACGATGGCGATCGGTAAATGTCGTTTGGGATCCTTCATTTCTTCGGCCATATTGCCCACACTGATCCAACCATCATAAGCAAACATTGTGGCCAGCAGCCCGCCATTGAGCGCCGCGAACCAGCCAATATTCTTCCCTGGCGCCACCGGCCACAAGGGCACCGATTGTCCATGGGGTTGGAGCAGCCCGAAAATAATGATCAGGATGATCGGAATCATTTTGATGAACAGGGTCAAATTCTGGACGGCGCTACCCAACCGCGCGCCCAGCAGGTTGAGTCCGGTGATCGACAGCGCAATCAACGCCGCGATCGGCACGATCAAACTATGGCCAAGACCCAACAGGCTCACCAATTGCGTCGCGAAAATAATACTTAAGGCCGCGATATTGGCCGGATAGTAGATCAAAATCTGCGCCCACCCCAGCAGAAACGAAGGTAGCTTGCCGTACGCCGCTTCAATATAGTTAACGGCGCCGCCAGCCTTCGGGATCGACGTGGCGATCTCAGCCACGCACAGACCCCCGGCAATCGTCAACAGACCGGCCAGCACCCACGTCACTAATAATAAACTCCCTGAACCCGTATCTCGCGCCAAGATCGACACTTTGAAGAAGACCCCACCGCCGATCACCGTGCCCATAACGGTGGTCAATGCGGAGGTCAACCCCATTTCCCGTTTCAATGTTGCTTTCTTCTGTACCATCCTGCCGCGCCTTTCCTAAAAATCCATTTTATCATTTTACAGGATTTTCCGCGTTGACACCATCATCTAGGCATGATCTTACTTATTATTTTAGAATCTGCACTGTGAAACCCCCGTCAATCGGGCAAAGGTCCCTTGCCTCGTTCGGTCTTGCTTAAACTGACCACTGGTTCTAAACGCTAAATTTAGCAAAAACAGACGCGGTTGTGTGTGCTTAACCAGGCCTAAGAACAGCCAAAAAGCATAGCGGCGTTATAACGGCGTTACTGTAACGCTGAACGGTGGTGCCATTCGGTGGGAAGTTGTCCAGCCCAGATTCTCTGCCGATTCGCCCGATTTTGACAGCGCCTTATTCTTTTCTACACCAAACAATGGTAGAATAAGAACTATCATAACCAGAGAAAGGGATGACCGAAATGCTCGATGATCGTTTACTTGGCTTGACCTTTATCAATCCGGCCAGTATCACGACGGGTGTCATTGAAATTTTCGGCGTCTTTTATCACTATCAGATCGAAGGCAAAGCAACGGCGGGTGACTTACTGGAAATTATTCGAATCACACCCCTGGCGCTGATTGTTCGGGTAGCGGATCGCCGGTTAGATTATTAGTGTCACTAAACTAAGGTAAGGGGGATTTAAGCATGTCAAATATCATTACTATCATTATCATCGTCTTAGCCATCGCGTTATTGCTGTGGATTTTCTTCTCTTCGATCGCCATTATTCATACTGGTGAAGTTGGGATCGTCGAACGTTTAGGTGTTTACGTGCGGACGCTGCAACCTGGCTTTCACATGGTCATGCCGATCATTTATCGCATCACCGAAGTCGTGAACATGAAACAGATTCCAATGCGTGTCGCCGAACAAGAAGTTATCACTAAAGATAACGTTGTGGTCAAGATTTCCGAAACGCTGAAATACCACATCACCGACGTTAACGCCTATGTCTACAAGAACAAAGATTCCGTCACCAGTATGGTTCAGGACACTCGGGCCGCGTTACGGGGTATCATTGGTAATATGGATCTGAACGATGTTTTGAACGGCACTGAAGCGATTAACCGCTCTCTGTTTGAACAGCTGAGTGAAGTCACCGCCGGCTACGGTTTGAACGTTGACCGGGCCAATATCGATTCGGTTGAAGTTGACCAAGAAATCCAAGAATCCATGAACAAATTACTTCGCGCCTCCCGGGAAAAGGAAGCCAACATCATGCAAGCAGACGGTTTGAAACAAGCCGCCATCGCGAAAGCAGAAGGTGGCAAGCAATCCGCGATCCTGCAAGCTGAAGGTAACAAGCAAACTCAGATTTTGGAAGCGGAAGGACGCGCGCAAAGTCAACGGTTGCTATATGAATCCATTCGCGATCAGATCAACTCTGTCAACGAGGCGCTGACCAAGGATTCCAACGCTTATCTGCAATATAAGAACTTGGAAGCCATGGAGAAATTGGCGGAAGGACAGAACAACACAATTGTCATGCCCTCTGCTAGTCTCGATCGCCTAGGCGATATTCCCGCAGCTAAGAAACTGTGGGACAGCACCGGCAACGCTCCGAAGAAAATCTAGTTTGAATTTGATGTGGTCATAACTCCGGCTGGGGTTATGACTTTTTTTGTTGGGATGGTTCGGTTTTGATCCAGACCTCTCACCTGATTGCAGGACTGGTGGGTGTTGCGCGTGAGCGCAACCGGGTCGGGCCATTTGTGCGGCTGGAACGCAGTGGGCGTCGTTTTGAGCCAATCCGCAAAACCCGCGGCTTGTCTCAAAATCGAGCCTTATTCTAAGCGGCAAAGCCGCAAAGAATAATCTCACTGCTGAGCCGCATGGCCCGACCCGGTTGCTAGGCAGAATCGAGCCGATCTCCAATCGAAGTTGGGTATCTGACGAAGTGGTTTTGCGAGCTAGAGGTCAAAACAATCATCCACTTTTGGGGTGGTACGGCAATACCAATGGATTCAGATTAGGAGGTTGGGACAGTTTGCGTTGGTTGAACATCTTTACCTGTTCCCTAAACAATCCTTGGTGAAACCGACCGATTCAGCTGATTCACTGAGAATATGGATGGATGAAAGATGACCGATCTAGCTGATTCATCAAGAACTTGCCTTGGTTCATCAGGCAGACTGTCCTGGTCTCACCAATTTAAAGCTGGTGACCACTAACCATGGTTGTCAATTGCGTGGCTCCTCATCAATTGATCATAGCTTGCCTGTTGGCGGGACTGCCCAAACGGCTGTTATAACGTTGAACGGCTGGCGTTGAAACGTGTTCACCGACCTAGCTTCTTCCGCTTAGCTACGCAACTATTTCGGAGGCACAAACCCGCCGCCAAAATAGTTGCTAGGCTAATGTTCAGAAGCAATGCAGGTCGGCTCTCACTCTGAACCAATTATTGTTGGCGATTTATCGCCTACAATAAGGCCGAGTTCGAAACAGAGATAATATGAAATGACCCCCTAAGTTGCCAGTTCGGGGATTCAGGGAGATAATGTGTTTGTATAAACAATATCCCTTACCCCATGACAATTAGGAGGTCATTACAATGCAAAGTATAGTTTATATCGGGATGGATGTCCACAAAGATTCGTTCAGTTTATGTGCGCTTAATGGCAAGACTGGTGAAATTCTCGGCGAAACCAAATGCGCCTCGGATCCAAAACTAGTTGATAAATTTACTCAAAGGATTGCCGAAGAATGTTCTGAAGATACTCAGTTCCTAGCTGGTTATGAGGCAGGAGTTCTAGGTTACTCGCTTTATTACAGTTTATACAGAAAAGGTATTGACTGTGTCATCATGGCGCCTACAACCATGTATAGCTCTTCAAAAAACAAGGTCGTTAAGAATGACAAGATGGATGCGAAGATGATTGCGAGAAACTTAGCCGCAAATACGTATCACGCTGTTTATGTTCCAATTCAAGAAGACATTGAAGTCAAAGAGTACGTCAGAATGCGCAAATCCTTCAAAAAAGCGTTGACGAGGGCTAAACAACAACTTGGTGCACTATTATTGCGGGAGGGACTTCAATATAGTGCAACTAGAACAAAGTGGACACAGCCCTTCTTCGACTGGGTTAAAACAATTCCTGTCTCAAAACTTTTACGAGAAGTTATTGATGAATATCTTGTGCAGATCGAAGAACTACAAGATAAACTCAATCATTTCGATCAACGAATCGAAAGCCTCTCACGCAGTGAGAGATACGCGGAGTCAATCGGGAAATTAACCTGCTTCAAAGGAATCGCGATAACTTCCGCAATGACGATCCATATTGAAACGGCAGACTTCTCACGGTTTCCGACTGCGCGATCTTATATGGCCTTTCTCGGCCTTACTCCCTCCGAACATTCAAGCGGCGATCATCAGGCCTATGGTGGCATAACCAAACAAGGAAATTCGGCGATTAGAACGATATTAGTCGAATCCGCTCAGTCTTTAGTCAGGGGACAAATCAACCATAAATCTAAGACCGTTCGAGCGAGACAAGTTGGTCAGCCGAGCGCCATCATTGCTTACGCGGATAAGGGGGTTAACCATCTCCAACGTAAATATCGAAGAATGATTGAACAAGGAAAACAACACAATGTCGCAATCACCGCAATAGCCAGGGAACTAGCCGGCTTTATTTGGGGGATAGAAACAGGACACATCGATTACTAAGAGATACCTAATTGCAGTTAAACAAGGAATATTTTAAACAGCTGTCTCGATACCTACGGAATAATTCAAATCAAAAATCAGAACACAATCATCGGTTATCGTTGGTACCAACAAGCTCCAGAATGAAAGGTCTGGCTACTTACGATGCGCACTGTTGTAGCGCAGATAGATTCAACTGATATGGCCGTATTAGTTGATCAATATCTGTGATCTACGTTAAGAGATTATAAAAGCCTTCGACTGGACCATTAACCTGAGGTACACAAAATCCTCGTATAACAGAGTGGCTAAATGTCGAGAGATTATATCTTCTGGAGTTTGTTAGTGCCAACGATAACCGAGGGACTTTGACAACTGAATCTTCTGACTTGACAAAGGGTCATTTCATAACAGAAGCAATGCAGGTCGGCTCTCACTCTGAACCAATTATTGTTGGCGATTTATCGCCTACAATAAGGCCGAGTTCGAAACAGTGTGCAACGCAATGGGTTGCTTTTGAGCACGACTAGCGATTTTGCTGGATTGATGCAGTCAATCCAGTGAAATTGCGTATCGGCGCAGAAAGCAATTGCGTGGAACACGTTTCCACCACCCCCCGCCCGACCTGGAGCCCCACCACACCTACCAACCACCAACGCCACGCGCAGCGCAAGCCGCGGCTATCATACTTTTGCCAACCAAATCAGCGGAAATTGGTGAAAAAAGATGCCGAATGATTCGAAATGAGTTATACTAGCGGCAGATTAACAAGGAGTTGGAAAAATGGGATATAAAATCAGCGACGTCTCCAGAATCACCGGCCTAAGTGCCTACACACTACGCTATTACGACAAAAAGGGACTGCTTCCTTTTGTCGACCGCGACAGCAATGGCCGCCGCCACTTTAAAGAACACGATTTCGAGTTCCTGGCTGTAATCACCTGCTTGAAGGAGACCGGTATGCAGTTGGACGAGATCCGCCAATTCGTTGACTGGTGTTTGATTGGTGATACCACTTTAACGGCGCGGTTGGACTTCTTCATCGCCCACCGCGAAAAGGTCGAGGCGCAACTGGCGCAAGTTCAGGGCTATTTACAGAAAGTAGATCATAAAATCGATTACTACCAAAGAGCCTGCGCCGCGGGAACTGAGGATGCGGTTCGGGAAACAGCGACCTTACCACAACCACGCTAACTCGGAGTAGCACTGATTCCAAGCATCAATCATGGCCCCAGCAGCGTGCTGCGCAAAGACTGGCGCCGCCCATACAATATTTCAACAAGCAAAAAGGCCTTGACCAATTTCTAAATAAGAAAATTGGTCAAGGCCCTTTGAATTAGCGACGGATCACCATGCCATGGGTGTCCCCGGGATCTTTTTCATGGATTTGTTGTGAATGTTTCTCTGCGAATATGGCCTGGGGGCTTATTAAATAGGCCTGATCACTGGATCGCTGACGAAGACTAACTAAGGCAAATCATTGCCCGCCGCGAAGTAAATATCGTACCATTCTTGTTTGGTCAACGTTAAATCGCCGCCGACCGCGCTGTCTTTGATATGTGCCGGATTCATCGTCCCTAAGACTACTTGCATTTCCGCCGGATGACGCAGGATCCAAGCGGTGGCAATCGCTTTTTTGCCGACATGATACTTCGCCGCCAATTGCGCTAGCAGCTCATTGAGCTCAGGGAACTTGGCGTTATCGATGAAGGTGCCCTCGAACATGCCATATTGGAATGGTGACCAAGCTTGAACCGTAACACCCTGACGCCGGGAAAACTCAAGCAGACCGCCATCGTGGTTGATCGAGCGCGCATCGGCCATGTTGGTATGTAGCCCATAATCGATCATTCCCGAATGCATGATGCTGAATTGCAGCTGATTGATCAACAATGGCTGTGAGACCGCCGCTTGCACCATTTGAAATTGCTCCGGATTGAAGTTGGATACGCCAAAGTGGCGCACCTTTCCCGAGGCTGTCAATTCGTCAAACGCCCCGGCGATACCGTCCAAGTCCATTAGCGGATCGGGACGGTGTAATAGAAAGGCATCCAAATAATCGATCTGCATCCGCTGCAATATCCCATCGACTGCCGCTAATAAATGTGTTTTAGAGAAATCGTAGCGCTTGCCGAAAACAAAACTGCCGTGACTTTTAGCAGGATCGAAAACAATGCCGCCCTTCGATTGAATCGCAAAATCTTCTCGATGTAAGCCGGATTCCAGCAGCGCCTGTCCGAAAATTTCCTCAGATTTACCCATGCCATAAATATCTGCGGAATCAATATAATTGATCCCGGCTTCTTTGGCGGCTATCAAAGTTTGTGCCGCTTGAGCGGGCGTTAGGGCTTCCATCCGCATAATTCCCAAAGCCAGCGCGGAGGTTTGCCATTGTGTTTGCCCGATATTAACTTGTTTCAAATTAGTCACCCTTTCTTGAGCTGGACTGCTCAATCCCAATGTCCTGAACATTGACTAGCATATTGCTTCGACCATAGTCTAAGTCAAGGCCTTTTTTCAAATTGGCTGGTATTTATAACGATTGCTGCGCCCTGACCGCCAACCCCCGTGGACAGATGGACAACCGCCGATCACTCACCCATTCAACGTAAATCTTTCAATTTGTTTAAAAAATTCGCTAAAGCGGTTACCTACCTGTTGTTTTTTCCGAAAAGTGCTAAAGTTTGGTAGATTGAACAAACGCTGATTTTAACAACGATCAGCCGATTTCGTGGCGTTACACCACCGAAGGAGTTCCTGCCCATGCTTGCGTCAATTATGCCAGATCTGAACCAACTCTTGCCCCAACTGATCGGCCAATATGGCAACCTGATCTATCTTGGCCTCTTCATCGTGATTTTTATTGAAACCGGAGTGGTCGTGCTGCCCTTCTTGCCTGGTGATTCATTGCTGTTTCTCTGCGGCTCACTGGCGGCGCTGGACGGCCAACCGCTTAACATTGAAATTTTGCTGCTTCTGCTAAGCATCGCCGCGGTCATCGGCGACTCGCTAAACTTCGAAATCGGCAAACACTTGGGCAACCACCTAACCCATTCGGAGAAGATGCAACGCTGGATCAAACCAGAATATTTAGCCCGCTCCCAAGGCTTCTTCGAGAAGCATGGCAAAGCGGCGATTTTCCTCGGCCGCTTCATGCCGATCATTCGCACCTTCATCCCCTTCACCGCTGGCATCAGCCAGATGCCTTATCGCGCGTTTATCACCTACAACATTCTCGGCGGCATCAGCTGGGTCCTGCTGGCCGTCGGTTCTGGCTATCTTTTCGGCAATATCGCCTTTGTCAAAAACCACTTCGAACTGATCATGGTGGCGATCATCCTGATTTCGCTGTTACCCGCAATGATCATGGCTTTCAAGAAGAAAACCGCTCCAGAAGAGAACTAGCCCACCAAACGGAAAAGCAAAAAAGGTGCCCCGACAACTTGTCAGAGCACCTTTTTTCATTTACAAACTGCGGCTTGAACTTGGACGGGGTTCGCTCAATCGGCTGTCACCGTGAGTCCAAGCTGCCTTAGCGTCGTCGCACCAAGCGCGCTGGTCCCGAGGAGATGACCCATTGATTTTCGCCAATTACTTAAGGCTAGTCATTTCGCCGATCGCCCCAGAAGAACAGCGCCACCGTGCCAGGACCTGTGTGACTTCCGATCGTGGTGCCGACGTAATTGATTTCCACGTGGCCCTTCAAATTAGGAAAACGGCCTTCGATCAATTCCGCGACTTTTTGCGCGTCTTCCAGACAGTCTGATTGGGAAATGAAACATTTGTCCGCGTACGCTAGGCCATCATCCGCATGTTCTTCCATGCGTTTCACGATTTCCTGGATCACCCGCTTCTTTCCGCGAATCTTGCTGCGGGGAATCAAATGTCCCGCCTTGTCCATGTTCAACAGCGGACAGATTCCCAGCAAGCCGCCGACAAAGCCACTGGTTTTGGAAATCCGGCCACCTTTAACGTAGAAAGATAAATCAGTGGAGAAAAACCAATGATGCAGATTTAATTTGTGCGCTTCGACCCACTCATGCAACTCATCGATGCCCATACCACCAGCCCGTAATTCGGACAATTTGTCCATAATCAAGCCGTAGCCTGAAGACGCGCCCAATGAATCCACAATGTAGATTTTACGTTCGGGGTATTTCTCGGCTAAGATATTTCTCGCCAAGTTGGCGGAATTGATCACGCCCGATAAACCGGAGGATAAGGTCACGTGTAGAATGTCCTGCCCCGCCTGCAAGAATTTCTCGAAATAAGCGGTGAACTCTTCCACATTGACCTGCGATGTTTTCGTCTCCGCACCATTGGCCATCGCTTGATAGAACTGATGAAACGGCATCGATTTGCCCAAATCATCGGGATAAGATTTACCGTCCAGTTCAAAGTGGAACGGAATATAATGAATATCCGCCTGGCGGAAATGTTCCTCGGTTAAATCAGCTGTTGAACAACAACTGATCACATAGTCGTTTGTCATTTTAGAACCTCCAAAGAAAGTTTAAGTTCACACTAGATCGTCCAAAATCGTCATCCAGTCTTTCAACATTGACTGATTTGACGGTGCCCATGGCGGCCAAAGATTCGGTGCCCCTAATTGTTGCAAATCAACCACCAACCAGTTTACCAATTTGCTTTTTTTGCCCAATTTCCGTGGAAAAAATCACGTATCTAATGTCTCAAATTGTAGCATGCGAAACCAATAGATTCAATCACCAACTGCTAATCAAGTGAACAATCACGCCACTTGGAACTGCCAACAAAGAATGACGCAACAGTTTGCTGGTCCACACCAATCCCCGAGCCACCGCGTTTGTTGCTCCAACCCCGGATCTGTCCGGCAACGTTTGTTGCACGGTACCCAAAAACGACCACCTTCACGTTAAATTCCGTTGAAGGTGGTCGTGATAATCAATCATAGAAAATCGAAAGAATTTCGGTGTGGTTGGTACCTAGGCAGCCTGTTGTCGTTTCCAGATGAAACCACCACAACTCAGTAAGCCCAGTGCCATGACGCCATAAATTGCCAAATCACTGGTTTGTTCATCAGCCTGCGGTAATTTACCTTGGTTGGTTTTGTTAGAACCGTTTGGTTTAGTCGCTGGTTGCGTGGCTGTCCCTGTGCTGGTCTTGATCAGCTGCAGTCCCTTGAAGGTCTTTTCTAAACGAATGCGTGCTGGTTCAGCCGCGACACCATCTTGCTTACTGACAACAACTTGGGCGTGATCCCGCGCTGCGACAAAAGCCGCCCAACTTTGTGGTGTATAGTCTTTCGCCTGCTTGCTGGTCAAATCTTTGGCCTCCAAGCGATACCCTAGCCACTCCAAGGCAATTTCGTGAGCAGCTGGCCGTGACACAATCCGAGTCATTGGTAATTCGGTCCGATACTGATCCAATGTTTCCGGAGTAACCTTACGCAGATAATCAAGGAAAACCGTATCCATCGATGGGCCTTGTTGTACTGGCTTCCCACTTAACATGGTGTAACCATCACCACCAGCAGCCATGAAATCATTGGTGGCCATCTGATATTTCGTCTGATTGTCAGCCCGAGGAATGATTTTACCATTGAGCCGAATCGTCAAGACGCGTAGCCCATCCGTCGTCTTCTTGTTCGACGCACGACCTTCACGAGTTGGATCATAAGTGACTTGGAGAGTATGAGACGTTTGTAAGAAGCCACCATTAGCACCAAGTTTTGGCAAACCATTCTCATCCATGATCGGCTTGCCTTGGCTGTCTGTTGCGACTGGCGAGCGCAGTGAATGCTCAAACATTTCGTACATTTCAGCAGGCGTTACTGCAATTTGGGAAATGGTATTACCAAAAGGCATCACTGAGACGATTTGCCCCTTAGTCACTGGGCCCACTTCAATATTCTCGCGAATACCGCCGCCATTAACGACCGCGAAATCTGATTTCTGAGCGAACCCGGTCTGCCCATAGGACCAAAGGACATCGCCAATCAAATTACCCAAATTCGTTTCCCGAGTGCGGACATTGTCTCGTAAGCCATTGAATTTGACTCGATTGTTGGCCAGGATCACTTGCGAATTGTCCCGATCATATTCGGCTTGGGCATGATCCACGACAGCTTTGACGATGGGATCTTCGGCCAGATCCTGCAATTCTTTAGCCGGATGCAATTCGGCCTTCAGCGTGGTTTGGTTCCCTGCATAGGTTCCTGTCATCACACCAACCGTATTCAAATAATTGCCTGTTTGCCCCACCAAAACGTTACCAAATTTCAGTCCTTCTGGTAGTTGGGTATGGGAGTGACCATCAGCGATAAAAATGCGTTTATCTGGATATTGTTTTTCTAAACCAGTCGCCAAATAGGTTGATTTTTCATCAGCCAGAGTCGTTTCATCCACGCCTAAGTGCGTCATAAAAACAAAATAATCCGCGCCATCTTTAATGGCAGCGTCCATTGCTTTGATTGCCGCCGGTAATGGCTTCTCAAATTTGATTTTCTCGACGTTCTTAGGGTGTGTTTTATAAGCAGTTTCCGGTGTTGTTAAGCCGATCAAAGCAAATTTGCGTGACTGGCCATTGACACTCTTGGTCGTCATGGCATAGGGCTGGAACGGTCGGCTCCCGTCACGGTAGAAAACATTGGCTGAAACAATCGGAAAGTTCAATTCCTTCTGATATTTCAACGCCGTTTCTAGCCCGAAATCAAACTCGTGATTGCCCAAAGTCATGCCATCATAGCCCACAGCATTCATTGCCTTGACCATATCCATGCCCTTGGAATAGTTGGACAGCGGTAGCCCTTGCATGGCATCACCGGCATCAACGAGTAATGTTGGTTTGAGCTGATCTCGATAAGTCTTGAGTCGGGCCATCCCAATTGATTGATCCTTAACATTAGCCAGCCGACCGTGCATATCATTCGTGTGCATGATCGTGACAACTTCAGTGTTTGCCGTTGCTACAGGATCTGTCGCCGCCAAGAGTGCGCGGCTGGGGCCAAAGACCAGCCCAATGATAAAGTTAAGAACGACCAACCAAATCAGGGTTTGTCGCCGTGATCCACTTTTCTTTGCCAAACTAAACTCCTCCTCATGATGATCTGATCATCGTGCTTAGGGCAAGCAGCCCCAGGGTTTGAATGAGTGTGCCCATCCACGTTGATTTTATCAGGAATCCACTAGAAAAAGCAGTGCCGAATTGCCTCTTCTTGATCGAATCTCCTCACAAAAAAGTAACAAGTAAGAACTTGCTTGCCCCTTCTTAATTAAATACGCCAACCAATCCAGTTTCCCCGAATAAAAAAACATTTCAGAGATTTCTTTTCGAAACGTGGAAAACGCTTCCTTGCTTAAAATTGCTCGTCGCTACCGGCATTATCCCTGCTGATACCGCCCGAGCACTTGCTTCAATTTCGCGGCAGGATAGGTCAACTGCTCTGGTGAACAGCTCGCCAATCTAGTAATGGCCGCAACTTTTGGGTGATTCAAGACGCCCGCAGGAACGACCACCAAATCAGTGACCACCAAGGAAACATCCGTCGCTTGATACATGTACTGACGACCGCCGTCTCGAAAAATAACCCAACAGATCAACAACTCGCCAGGAAGCGGCCAAGCCCGGCTGTTATTATGAAAATCAAATAATTCTGTCCGTGGTAAAGACAATTGCTGATCATCCAACCAGCCAGCAAATCGCTCCCAAACAGCCGGTAATTGTGCACCAACTAATGGGCCCTGGCGTTGCTGAGTTGTTTGATCTGACCAATCGACTGTCAACTCAAAGTCACCGAAATCAGCCGGGACCGTTGCAGTGATCGGTGGTGCCGCAGTTTGGAAATCAGCACTGGTCAATTCGTTTAAAAAGGTTTGGACTGCCGTTGCTCGCGTGAAAGTAATCCGTTGTTGCACCTCGTCCAACTGCAACAACCAAGTAAACGTTCCCGTTGTCCCATCAAATTCGAAAGTCTCCCAACAATCTGTATAGGGCGGCAAGTCTTGCAAGAAGGCGGGCCGCACCAGCTTTGGCTTAAAGTGACGTTGGTAGACACAACTGATTTTGCTGGGAACTGGAGGCCTTGTTGCCAGTCGCGCCCGTAATTGAGCTGCGACTTCTGACAAAAGTGAGGCCAAATCGATCACGCTTCCCATTTGGTCAGCACGTAACCAACCGCTAAACTGCCAACCATCACCACCAGTCGTCTGCACAGCCAAATGCCACATCCCCATGAAATTTCCTGAAGTCGGTCCCGGTGTCCAACTGACTGCCTGGTCAAAGAAAGTGGTCAAAACCTCCGCCAATTGGGGCGAGCGTAAGCGCCAATACTTGCTGGGCCCGACTTGGCGGGTCAAATAATCGTAATAACGTAAATGCGTCAGACCTGTCGCATTGAAATCCAGCCGCTGCTCCACCACTGTGCCTGGGTTGGCCAAGGGACGATAACCGAAATCGTTGACCACCAACGTCAAGGCGCTGGTCTGACCAAAACGCAATATCCCCGATTCGCCAAACAGCCAGTCCTGTAGTACTGACTGTTGTAATGGCTGATCAGTGTCTCGCCTAACGACCGGTGCGCTGAGTAGCGCAAGTTGACTCAACGCCAGCAGTAGCCACTGTTGCTGTTCGGCTGGCAAGCCCTTGACCGTTATTAAACGTGGCAGTTCAGCCGTGAAACTAGCTAATCCGTCCAGCAATCGTGGTGCGGTCAGCCGATCCAATTGGGCAATCAAACTCGCGCCGGTCCACGGCGCTTGTTCTGAAGTAAATAAGCCCAAGTAAGTGTCCTGCGCTGACCGAGATCCAGTGGACGCCTGCACCTGTTGAACCGCTTGGGTGAACGGTCGAACCCAGGTCAAACTGGCTCCAGCAGTTAGCAATTGCCCATACCAGTCCACTGCAAAAGCATGCAATTCAATTTTTGATGGTAGCACCGTCTCCCACCCTTTCCCCGCGAGACCAGCCATGTCCCCTTGATTTAGGGCCAGACAATTGGCGACTATGGCCAGCGAACAGTTTCAAAAAAGCAATCATCACTGCGCGTCAGACCAGAGAATCTTAAGGCTTAACCAACGCCGTGATGACCACCAACAAGCACAAATTGATGCCGTTGCTTTGTTTAGCATTCTATCCAGACCCCTCCTAAAGTCCTTCAAATTTATCATAGCACAATCGAACGGTGATGAAAGCCCTTTCTCGATTTTGACCTGCCGAATTCGGCTGGTTCCAGGAAACGTTGCTATTTTTTGAACGTTTGAGACAACCCAGCTGTCTGCTAGCCAAGCTCAGATTTTCAGTTGGCGTGCCCAATAAAAACTTGGCTGCTTTTTTGCATGATCTCCCCAAATCAGCTAGACTTATTTTACGGATGCGCAACAAAGCGCAGTGGTCGTAAAAGTAAGGTGTCAAGGTACGTCCACGGTAGGCAGGGCCATTGCTGACCAACTATAAGGCAGGTGTCATGATGTCGATAACAATCGGCCAAATTCTAAAGCAACGTCGTCACGAACGTCAGGCAACACAAGCTCAGATCTGCGCCGGAATCTGTTCCCAATCCATGCTTTCGGCGATCGAACACGACCAATATATTCCCAATGCCCAACTTCTGATTGCCTTGAGTCAACGTCTGGCGCTGACGCTGGACACTTTTAGTCTGGCAACCAACTATGCAGTCAGCGGCCAACCAGACTTCAATGCCCAGACGATTGCGCTATGCAACCAACATCGCTATCAAGAATTGCTGGCGCTACTTTTACGAGCCGACGTGATCGCTTCGATCAGTACAAGTGCCCAAACTCAATCCTATTACTATTATTTGGCAGTGGCGCAACTGCAAGCAGGGCCGCAACCTGATTTGGCAAAAGTTCAAGGCTCACTCCGGCTCTCTTTGGCCAGCGCAACAACAGCGCAACCTGCATTAACGCGGTTGGCCCAGGTGACTTCCGCTTGTCTCACCGCCAAATCGGGCCAGACTGAGGGCGTCGTTGCCCAGGTCGAAACGGCGCTGGCCGGGATTGCCCATGCTCCATTTGATGAGAATCTCAATATCGTTTTCTATTTAGCCGCTCTGACCAACTATTACCTAGACAAACCACGGGTTGAGCTCAAGCAATTAACACAGGGAATCGATTTCATCACCGCCCACGATTCCCACTATCTCTTGGCCAACTGCTATTATTTGCGGGCCTTGCTCACAGAATCCGCCGGGCCCGCCGCAGAGGGAAAACAGGCGCACGACCAGGCCACTTTCCTGGCTGATCTTTTTCACGAAAAAGTTTACAAATTTTAGTCAATAGGATTTTGGCGATGAAGTTTTAGTCGATATCAGTATTCTGATTAGGCCTTACTCGTCAACCCAAGTATGCTGAAGTCATTCTTAGAAGGAACGTGACTCATCATGCAAAATTTTTTCGACAATACCCTGACTATTCAGGCGGAGGCGGCAACGATCAGCGCGATCTTGTTGGATCCCAGCCGGTTGATCCGGTGGAATCCGGCGATTCAATCGATCCAACCGATTCAACCGGTTCAATCGAACAAATCAAGCCAAACCAACCAACTGACGGAAAGCACTCGGCACTATCAAATCGGGCGCGACCGCGAGGCAATCAATCAGTCTGAAGAGCTAACGATTGGTCAAAACGCGGATCTGATCACCTATTCGGTCAACGGTAACCGGCTAGCTTACCGCGTGCAATTCAAACTGACTGACAATGGCTCAAGCACCATTGTTGCGGAAACGGTGCTGATCGACACCGAGGCGCTTCCTGGTGTCCCGCTGACCTTGTTACGACCGATTACCAAGCACGCTTTTCTGACCAATCTCCACGCGTTAGCTATGTTGGCTGAGAGTTGAACCAGCAAGATCACACCTCGAATTAAAAATCACCAGCAAAAAAGTCCGCGTCATGCGGACTTTTTTGTGAACAGGCGTAACTATTGCCAAAGTTTTATCATGCAGCCACAAAGATTACTGCTGATCTTTTTCTAAGAACAGCCGGTTAAAGGAACCAATCTCAATCAAGTTACCTGCTGGATCGGCGATGCAACAGGTGCACTGGCCGAGTCACCAAACTAACTCAGTGAGTGGCGCTATTTTTCGAGATGTACGCCATTTGACGTAGCCAAATTATTTGCTTCACCCAAAACTCAATCTAGCCAATCAGGCAAGTTCTTCCGATGTCACCAATATTGAACTAGGGACCACCAGTCAATGTCGTCAATTCCGTGACACCAAATCAACCGGACCAAGCTTGCTCGCCGGCGAAAGAAAAAATTAGAACACGTTGAGCGGCTGAAACGGAGAGAATTGGGGTGAGATTGCCGTGAAATTGGTCTTGGTGGCTTGGCCACCTAGACCAAGGCTCAGCTTTGAGATTCGCGGGTTTTGCGAAGCTCAAAGTGACGCCCACAGCGATCTCACCCCAATTCTCGCAGTGCAAGTCGCGGGCATGATCGAAACGTGCTCTCCGACCCAGCTCCCTGCGCTTAGCTACAGAATTGGCTCGGAAGCAAAGCCCAGCTTCCAAGCCAATTCTTAGGCTAATGCTCGAAGTCAACCCTTTGCGCTCCGCACTGGTTTGAAACGTGCTGCGCGGTGCAGACCGCTGCGCCTTAAAGTATCTGCTTGCCCAATCCGCTGCGCGGCTTAGTCAATCAGATAAATTAATGCTCACGGTCTAACCGCACCTCTCCGCACTCTGTTTACAACTGTTTTTGGTAGATTCGGGATTGTTCGCCCCAAGGATGATACCCGACGGCCAAGTAATGGAAGTCATAATGCTCATAGTAGCCGATGTGGTCCGTACACAAATATAACTGCTCGAAACCAGCGCGGCGGCAATCCTGTTCGGCGCGCCGGATCAATTTGGCGCCGTACCCGTGGCCGCGCTGATCCGCTTCGATGAATAGTGCGCACAGCCAGGGATACAGATCCATCCGGCTGATGAAATCATTGGGGATCAAGCCGGCGCCGCCAATAATTTGCCCTTGATCCAGCAACAAATACCACTGGGGCAAGGCCGCCGGCGTGGTCAGACAATTGGTGATGCAATCCTGATAGACCATGCGACTATCCTCATCGCCCCACTTACTTTGAAAATACGCGATTGCCGCCGGCGCGAATTCCGGCTGCTCTCGAACAGAGATCACTTCCATAACGATGCTCCTTAACTGAATTTGAACCAACTGATTTTGAAATGACGATTTTGAAACGATTGACCTTTAACTGATAACTGAAAAATAACAACAGGTCAATTATGATGGAGAAAACAAATCACCATGGGTTTGTTTGGCGGCGAGAACTTCACAAAAATCAGTGGGAATCGTTTGAACGTGCCCATCAACCAGCAACAACAGATCACCATTGCCGATCGGGCGATGATTCGAAAACAAGCTAAACGTGTCCACATCAATAATCGTCCCGTCAGCACGCTCACGGGTCAGTTGCGTTACCGGGGTGTGGCCGACGATCTGCCGCGGATAATCCGGATTGAAATAACCACTCAGCTCAGTATCAAAATCAGCCCACAATAAGCTGCCCCAGCGCGCCAAACCACCACGACTAAAACCAATGGTGTGATCTAAACGGTTCAAGTCGGACAAATGCCCGCGACTAAGCGATGCGAAATACCAAGACTCCGGCGCTTCGTTGTCAACGAAGCCAGCGTGGCTGAGTAGATAGCCATCGCTTTTCAGCGCCAGTTGACAACCCAAGCGAAATAGACCGGCACTGATTTTCCGCCCAAACACAGGATCGGCGTTGGAATAGTGGCTCAGACTCCCCGTCAGGTAAGGAACATCGTGATTGCCCAATAAGCAAACCACCGGCGTTCCTTGCCCGCGCAAAGCCGTGACCCAATCCGTCAAAAAGGCCAACTCACGCTGATACAGATTACTATTTTCAGTTTCCGACCACTGATCGAAGTAATCGCCTAACAAGACCACCTGATCCACCGCCAAGTCTGCCAATTTCGCCGTCACCAGCGGCAAAACCGTTGAACCCAACAAATGCAGATCACCAACCACAAGTGTGCGCATGCCATTTTCCCCTTTCGGCAAAGCTAGTTTCTCAGTTTTTCCATTGCGACTGATAATGATGGCGGGAAAAGCAAGTCATCATTTTACCATTAAATATCAAACAACTGCGTTACGTCGCCTGCAGCGCCCGCAACTGCCGCTTGATTTTCTGCGCGGCCCAGGCGTAGTGACTGCTAGTGGCTGAAACGCAATAACTACCAAGGCTAGTGCTGCCGGTCCAATTGAAATACGCCTTCGTGAACAGTTCTTCATCAGAGAACGTATTGATCAAGGTCAACACTTCCTGATGACTTTGCCGTAAAGCCGTCTGGACCAGCGCCAAACTAGTCGCTTGGTGTTGCCGCCAAAATTCTGTATTCAATCCAACGTAATTCCGCCACGTATAAGGCGCGGGTAAAAAGGGCGTCACCTGAACACCGCCACGATTGGCCGCAACCCAGTTCAGCAGCAACTGATGCCATTCCAGCAAATGCGCCAAAACATCGCGCAAATTACGATCCCGTTGCCAATGGACGGCTTGATCCTGCGCGGTCAGGGGAAAAGTAAAATCCGCCGTTCGCGCCGTTGCCGGCAACTGGGCGATCAACTTCTCCAATTGCTCAAATTGGGTCGTCGCGGCCGTCAGGAGTTCGGCCTTTGAAGTCGGTCTAGCCATGATCTGCATCCTCCAGAAAATTTAATTCATACGCGCTTTTGTGGAACAATGGCTCGCAATCCTTTTTCAACAATCTTTTTCAACAAGCCTTTCCGGCAGGCTATTTCAACAAGATTTTTCCGGCAAGATTTTTCCCGCAATGTTTTTCAACAAGTTCTTTCGGAAAATATTTCCCGAACAAATTCATTATCGTAGCATCGCCAGCGGTTGACTCTATCCCCGGGAAAAATTTCCGCTATTGGGGGACCGACCTGCCCAGCGGCGATCAGTCAGTCGACAACAATTGGCTGCCAGGCGAAGGGCAGGAGGTCACGGGCAGCTACCTTGACCAGGTGACCCTGATCATCATTGACGATTACCTTGATGTCGGGACAATAACTGAACAACATTTGCCGACAATTGCCACAGGGCGCGACCACCCCATGCAAACTATGCTCATGGGCCGCGACGATCGTCTCGAAAGTCCGGGCGCCGGCCGAGATGGCCATGCCCATGGTCACGTATTCTGCGCAGGATCCATGAATGCCATCGCAATTCACCCCTTGATAGATTTGGCCGGTGCTCGTGCGCAAGGCACAACCGACTGTGTGACGATAAGTACCGTCATCGAAATTGTTGCTGAGGACGGCTAACGCTTGTTCGATCAACGCGTGATCGGCGGGGGTCAGGGGTAGTTTTTCCATGCGGTTCTCCTTTGAGCTAACATCTGATGCCAGCATCGTATTTTCACGGCAAGTCGGCGGCAATGGCCTCGTTTGCGTTGTGGTTAATCTGCGGCTGACGCTTTGCCAATGATCCACTTGGTCTGCGCAACGGGGCGGGGCGCTTCCTCCGCGCTGAAATAATCCACCGCCACCACTTCAACCGTTGTCTCGTGCTGACCAGCGCCGGTGGGCACGATTACGAGATCACCCACCGCGATCTGCTCATCATCGGTCAGATAGTAATAACTTTCAGCGCCAGGTCGAAAGATAACGCTGCAAAAAATCAAGTCATCTGGGCGCCGTTTAGCTCGTCGATAAATTCGCGGATCAAGGATCGCGCTTTGATCATACTCGCCTAGCAGTTCAGCCAGCTCAGCCGCAAAGTCAGCGAAATCCTCCGGTAGACCCTGGCGATCGAAGCTACCGCTCAGCAGGCGCTGGGGGTTTTTTTCGTAATCCACCGTGATTTGATAAGTCTTCGCATCATCCGCCATAACATCGGACGCGGGCGGATGACCCACGGTATAGGCAAAAGTCCCATGTTCCTCAAGATCTCCCAGCAGCACTGCAACGACTTCAGGTAACTGGTAGGTCCGCGTGATTTTATTATCCGCGCCGAAATTCTGGATCTGGGTGATTGTCGCTGTGGGCCGATCGATCTGCCATTGCTCTGAATAAGTCTGCAACCGCTCAAGCTGCTTTTCGGGATATAGCAGGCAAATAAACCGCAAAAACGGAGCAACGGGCGGCCGGCGGTCTTGGTAAGTCAGGGTCAGGCGGGAAATCGCATCCGCCGGTCTGGGTTCGCCAAAAGCGATTACTTTGGCGATTTTGACTGTGGTGCGAATCAATTCCGATAAATTGGGCTCGCTGGTCGCGCTGCAACATCCCAGAGCGCCGGTAAAGGGCAGCGTTACCCCAGCTTCGTTCACCAAAGTCAATTGCCAGATACCGGTCGTGCTCGTTCTGGGAATAGGTGGGTCTTGCCGGAAAGCCGCGCTGATCGTCGCGAATAATTGTTGGACCTCCGCGGGATCGATCTGAAAAGTTTGCCGCCGCGTCAACGTTTCCGAATCGGCGAGCGCGCCAATAAAGGTCCCCTCACCTGTGGCCGTCAGGGTAAGCCACTGGACCAATTCTTCATCCTGTTCTGGACAACGGTGTAAATCCACGTCTAAAGCCTGCGAAGTCAACACGAACTTGGTTAAGGGCGCCTGCTCAAAGAAATCATCAAACATCAGCCAACCACCTTTCTTGCTACCTAGTAAATGCTAGGAACACCAACGCCAAAGAATCCTGAACGCAGAAACTGGCGCGAACCTATGTTATCAGCGCACAACTTTCCGTCCGTCTTTCCATGCGCCGCTTAAAGGTCAGCGTCCAAGCACGATTTCCCCGTGCCATTTTAATCAGCCGGCGTGCGAATCAGTTTAACCCTAGCATAGCAGATTGGGCGCCATTTCTATACGCTAAACTAGCAAAATTTTATTAAGATAAGCAACGCTTATTGAGGATTGGCCAAAAATAAGGGCACGCTTATGCTACGGACAGATACCTATTCATTTTGTGGGGAAGACTCCCCCAGGTGAATGCACGTCGCCACGGCGAAAGTCAGTCAGTGACCAACGCCAGTCCCCAGGCGGCAGGAGTAGCACTTTATGTCTGCTATTTCTCATTCAATCAAATCACCTCCGAAAATAGAAATAGCCGCGGGATTTTCGATTAAGAAAACCTCGCGGCTGTGTAAGAATACTGAATAAGTTTTCGCTCTGTGACCCATCAACCGGCTGAGTGTGGCTTAGCTCATCGCATATTCTACAATATTGGGATCATCATACTCAGCCCACATCGATTTGTGTTCATCGTACGTCTTAATGATACTCATTTCGTTATCCGTTAAGCTGAAATCAAACAGATCAATGTTTTCCTTCATTCTTTCGATATGAGTGCTTTTCGGAATAAAAGCAATTCCTCTTTGGACAAGAGAACGAAGAAAGACCTGGGTAGCCGTCTTTCCGTATTTCCTGCCGATTTCCATAAGCTTTGGATCAGCCGCTACTTCCTTAACTCTGTGCTGTGCCAACGGTCCCCAAGCCTCATGACGGACATCGTATTTATCCATCCACTCGTGCAGCTTGTACTGCTGCCAAAACAGATGCGTTTCCACCTGATTCACCGCCGGCTTCACTTCGTTAAAGACACACATATCCGCCATTCTTTCCGCAGAAAAGTTTGAGACACCCAAAGCTTTTATCTTGCCCGCTTGATATAGTTCAGTCATTGCATGGTAGGCACTGTAATAATCGGAAAGGCACTGATGAAGCAGGCACAAATCAAGATAATCTATTTGAAGCTTCTTTAGTGATTGCAGTATAGAAGCCTTTGCTTTTTCGTAGGAAAACTCTGTTACCCAGACCTTCGTTGTGATAAATAGGTCCTCACGCCTTACAATTCCATCTGAAATTGCTTGCGCTATCCCGTTTCCGACGGCTTCCTCATTATGATAGGCTTGAGCCGTATCGATGCTGCGATAGCCGACAGAAATTGCATCATAGACTGCCTTTTCACATTCAGCAGAATCCTCAATCTGAAATACGCCAAAGCCGACGATCGGCATTTTTTTGCCATTGTTTAGAGTTACATATTCCATTATTAACACTCCTTGAAAAAATATTATTGGTTGTTCCCGGTGGTCGATCCAACAATATAGTCTTTCCCTTTGGCAAAAAATTGATTAAACATCATTTCCTTAGTCATGCTTCCTCCGCCTATCAGTTTCGCATTAATAGCCCTGATTAGATCACAACCAACGCTCTCCGGCGCGCAAACCAGCGTCCAATTGCTGAAACAATTCATCTAGTCGCAACCTTGTGGCGGGTTGTCGGGGGAATTGACGAATAATCGTCCGAAGTTACCGCACCTAATCGAACTCCGTCTCCAGTTCCGCAATCAGGTCAAATGGAAACGACTCCGCGCCATCATCTGGGATCTCCGCCAGTTTTGCGACGATTTTTTTCGCTAGCATTTGGCCGCTTGGGCTATGATTACTGTTGGCGTTGTTGGTCTTATCATCCTTTTGATCACAGTCACGTCGAAAATGAACCTGATCGTAGATTTCCAGCTGTGAAATAATGGTAGCAACTTCCGCCGAATACACCAATTCATTAGCCTCGCTACATTCGCCGTTCCGATCGATGATCTCATCAAGACGGCCTAGGATTGCTGCACGGTTCAAGTCCATCGGGATGTACACCCGAACATTATCCGCACTAGTCTCCGGTTGTTGAAATTTTTCTACATCCGCTTTCGTCTGGGGCGTATTTGCATGATCGATCAGCCACGGTTCATTGAGATAGATGGCGCTGTTGTCGTTTGGCATTGGCGCTGACGTAATTTGATGATGAGTCATTTGGGTTGCTCCCTTAACTTGATTCTAAATTTTCTCTATCAACAACGTATCAATTCTTTCGGCCGCGTTCGTCAGCCTATTCAAGCGAAAAAATAGTTGCAAATCCGCGCTTGAACAGAACTTAGGCGTCATCGAGTCATCCTTCTAGCTAGTTGATAATCAGCTTGAGGGATGACTCGTGCGCAGATAAATGATTTTCCTGACTAAAGATTATTATAAACCACTTGATACGTTTTCCAATCTGAAGCAATTGTTGCAGAATTTGCAACAATTGAATCTCTGGTTAGTTCGCCTTCTTCAAAGATGTTTTTAATGTGCCTTGAAATTATAGATTTATCACGTTGTTACGCGAATACGAAAGCGGCGGGGTTGTACGATATGAATTTTAGAGTAGAAAAAGGACAAACGCCAGCGATCATGATTACGCTGAGCCAGATGGTGGGCGCAGTGGCCCCGCACCCCAGCAGTCATCAGTGCCATCGGCAAAAAAAACAGGACTAAAATCGGTCATCAGCTGACCCGATTTCGTCCTGATTTTTGCTGTCAGGCCACAACATTTTCATGGCCATACTCTTTATTTTTTATCAAAACCAGTTGCCGTCAACGCGACCACGCTTTCCACATGGTTCGTCAGCGGAAACATATCGACCGGCTGAACGGTTTTGGCCGCGTAACCGCCATCGACCAACAGGCGCAGGTCGCGGACCAACGTGGCGGGGTTGCAGGAAATGTAGACGATCTTGGCCGGCTTGACTTGGAGCACCGCCGCGACAAATTCTGGGGAAAGGCCCTTGCGCGGTGGATCGACGAACAGGACGTCCATTTTGACTTGTTGTTCGGCCCAAGTTGGCATCACTTCTTCGGCTTTGCCCACGGTGAATTCCAAATTGGTCAGGCCATTGAGTTGGGCATTGGCTTTAGCGTCCGCCACGGCCTCGGGCACGACTTCGATTTCTTTGACGGTTTTGACCTTTTCCGCCACGGAGATACCAATGGTGCCAATGCCTGAATAGGCATCAACGACCACATCATCTGGTTGCAAGTCGGCGGCGGCGATCGCGGTTTGGTAAAGTTTCTCAGTCTGATCGTGATTAACTTGGTAGAAGGATTGCGCCGAAATGTGGAACTTGTGACCTAAAAGTTCGTCCTCGATATAAGGTTGGCCGTGGACCAAACGTTCTTGCGCGCCCAAAATAACATTGGTGGTTTTCGGATTGTAATTGATGATGATGCTGACAACCTCTGGCAAGGCCGCGATGGCTTCGATCAATTCGATCTCATGGGGTAAATGGCGTTGCTTGCTGACCAGCACTACCATTTGTTGCCCTGTCACCTGCGCTCGCCGAACCATAATATGGCGGATCACGCCGCTGTGGTACTGCTCGTTATAGGCGGGCACGCCAAACTCACGTAACAAATCGCGAATGGCTTTGATGGTGGCATCGATTTGCGGCGCCTGGATCAAGAAGTTGCTCAACGGCAACAAATCATGGGACTTCTGGCGGTAGATCCCCGTTTCCAAAACACCCTTGATCGTTCGCACCGGCACTTGCGCCTTATTGCGATAACCTGTTTGTTGATCCGCGCCGATCGTTGGCGCCACAGTCAACGGCAATTTCACTTTGGCTAACAAGTTGATGACTTGTTGCTGTTTGAATTTCAATTGGGCTGGATAAGACAGTTGCGCCAAGGGAGCAATGCCTGCCTGCAAATAAACGCGCTCAACCCCTTCGACCCGATCTGGACTGGCCTTTTTGACCGCCAATACGCGAGCGAAGCCATAATGAGCGTTGACTTTGGTGACCAGATAATCAATTTCTTCGCCGGGGAGAACGTTGGCGATGAACAGGGGATAATCGTCGACCTTGATCACGCCCATTGCTTCGTAGGTCAAATCAGTTACGGTGCCGGAACCTTTTTCGTTCTTGCGAACTGGTGCTTGAATTTTTGCCATGTTTTACCTCATTTTTCTTGAAAAAGTGATGTCTGATCACTTTTAGGGATTTTCTGCATGATTGCTGGTTCGGTTAAAAGTAGGGTGACCGCAGCTTGCGCTGCGAAATTCGGGGTGAGCTCGCTGTGGGCGTCACTTTGAGCTTCGCAAAACCCGCGAATCTCAAAGCTGAGCCTTGTCCTAAGCGGCAGAGCCGCCAAGGACAATTTCACGGCGATCTCACCCCGAATTTCTCCGCTCCAGCCGCTCAACGTTATAACAGCCGTTTGAGCGCTCACGTCGGCCGGCAAGCTATGGTCCATTGATAGGGAGCCACGCAACTGACGGCCGTGGTTAGTGGTTATGATCTTTAAATTGGTGACACCTGTACAATTTGTCTGATGATCAAATCTAGTTCTCAGTGAATCAACTGGATCGGTTGCTTTCACCAAAAGATTGTCTAGGGAGCAGTTAAAGATGTTCAACCAACGCAACCCGAACCGACTATGCCGAACCTGTTGCGATGCGTACCACCTCAAAAGTGGGCGATTGTTTGACCTCTAGCTCGCAAAAGCACTTCGTCAGATACCCAACTTCGATTGCAGATAGGCTCAATACTGCCCAGCAACCGCCTCAGGACGTGTGGCTCAGCGGTGAGATTATTCTTAGCGATTTATCGCTTAGAATAAGGCCTGATTTTGAGACAAGCCGCGGTCTTTGCGGATTGGCTCAAAACAGTGCCCACCGCGTTCCAGCCACGACAAACGTCCTGAGGCGGTTGCGTCCACACCAAACCCACCAAACCTGCAATCAAGAACAGCGCAAGGCAACAAAAAGCTTATCGGTGCGCCGAATCCTAACTGACGACCAATAAGCTTGCCTGTTTACTTCGTTGTTGCGGTATCCTCACCGTCAGCCGCGTTCTTTTGCTGATCGATAAACTGTTCCACCGTTGCTGGCGACAGCGCCGTCTTGGGGATCTCATCCACATTGGCGAACATTTCGATATGCTGGCGCAGGTTAATAAAGGTCATCGGCGCCAAGCCACCGTATTCGCCATCCAGATTGATTTTCATTTCATCGCCGTGGACGGTTTTAGCGACAACTTTGCGGGTCTTGGTGTAAATGATATTGGGGTTGTTGATGTGGCGCCCGCCGTTGAGAACCATGGTCATCAACTTAATGATCTCCGCGGGATTACCGGTTTTAACCAGGATCATCGCGAAATTACCATCATCCAAGGAAGCGTCTGGGGCGATCGATTCCATGCCACCGACAGAATTCGTCAGTCCCAGCAAGAACATCGAGGCTGGTCCTTCGTAAATGCCATCGTCGTACTCAATGTGCATGTCGATCGGCCGGATCCGCGGCAACATTTCCGCGCCCTTAAGCACGTAGGCTAAATAACCGAGGACCGATTTGAATTCGGAAGGCACATCATAGGTCAATTCCGTCATGAAACCACCACCGGCAATATTCATGAAATAATTCTCGTTGGCTTTGCCGATGTCCATTTTGATGGTTTGTTTCTTCAAGATGACTTTGGCGGCTTCCACCGGGTCTTCCCGGGGGATCCGCAAAGCGCGCGCGTAGTCGTTGGTGGTGCCGGCGGGAATGATGCCCATCTTGGGGCGATGTTTCAACGGCGCGATCCCGTTGACCACTTCGTTGATCGTGCCATCGCCACCTGCCGCTAACACCAGATCAAAGCCATCACGGGCGCAACGCCGCGCTTCTTTAGCCGCGGACATTGGTTCTGGCGTGGTTTGAAACGCGCTGGCTTCGTACCCAGCGCGTTCGAGCACATTAAGAATCTCCCCCACATTGCGGAGCATGGTTTCATGCCCCGACGTGGGGTTATAAATCAAGCGCGCACGCATTCGCATTACGCAACCCTACTTTCTACTATCTTTTGTTCAACTCAGCCATGAGGATCGTGTTGACGACCTTCGGATTGGCCTTGCCATGAGTCTGTTTCATGATCTGACCAACCAAGAAGCCGACTGCCCGATCTTTCCCGTTTTTGAAGTCAACGATCGATTGTTCGTTGTCATCGAGAATCGCAGTGATGATCGGGGTCAGAACCGTTGGATCCGACTCTTGAACGAGACCTTTTTCTTTGACCCAAGCTTCTGGTTCGGTACCCTTTTGGATCGTCTCTTGGAAAACTTTCTTGGCGATCTTCGAGGAGATCGTGCC
This sequence comes from Lapidilactobacillus salsurivasis, assembly GCF_054785215.1. Lineage (NCBI taxonomy): Bacteria > Bacillati > Bacillota > Bacilli > Lactobacillales > Lactobacillaceae > Lapidilactobacillus > Lapidilactobacillus salsurivasis. Next base: position 35,583 of record NZ_BAAABI010000006.1, on the reverse strand, counting down.
GTCTTGGATCAACTTGATCATGGTCGCTAAATTAGCCGGGGTCAACTTGGTTTGTTGCAACTCCAATTTATGCGCGTTCATGAAAGCGTTGACTTCACCCATCAACCAGTTGGACGCGAGTTTAGGATCGGCGCCGGCAGCCAAGGTCGCTTCAAAGAAGTCTGACATTTCCTTGGTGTCTGTCAACAAGTTCGCGTCATATTCGGGGATCCCCAATTCACCAACGTAACGGGCCCGCCGCTTGTCTGGCATTTCCGGAATTTTGGCGCCGATTTCTTTGATCCATTCCGGACTGATATCAAATGGCGGAATATCGGGTTCGGGGAAGTAGCGATAATCATCGGAGCCTTCCTTGACCCGCATCAAAATCGTTTCACCAGAAGTTTCATCAAAGCGTCGGGTCTCTTGACGGATCTGGCCGCCAGACATCAGGACTTCCGCTTGCCGTTTTTCTTCGTAGTCCAAACCTTGGCGCACGTAATTGAAGGAGTTCAGGTTCTTCAATTCGGTCTTGGTACCTAGCTTGTCAGCGCCGATCGGGCGAATCGAAATGTTGGTGTCGACCCGCATCGAGCCTTCTTCCATTTTCACATCGGAAGCGCCGGTGAATTGGATCGTTTGCCGTAATTTCTCCAGATACGCGTAGGCTTCTTCTGGCGAAGCGATGTCGGGTTTGGAGACGATCTCGATCAACGGTGTGCCCTGCCGATTCAGATCGACGTAGGAATAACCCGCGTCGCCGTGGGTGTTCTTACCGGCATCTTCTTCCACGTGCATTTCTTCGATGCCGATTTTCTTCTTCTTGCCACCGACTTCGATCTCGATCCAGCCATTGCGGGCCAGCGGTTGTTCGAACTGGGTGATCTGATAAGCTTTCGGATTATCGGGATAGAAATAATTCTTCCGGTCAAAGTGCGTCTCGGTCGCCACTTCCGCGTTCAAGGCCAAGGCCACCATGATGCCTAAGCGATAAGCTTCGCGGTTGACTGTTGGCAGAACCCCAGGAAAGCCGAAGTCGATCACATTGGTGTTCATATTCGGTTCCGCACCGTAAGCCACCGGCGAGGGACTAAACATTTTGGTCTTGGTTTTCAACTCCACATGGACTTCCAGCCCAATCGTTGTTTCGAAATTCATTAGGCGTTACCTCCATTTTTAAAAGTCGGCGTTTCCAAATTGTAATGATTGAGCTCTTCAAACGCGGCGGCCGCTCGGAAAATCGTACTTTCGTCGAAGCGTTTGGCGATCATCTGCATCCCCACTGGTAAGCCCTCAGCATTGAAACCGGCAGGAACCGACGCAGCAGGAACACCAGCCATGTTAGCGGAAATGGTCAAAATATCTTTCATATACAGCGTAATCGGATCATCATCATTAACACCGATCTTAAAGGCGGTATCTGGCGCAGTGGGCCCAATGATCAGGTCGTGCGTCGCCAGGATCTTTTCAAAGTCTTGCTTGATCAAGGTCCGGACCGCGGCAGCTTTGGTGAAGTACGCATCGTAGTAGCCAGAGGACAAGGCGAAAGTGCCCAGCATGATCCGCCGTTTAACTTCCGGACCAAAGCCTTCAGAACGACTGCGAACGTAAACATCATCCAAGTTCTTCACGTCAGCGGCGCGGAAACCGTAACGGATCCCGTCGAAACGTTGCAAGTTAGAGGACGCTTCACTGGAAGCCAAGACATAATAAGCCGGCACCGCGTATTTCGTGTGCGGCAATTGGACGTGATCAATGATCGCGCCTTGGTCGGCTAATTGTTGCAGGCCTTTTTCAACTTGGGCCTTAACATCTTCGGCGATTCCTTCGCCAAAGAATTCGTCGGGAACAGCGATCTTTAAGCCTTTGATGCCTTGGCCGATCGCCGCGGTGAAATCAGGGACCGCTTGTTCGGAACTGGTGCTATCTTTCGGATCGTGACCACTGATCGCGCCTAACAGCACCGCAGCGTCTTGCGCTCGGCGGGTAAAGACGCCGATCTGGTCGAAGCTGGAACCGAAGGCAATCAAGCCCCAGCGGGAAACGCGTCCGTAAGTTGGTTTGATCCCGAAAATACCATTGTACGCGGCGGGCTGGCGAATCGAGCCCCCAGTATCACTACCTAAGGCCGCGAAGACCTCACCAGCGGCGACAGCGGCGGCGGAACCGCCTGAAGAGCCTCCGGGGACCCGGTCCAGATCCCAAGGGTTATGGGTTACGCCGAAATGAGATGTTTCGGTGGAAGAACCCATGGCGAATTCATCCATGTTGGTTTTTCCTAGATTGATCGTGCCGGCGGCGTCTAGTTTCTCAACCACGGTGGCGTCATAAACCGGATTGAAGTTATCCAAAATATGGCTGGCCGCCGTTGTGCGGATGCCGTTGGTGACGATATTATCCTTGTAAGCAATCGGGATCCCCGCCAACAAGTCATCGGGATCGATTCCTTTAGCGTCCAGCTCGGCCGCCCGTGCCAAAGCCTTTTTCTGGTTAATGGTAATGAAGGCGTTCAACGCTGGTTGCTGCGCGTTGATTTTCGCCAGCGCTTCTTCAGTCAACGCGACGGCGGTAACTTTCTTGTCGACCAAAAGCTGATGCAGTGTTTGTAGGTCGTAGCTCAAATAATCGGAATTACTCATGCGTCAGCTTCCCCCTTATCAATGATCGTTGGTACTTTGATCAGCCCATCTTTACTTTCTGGTACGTTTTGTAACAATTGGTCGCGCGTCGGTCCGTCAGTCACCGGCACGTCTGCCCGAAAGACATTGCGCTCGTCACTGACCTGAGTTGTTGGCGTTACCCCATCTGTTGGCACTGCTGCCAATTCATTTTCCATCGCGATGATCTGATCCAGCTGGTGGGTAAATTGTTCCAATTCCGCCTCGCTGAAAGATAACCGTGCAAGTTTTGCCACGTGAGCAACTTGATCTTTTGATATCATTGCTAAACGTCCTCCATTCGTTTATCAGTCAAAACTAATTCTATCATTTAACGCCCAACTTACAAACTAATAGCTGCTAAAAACATGGGTGTAGAAATCTTTATCGCCACTTTCTCGACTGAGGAAGGACTGCATACCCTCCACTGAAGAGATTGTGATCTCGATCGGGATATTGGCCGGCAAGTAACGCTTGGCCGCGGTATCCACGTATTGGGTGAAACTCTGGATCTCGTTGACTCCGAAGAATTGGGTGTTGATCTTGATCTTCATTCCCTGTAAGGTCCCGTTCTCATAGTGGGTTTGGGCGGTGACCCCGCTCAAATTCGGGAAAAAGGCTTGGATCTTCGTTTTGAAATTACTAAAGGAATCAGCGTCGCCGTCATTGACCGCTTTCTGATTATTGACCACCGGCAAAACCCCATTCTCTTGATTCAGGGTCTTCCATTCAGAAATCGTCGTGCCTGACTTACTGACCGCGGTGGCGAAATAAGTACCACCAACTAAACTATCATTCGCCGCTTGTTTATACAAGCCGAAAACAATCGTCACATCGGCCAACTCTTTCTTCTTGCGCAAGCGCGCCAGAATCTTGACCGCCATCGCCTTACCTTGTTTCTCCCGCTCAGCCTGGCTGATCGTCGTTTTGAACGTGGCGCCGTATTGGACTTTCTGGTAATAGTCGATCTCGTTGAGTCCCAACCCAATGGCCACGCCCGCCGTCTGATAGGAATTGTTGGTCCGTTGCAAATAGTCTTGCTCCAGAATCTCTTGCAGATAAATCGGCGCCCGCTTGTCCGGGTCGGTGGACCCATTGTCTTTCGGGTTGAGCCCGGCCTCATTGCTGTCCGATTCCCGCTTCAGCCAACTATTGGCTGTCGTTCGCGAAATATGTTGGCCTTCTTGAAAGGCATACTTCTCCGGAGAAAAAGTGCTTTTACTGATGGTGGTCAAACCGGTCTCAAAACTGGAGGTATTGAACGTGTTGGAATTCTGATCCACAGTCAAGCCGCGGGACGTGCTAACCTTATACTTGCCGTTAGCCAACAACGCGCTATATTGCGTGCCATCCGTGCTACCTGTGATTTGATAGGAAGCCGATTTATTGCTACTGGCGGTGGTTTCCGTGCCACTCAGATCCGCGTTTTGTAAATTCCCGCAGGCCGCCAGCACCAGCAAACTTGCCAGACCAACAGCGCCTTGGAACCATCGTTTTACCGAAAACTTCATTCTCTCACCTCGTCCAAATGTTGCTGCGCTTCCGCTTCCGTCAAAATCGCGACGGCCAATTGCTGCGCCTTCGCCAATTTACTACCAGCGTCAGCGCCGGCAATCAGGTAATCTGTTTTCTTCGAAACGGAACCGGTCACTTCCGCGCCCAACGCGGTCAGTTTCGCGGTCAGTTCACTACGAGTATAGTGAACCAATTTGCCGGTCAAGACAACCTTTTTATCTTTGAAAAAGTTCGCCGCCGCTGCCGTTGTTGAGCCTAAGAAAGTCAAATTAACGTTGGCCGCGGTCAGCTCTTCGATCAATTCCTGAACCTGAGCGTTGGCGAAATAGGCAGTCAAACTGTCGGCGATCGTTTGGCCGATCGACTTGATCGCCACGATTTCATCAGCGTCGGCGGCCATTAAGCGCGGAATCGAGCCAAAATGAGCCAGCAACAAGGTCGCCGCCTTCGCGCCCACATTGCGGATGCCCAGTCCAAACAAAAGTTTATCTGCCGAATTTTGTTTCGAGCGTTGGATCGCCGCCAACAAATTATTGATCGACTTTTCCTTGAATTTATCTAGCTGGGCCAATTCCGTCGCGGTCAATTTGTACAGATCCGCCACATCTTTGATCAAGTGACGATCGTACAATTGGGCAATCACTTTCGGACCCAAGCCGGAAATATCCATGGCATTGCGCGAGGCAAAATGGGTCAAGCCTTCCTTGACCTGGGCGGGACACATGGGATTGACGCAACGTAGGGCCACCTCGTCCGCCAAATGAATCAACTTAGAGCCACATGATGGGCACGTGGTCGGCACTTGGTAAGGCGCCGCGTCGGCAGGCCGCTTGCTCAAAACCACTTGGGAAACCTCTGGGATAATGTCGCCCGCCTTGTGGATCAGCACCGTGTCGCCGATGCGCACGTCCTTTTCCCGGAGCATATCGACGTTATGTAACGTCGCCCGTGCCACCGTCGTTCCCGCCAAGGTGACCGGATCCATCACCGCGGTCGGCGTCACCACGCCCGTTCGGCCCACGGTCCACTCGATGGCGCGCAAAATCGTTTGCGCTTCTTCTGGCGGAAACTTATAAGCGATTTCCCAACGAGGAACCTTCACGGTATTACCTAATTCAGTTTGGAGCGCCAACTGATTGATTTTCAATACGACGCCGTCAATGCCATAGGGCAACTCATCGCGCTGCCCTTGGTAACGGTCAATGTAATCATGGATCTGCGGTAATTCCCGGGCGACCAGCGACTCGGGATTAACGTGAAAGCCCCACTGCCGCAGTTGTTTCAAAGCGTCTGCCTGGGTGCTGATCCCGTACCGCTGAGCGTCAACGATCGTATAGATGAACGTGTCCAATTGCCGCTTGGCGGTGGTTTTGGTGTCCAATTGACGTAAACTACCAGCCGCCGCATTCCGTGGATTGGCGAAAACCGCCTCGCCATTCCGGTCACGCTCGGCGTTTAGCGCTTCAAAGGATTTCTTCGGCATATAACATTCACCGCGAACCTCCAAGTCCAACGGTTGACTCAATTGTTGGGGAATCGACTTGATTGTCCGCAAATTAGCGGTCACATCCTCGCCAACAGCGCCATCACCTCGCGTGGAGCCCAGCACTAAGCGGCCCGCTTGATAGCGCAAAGAAATCGCCAGCCCATCAATCTTCAACTCCACATTATATTCCGTGGCCTGATCGATTGCCTTGGTCATGCGGTTGTCAAACTGAGCCAACTCTTCGAATGAAAAGACATCGCCCATGGACAGCATCGGCGCTTGATGGGTCACCTTGTTGAAACCAGCCAACACCGCACCACCAACTTGTTGCGTCGGCGAGTCAGCCGTGACCAAGCTGGGAAACGCGGTCTCTAACTGTTGCAATTGGCGATAAAGGTCGTCATAAACCGCATCTTCAACCAGAGGCGCGTCCTGGGTGTAGTAAGCTTGAGCATACTGCCGCAACTGTTGCCGTAATTGGGCGCTAGTCGCGGTCGCCTCTGCTAATGAGTAGGCCGAAATTGCTTTTGGTAAGGGCATGATTGCATCCTCCTTAACACCTTTAGAAATATCATAACCGATGGCACCACCCACCGTAAAACCTGAGGATCATGAAAACGTAATTAAAAAATTAACCCGAAGGTCTGACCGTTCAAACGTTCGTCACGGTCGCCGTATGGAGACAATCAGCGCGCTGATTGCCGGATCTACGTGCAAAAGTTAGCGTCGATTATGAACGTCATTGATCAGCGTCCGCCAATCACGTCCAGCGGCCAGCGTTACAGCACCGTTATGAACGGTGCTCAATCTACTTTCTTGATTGGCGCGAACACCGCCATTAAATTCTTGATGCCGATCTCCGGAAAGGCAATCGCCAGCTCCACGTCATCGCCGCTGCCACTGACCTGAACCACCGTCCCGACACCCCATTTTCGATGTTCTGCCTTATCACCGACCTGCCAGCCGATTTGCTCCGCACCCACCGCGCCAGTAGCTGTCTTGGCCTGCTTTGTCGCTTGATAAGTTGGCGCCAGAACACGGTCCTGGCGGTTTTGCTCACGGCGCTGGCTGGCGTTGCCGCCACCTGTAGCGCCGTTATAACGGCCGCCACGACCACGATCAAAGGGAAATGGACTGCCCACATTGGCAGTAGCGTGATTCTCTTCCACTAAGACATTCTGGTCGATCTCGTTCAAAAAGCGGGACGGCGGATTGCTTTGCGTCCGCCCATAAAGCATCCGCGCATATGCGTTGGTCAAGAAGAGCTGCTGTTGCGCTCGGGTGATCCCCACATAAGCCAAGCGGCGCTCTTCTTCCAACGCGTCATCATCCAATAACGCCCGGGACAGGGGGAAAATCCCTTCTTCCAGGCCAATCAGGAAGACCACGGGGAACTCCAACCCTTTAGCCGCATGCAAGGTCATCAACGTGACCTGCTTGCTGTCCTCTTCCAGATCATCTTGATCCGAAGTCAGCGCCAAGCCTGCGATAAAATCAGTCAAAGGCTCGCTTTCGTCCGTTTCTGGCTCATAACTATCATCAAATTGTTGCGTCACCGTGAGAAACTCAGCCAAGTTTTCTAGGCGGGTATCTGCTTCAACGGTTTTTTGCGCCTCTAGACTGGTTTGATAGCCGCTTTTCTCCAATAATTGTTTGGTCAAGTCGGTCATCGATAGATTCAAGCGTTGGTCGCGCAGGTCATAGATCAATTGGGCAAAGTCCAGCAGACTCGTCCGCGCCCGCGCTGGTAAATTCGCCAAATCAACATTATGCGCCGCCTCTAAGAGCGACCAGTCATGTTCGTCAGCGAATTCCTGTAACTTGCCAACTGTCCCCGCGCCTAAGCCTCGCTTCGGTTCGTTGACGACCCGATTGAAGCTCAACGAATCGGCCGGATTGGCTACCAGTCGTAAATACGCCAAAATATCCTTGATTTCCTTACGATCGTAAAACTTATGCGCGCCCACTAATTTGTATGGGATATTGGCCCGCAGTAAAACTTCTTCCAGCACCCGGGATTGGGCGTTGGTCCGATAAAGAACCGCAAAATCGCCGTAGTTCCGATGGTCCGTCGCGATGCCGGTCCGAATTTGACTGACAACAAAGTTAGCCTCATCGGTTTCACTTTGCGCGCGGTAATACACCAGCTTATCGCCCGTTGGATTATCTGTCCATAACTCTTTCGGCTTGCGATAATTGTTGTGCTGGATCACCGCATTGGCCGCGTCAAGAATATTCTTGGTTGAGCGGTAGTTTTGCTCCAAGAGGATGCTCTGGGCGTCTGGATAATCCTTCTCGAAATTCATGATATTATCCATATTCGCGCCCCGCCAGCCGTAAATACTCTGATCAGCGTCACCGACCACGCAAACATTGTGGTAGCCTGCCCCTAGCAACCGGACCAGCTGATATTGCGCCTCATTGGTATCCTGATACTCATCCACATGGATATAGCGATAGCGCCGTTGGTAGTAGCCGCGGGTCTCAGCGTCTCGTTGGAACAACATAATCGTTTCCATGATCAAATCGTCGAAGTCAAAGGACTGATTTCGCTTCATTTCTCGCTGATAGATCGTATAAACCTGGCTGACGATCTGGTCAAAACCCTGACTCGCGGTGGCCGCAAACATTTTCGGCGTTTGCAGTTCGTTTTTGGCCTGACTGATCGTGCCTAAAATCGCTTTGGGATCATAACGTTTGGGATCCAGATTCAATTGTTTCAGAATGCGCTTGACCAAGGTTAATTGTTCCGCCGGATCAGCGATTGAAAAGGAACTGCTATAATCAATTTTCTTCGCTTCCCGCCGCAAGATTCGCAAACACAAGGCGTGAAAGGTGGCCACCATGACTTCATTGGCGTCAGCGCCCAACAAATTCTCCACCCGTTCTCGCATTTCCCGCGCGGCCTTATTGGTAAAGGTAATGGCTAAAATCTGCCAAGGCAACACGCCTTTTTCTTGAATCAAGTAGGCGATTCGATGGGTCAGCACGCGCGTTTTGCCCGAGCCCGCGCCTGCCATGATCAGCAAGGGGCCCTCAGTTGCTTGGACCGCCTCTGCTTGTTTATCGTTCAAACCTGCCAATAATTTACTTACGACCATGTTGCCGTCCTTTCCCGAAACCTGTTTTGTACATAACATCCAGACTACCATTATAACAAAAAAACGGGGCGAAAATATTAAAATTCCATGAGGCTTTGCTTTCGGCGCCTTTTTTATTCGCGCTGGCGGAGAAATAGAAAACTCGCAACCAAGAGCTTGTGGTTACGAGTTTTGCTGTTTTTGAATGGGTGAAGTAGCTGAAGCTTGGCCGCAGCTTGCGCTGCGAAATTCGGGGTGAGCTCGCTGTGGGCGCTGTTTTGAGCCAATCCGCAAAGTGCGCGGCTTGTCTCAAAATCAGGCCTTGTCCTAAGCGGCAGAGCCGCTAAGGACAATTTCACGGCGATCTCACCCCGAATTTCTCCGCTCCAGCCGCTCAACGTTATAGCAGGCGTTTGAGCACTCACGTCACTCAGCAAGCTATGGTGATTTGATGGAGAGTCACGCAATTGACGACCGTGGTTAGTGGTAACAAGCTTTAAATTGGCGACACCAGCGCAGTTTGTCTGATGAACTAGGGCAAGCTCTTGTTGAATCAACTGGATCGGTCAGTTTCTAACCCAAATCCACTTATTGTAAGTGGGATAAAGTTGGTGGCTCTATCCGAAATGTACCGAATTATTGATCCAAATTTGTTGGTATTACAGTACCACCCCAAAAGCGGGCAATTGTTTGACCTCTAGCTTGCAAAACCACTTCGTCTAATCCTTCGCTTCGATTGCAGATAGGCTCAATTCTGCCTAGCAACCGGCTGGGACTGCGCGGCTCAGTGGTGAAATTGTCCTTGGCGGCTTTGCCGCTTAGGACAAGGCTCGATTTTGAGACAAGCCGCCGGTCTTGCGGATTGGCTCAAAACGATGCCCACCACGTTCCAGTCCGCATCAGCAGTCCCAGCCGGTTGCGCTCACGCGCAACACCCCGCACACCTGCAATCAAGCGAACAATCAGGAATAGAACCCCGCCGTTATCACAAGAAAGGCTACTTCAACCCCAGTCGCCGGAAAATCAAATCGACCCGGCGCAAATGCCAGCGATAATCAAAGGCGTCATCCAACTGTTCCGGCGTCAACTGCGCCATCACCTGGGGATCATCCGCCAACAAAGTCTTAAAGTCCAACCCCTCATTCCAAACCAAGGCGGTTTTGCCCTGAACCAAATCGTAGGCTTGCTCGCGGCTCAAACCGCTCTCAACGAGTTTCAACAAAACTCGTTGGCTGAAGATCAAGCCGTGGGTCAGGTTAAGATTCTGGAGCATTTTATCCGGGAAGACGCCAAGGTTGGTCAAGATCTGGTTGAAGCGCGTTAACTGATAGTCCAGCAGGCTGGTCGCGTCAGGTAAGACGATCCGTTCAACTGAGCTGTGGGAAATATCCCGTTCGTGCCACAGACCAACATCCTCCAACGCAGGCGTTTGATAGCCGCGAAGAACGCGGGCTAGACCGGTCAAATTCTCAGAACCGATCGGATTGCGCTTATGCGGCATCGCCGAAGAACCCTTTTGACCAGCGGCGAAGCTTTCTTCGACTTCGTGGACTTCAGTTCGTTGGAGGTGGCGGATTTCTAAGGCGAAGCGCTCGATGGAAGTGGCAATCAAGGCAATCGTCGAGAGATATTCGGCATGAAGGTCACGGGGCAGGACCTGCGTGGAAATGTCTTGCGCGCGCAGCCCCAACTTTTCGGTCACAAAAGCTTCGATTTCTGGTGGAATATTGGCGAAGGTGCCGACTGCGCCGCTGATTTTACCGGCTTCGACTCCTTGGGCCGCGTGTTCAAACCGTTCAATGTCCCGCTTGAGTTCGGCGTACCAAGTTGCCAAAACCAGGCCGAAAGTGGTTGGCTCAGCATGAACGCCATGGGTGCGCCCGATCATGACCGTGTCCTCAAATTCCACGGCCCGCCGCTTGATTGTGGCCAACAACTCATTCAAATCGGCGCGGATCAGGTCGTTGGCTTGTTTTAAGCGGTAGCCTTGAGCGGTATCCACCACATCCGTTGACGTCAAGCCAAAGTGGATCCATTTGCGCTCGGCGCCTAAAGACTCGGAAACGGCGCGGGTAAAAGCGACCACATCATGCTTGGTCACTTTCTCCAATTCTTGGACACGCTCGGCGTCAAAGCTGGCGTTGGCTTTGATTTTAGCCGCGTCAACCGCCGGGATCTCACCTAGGGTTGACCAAGCTTCACAGGCCAAAACCTCGACTTCTAGCCAAGATTGATATTGGTTCTGTAAGCTCCAAATTCGCGCCATTTCTGGGCGGGTATAACGTTCGATCATGTGCTCTCTCCTCCGCTACTGTCCATTGTTGAAACGTGCTACGCGGTGCAGACCGCTGCGCACTCTATCTAAACGTGCTCGCCGACCTAGCTTCTTCCGCTTAGCTACGCGATTGTTCCGGAAGCAAAGTTCAGCTTCCAAAACAATTGCTAGGCTAATGCTCAGAAGCTACCCAGGTCGGCTCGCACTCTGGTTTTACCATAATTCTGTGTGTTCGACCAATTCCATTAAACTGGCGTGGTCATTGGCGATGATCATGGCCTCGCCAATGGTGGCGCCGTCAGCGACGCCGGTAATCACTGGCCAAAACAGGAACTGCCAGTTGGCCCGCTTCTGGATCTGCGCGAAAACTTGCGGCTCTGATTTCGCGGGCAAACTTAAGAGCGCCCCTGCTTGCCGCAAATAAAGTTCCGGCAAGGGCCACTCGCAAAGACTGCGCAACTGTAGGTCATACTGAGAAAAGTTAGTTACGCTCTCATACAGATCGGCGCCTTGATACGGTCCGGGATAGATTCGGTCAACGAAGAGAATCCCCGCCTCAGTAGCGAAGAAAGTCACCCCTAAGAGGCCTTGATAATCGAGATTCTCGGCGATTTGGGTGGCCACGCGCTGGATTTCCTGAACCAGGGGCGCCGGCGTTTCTTGATGGGCCAAAGCGCTATGGAATCGACCTTCGCGGGCAGCGGTTTCCAACACCGGCAACGTTTGGATTCGTTGTTGCGCGTCTTTCGTAACCATGATCGCGTATTCCTTGCTGACTGGCACCCACGATTCCAAGATATAACTACCATCGCTGAGCTGCCCAGCTAGGCGGTCAACATCTGCCGCGGATTTCAAAATATAATGCGCCTGACCAATGCCCTTTTGGATTGGCTTCAGGACGCTGGGAAAGCCGATGGAGTCAACCGCCGCGCGAATGTCGGCCAGCGAAACTGCCATCGCGTAAGGGGGAATATTAATGTTGTGATCCTCTAAGAATGTCTTCTCCAAGTACCGATCTTGCGTCATCGCCAACAACTCGGTGCCTTGAGGTAATTTGGCGCTGATTTGGGCTTCATTTAAACTGTTGATACTGATTTTCTCATCTTGAAAAATCACCACCGAACTTGCTGCGGCTAACTGCCGCAACCGCTGAACATCGGTGGGCGCGCCAACAATCACCTGGTCGGCTTCTTTGGTGGCTAGGTCACTGGCGTCAGGCACCAGTAGATTCACCAAGAACCCCATCCGATGGGCCGCTTGCGCTAATTGCCAATTGCTTTGGCCACCACCAATAATGCCAATATAAGAACGTGGATAAATGAAACTCATCTGCACAAACCCTCTAACTTCATGATTTGGCGGCAACACGTGCTTGCCGTAACGCGACTACTATTGCCATTCTAGCAAATTTGACCGGGAAAAACACTTCTTATGCCGTCAGGACGCCGATTGTCGCAACCGCGAACTGACATTGACACCGTCTGTCCAGGTTAGGCGAAAACAACTTGACCATCGGCGAAAGCTTTGATCCGTGCCAAAGATTCGGTCTGGATCCCTTTTTCATCCAATAATTGACGACCTTTTTGGAAGGATTTCTCGATGACAATGCCGACGCCTTCAAGAGTCGCGTCCGCAGCGGCGATGATTGCCATCAATCCTTCAACCGCCTGACCGTTGGCGAGAAAATCATCAATGATCAGCACATGATCATTGGCATCCAGGAATTTCCGCGAAATCGAAATCTGATTACTGGTTTTCTTGGTGTAGGAATAAACGGTGGCCGTGTAAAGATCGTCTTTCAAAGTCAACGACTTGTGCTTGCGCGCGAACACCACCGGCACTTTCATCGCTAACCCGGCCATGACCGCAGGCGCGATCCCCGAGGACTCCACCGTCAGAATCTTCGTGATTGGTTTGTCAGCGAAAAGCCGCTGGAATTCTTGACCGATGGCAAACATCAATTGGGGATCGATTTGGTGGTTCAAGAAATTATCGACCTTCAACACATTTCCCGGTAAAACTTGACCATCTTGGCGAATCTTTTCTTCTAAGGCGCGCATAATTCATCCTCCTAGTATTGTTGCGTGATTTTAAAAGCCTATGATTGATGTGTTTCTGCGATCATTGGTGTTGGCGGCGCTTGGTTGACGCTTGGTTGACGCTTGGACAACGAAGCATTGCCCGCCGCAGCTAAGGCAGCTAAGCATTGGACAACGCGACTGAGCTCCCCAGCGACGCTTTAATTGGCGCTGGTTTGATCATACTGATCCAGCTTGTAGGTTTCCACTAAAGAGACGATTTTGGCAGCGTATTCTGGATCGGTGGCATAGCCATCTGTTTCCAAGGCCTGAGCCGCCGCATGATAGTCTTTGGCTGCCAAGAAATGTTGATACTGCTGAGGATTCCAGGTCGTGCCGCGCACAAATAATTGGGCATGGTCCAGAATCGAAGCGGCGTACGAGTCATAGACGCGAAAACGGGCGGTCACCGTTTGCCACTCGCCGTTAACATATTCTTGCGTGGTCATTTCCTGGGTATTCGCGGGGTCCGAGCCTTTCACTCCAAATAAATTGTTATATTTGGCGCTGAGGGCGCTTTTGCCCCAATTGCTTTCTAGAATCGCCTGGGCAATGGTCACGCTGGGTAATACCGCATAAGTTTGGTGTAACTTAACGGCTTCCGGCGCGACCTTCTTGATGAAGTCGCGCTTTTCCTGCCGTTCGCGGGCAGCTGCTTGCGACGAGGCCGCCTGTTGCGCCGCAAGGTTTTCTTCCTGTTGATGGGAGTGGAGAAACAACACCACCACGATCCCCAAGACAAAGAAAATCAAGATCCCCAAGAAGAAATTATTCGTATCGATCAGTTTGCCACGCGACCGCTTCGGCTTGCGCGGTGGACGCGCCGGTGTGACTCTTTTCTTTTTAGGCTGATAAGGCAACAACGCCCACTCCTTTGTTTCGCTAAATTTACCCCATTTTTCAAAAAAACAGTTGCAACTCATTGACCGGCCGAACGAAGCAGCGGCTTGGCGCTCAGCCTCTTGGACCTACCTTGAGAAAATCGATCAACACTTGTTGCTTTTGCCGCCTAGGTAATTCTTGAGCCAGCACGACCATATCACGTAATTGGATCCCGTCTTCGAAAATCGGTTGATCATATTGCTTAAAGAAATCGCGGCGCACATGATCGAAGCGAAAACCTTGACGCAAATAAAACCGCAGATTCGCCAGCGAAGCATCACCCGTTCCCACCAGCAAAGTTTGTTGATGGGTAAGGACCGCTTTGTGCCAGATCCAAGCCACCAACCAGCCGCCCAATCCCTGATTTTGCTTGGCGGGGGCGACCGCCAGATTCATGATCTCCCAAGTCGGCGCCATCGCTTCTTCCGCCGGTAACGGCCGCACCGCAATGCTGGCGATAAACTGATCATCCTGACGCAAGGCCCAATAGTCACAATCCAGCAAATAGCGAACGATCATCTCCTGATCCTCATCGGCCAAGCAGAGTAACGGCGCCAATTGCGACCACGCTTCGTCCGCCGCAACTTGCCACAAGCTGATTCCCGACATCCATTTCAGTAGCTCAACCACCTGATCATTTCCTTCCATCAGTCAGCGCGCAGTGGCCCTAACCCACCTGCCCGCTAAAAATTGACTTTGAATTCTATTATAACGATTTTTCTCCCACTTTACCGCCTGATTAGCAAATTATCGCGGTAAACTTGCCTACCCGGTCCTCATCTAGTCTTTAAACGAACATTTCGATCTCCCATTCAGGTTGGCGTTTCATTCAGTCATTTCATCCAGGCGTTTCACCCAGGCTGGCAAGGCCGTTCAGTTAAGGATATTGAATTAATTGTACAAAAAAAGGACCGGCACTTTGCCGATCCAAAAAACTTTTTAATCAAAAATTAATTAGTCTTTGTTAACGTTAACGGCTTGAGGTCCGCGATCGCTTTCTTCGATGTCGAAAGTAACGCCTTGGCCTTCTTCAAGAGTCTTGTAGCCGTCGCCTTGGATAGCTGAGAAATGTACGAATACATCGCTGCCATCTTCGCGAGTGATAAAGCCGTAACCTTTTTCTGCGTTAAACCATTTTACTGTTCCGTGTTCCATTAGAACGTTTCCTCCTTGATAAAGCTAAAAATTTGTATGTGTGTATTTCTGTGTGGTACTTGTTGGAAGAAAGTCTATGCGAACAATCGAACCAATACCATTCAAAAAGTACAACTCTTATAGTATCATGCAGGGCGAAAGAATACAAGCGTTTTTGCGGAAATTGTGCGGACTTTCTTTATTATAGCAACAATTAAAACGCATTCATGAATCACCTTTTTTATCATCTTTCTGCCATTTGTTGGCACTTAATGACTGCCTAGGCTAATCACCGACCAACCTGTCAGCTCATTTTTCAAATTCTGCTTTAATGCGCGTGGTGAATATGGTAACTTATTAACTATAAGGGGAGTCGAGCTCATGAAAAAAACACCGGTTTACTTAATTTTACTAGCGCTGCCACTACTGATCCTGCTGACCGCTTGCCAGAAAGCGACCGATCGCACCGCCGATCTCAAAAACGACGTGCAAACGATCCAAACGGAGATCGCCACCCAACGCAAAGAACTCAAGACGATCTACCAAAAATACGCGCAATTACAAAAAGTTTTCGCCAAAGAGCAAAAAAATAACCCGGAAACTAATCTCTTGACCGACCATTCGACCCAGACCTACCGCCTGAATGAACAGGCACGAAAAAGTTTGGATCGGCTAGGTCGTAGCCAAAAACAAGTCCTAAAGATCAATGAGCGGGTGAAAAAAGTCGATATCACCCGCATCAACGGGCTGACCTCGGCAGAGGTGACAGAACTGACTCAAAGTATCCACATTATTACTTTGGATCATGAAAACTTTACCAATTTCATTTCGGCTTTCCAGAAAGATCAGACTGAGTTTTATCGGGACGTCCCAGAATTGTTCGCGGCGGACAAGGATGGGCTGGATGAGCGTCAATCGCGATCACGGCGCTATCTGGGCGCGGTGGATCAACAACTTGAAATTTTGCAAGTCAATTTAAATAGTACCGAAGCTGCCGCTAAAAAAATTCTCAAGAGCATCAGTTGAGAGTTTTTTTATTTCCGCCAAAGTGCTGACTGTGAGAGTATAATGTCCGCAGCTTGCGCTGCGAAATTCGGGGTGAGCTCGCTGTGGGCGCTGTTTTGAGCCAATCCGCAAAGGACGCGGCTTGTCTCAAAATCAGGCCTTGTCCTAAGCGGCAGAGCCGCCAAGGACAATTTCACGGCGATCTCAACCCGAATTTCTCCGCTCCAGCCGCTCAACGTTATAACAGCCGTTTGAGCACTCACGCCATTTTGCAAGCTATCATCAATTGATGGGGAACCACGTAAATGACGACCGTGGTTAGTGGGTACCGGCTTTAAATTGGCGACACCTGTACAGTCTATCTGATGAACTGAGGCAATTTCTTGATGACTCAGCTGAATCGGTCTGTTTCTATCCAAGGATCGTTTAGGGAGCAGGCAAAGATGTTCAACCGATGCAAACTGTACCAACCAACTAATCCAAATCAGTTGGCATTGCCATACCACCAAAAAAGTTGGAATTGTTTGACCATCACACATGCAAAACCACTTTGTCAGATATCCGACTTCGATTGCAGATAGGCTCAATTCTGCCTAGCAACCGGCTGGGACTGCGCGGCTCAGTGGTGAAATTGTCCTTGGCGGCTTTGCCGCTTAGGACAAGGCTCGATTTGAAGACAAGCCGCGCACTTTGCGGATTGGCTTCAAACGACGCCCACCACGTTCCAGTCCGCATCAGCAGTCCCAGCCGGTTGCGTCCCCATCCAAACCCAGCACACCTGCAACCAATCGCAAACCAATGAACAGCAAACTTTTTTCCAGCAAACAAAACCATTAAGACTGCCGCCGCTGCCAAACATGGATCAGCGGAATTCCCAACAGTGGCACGATAAACAGCGCGCTGATCGCCTCGGCCAAGCCGTTGACCCCAAGCACCGTCAACAAAATGACAAACAAATTCCGCGAATCTCCTTGGTAGCCCAGTTGGCTCAACAAGGTGCTGGACTGATTCAAGTAAAATAAGCTAGACAATGCGATCACGGTAAACGTGTTCAACGCCGCTCCGAAAAAGCCAATCAGCCCATAACTCACGGCCTGAGGGATTTTGAGTTTACGCAACCAGCTGGCGCCAAGACCGGTCAACCAGCCAACTAGAAAGCGGGGCACAATGGCGATGACGGGATTGGCGAATAATAGAAACGTGACCGTTCCTGGCATGGTATAAGCGCGGATCAAGGAAGTGACGCCCCAGATCAAGCCCAATAGCGCGCCGTCTTTCGGCCCCAGCATCACCGCGCCGACCATCACCGTCATCACCATTAACGTAATCACCGGCATCCCTGGCAAAAGTGGAATATAGCCGAGAAACGGAACAAATGATTGTAAAATCAGAATAGCTGTAAAAATACCAAGGATCGCGATTTCTCGTGCCTTACCACGACTTCGATTCATTTCAGTCACCTCATTGAATAAATATGCCGGACAAGATTACGTAACCGCCGCTGACCGCGACAAATCAACCAGCGCCATTGTTCTAAACTGGTCTAATTCTACCTGAACCCCTGAGAAAAAGAAAGTCCCAGGACGTTGAAGTTTGGCGGACTGGACGAAAATAAAACAGCTGCCAAAGCTACTTTCCATACCTTACTTACCTATTTTTCCACTTGACGGCTGGGAAACATTGCCGTAAACTAAACCTAATCAATCAACGGAAGGACGAAAAGTTATGATGACAAACGTAATGACATTAAATGGACGTTGGCAAAGCCGGTAAGCAAGTCGTCATCGAAGTAGATGCGACTTGTGCTCTTCAGAGTGCTCATCGCATCTGCGCCGGCCAACTTTTCGTATGAAGGGGTCCGCACGGATGTTAATCCGCCAGCGGGCCTTTTATTTTTGGGTATCCAGGTGGACTGGGTACCCTTTTTTTAAACTTGTTCCCCCACTCCAGCGTTTTCAACTTGGCTAACCGGGGTGGCTCAGACTCTGTCTAAACGTGCTCTCCAGCCCAGTGCTTTCCGCTTTGCTAGGCTAATGCTCAGAAGCTACCCGGGTCGGCTCGCACTCTGCTTTACAATGATGAAATGAGGTAGGAAAAAATGAAACGGTTATATGGGTTAATTGGGCTGATCCTGGTTTTTCTGGGCTTTGCCTTCGTTAAGGAACGGCAACAAGATCAGCAACAAGCGGCGGTGCCGACCGTTGGGATCTTACAACTGGTCTCGCATCCGGCCTTGGACGCGATCCATCGGGGCATCATCGCCGGACTAGCGGCGGAAGGCTACCATGTCGGCAAAAATATCAAAATTGATTTTCAAAACGCGCAAAATGATCAGAGTAACTTGAAAACAATGAGCGCGCGCTTCGTCAACGAACAGGCCAGCGCCATGATTGGGATCGCCACCCCGGCAGCGCAAGCGTTGGCCAATGCTTCGACGACGATTCCGGTGGTTTTAGGCGCGATCACCGATCCGCAAGGGGCTCATTTGGTCAAGAATAACCAGCGCCCTGGCGGTAATGTGACCGGGGTCTCTGATCAAGCCCCCTTGAAAGCTCAGCTGAAATTGATTCAGCGAATCATGCCGCAGATGAAAACATTGGGGATCATTTACACCTCGTCTGACGATTCTGCCACGGCGCAATATCACCAGTTCGTCAAAATTTGCCAAGCGGCCGGGGTTCCTCTCAAGGCCTATTCGATCGCCAGCACCAACGATTTGAATCAAGTCGCCCAGCAAATGATCAGTCAAGTCGACGCCATCTACGTGCCCACGGATAACACGGTGGCCAGCGCGATGCAGACGCTGGTAGCCACGGCCAATACCGCGAAGATTCCAGTTTTCCCAGCGGTGGATACGATGGCCAAGGCAGGTGGTCTGGCTACCTTAAGCATCAATCAATATCAATTAGGCGTGTCCACCGGCAAAATGACCGCTAAAATTCTCAAGGGCGCCGTGCCGGCCACGACCCCGATCCACTTTGAACGGAAAGGTGAATTGACGTTGAACCTTAGCGCCGCAAAGAAACTGGGCATCACTTTCCCAGCGGATCTAATCAAACAAGCGAAACAAGATGGGGAGGTTTTCAAATGAGTTTAATGGTTTCAGCAATCGGTCAAGGTTTGTTGTGGGCAGTTTTAGGCGTTGGCCTCTTCCTAACCTTCCGGATCCTTGATTTCGCCGACATGACGGTTGAAGGCACCTTCCCCTTGGGCGCGGCGGTTTGCGTCGCCGGGATCAGTCACGGGCTCTCTCCGCTGGCCGCCACATTATTGGCTTTCGCGATTGGGAGTTTAGCCGGTTTGATGACCGGATTATTGTATACCAAAGGGCACATTCCGATCCTGTTAGCGGGAATCCTGGTGATGACCGCCTGCTATTCGATCAATTTACGCATTCTCGGCCGGGCCAACTTGTCATTATTGGGACAAAAGACCTTGTTCAAGCTACCTTTTCTGAAAAGTTTGCCGCCTTACTTTGACGGAGTTTTCTTAGGGGCGGTGGTTATGGTCCTGGTCACGAGTTTGGTGATCTACTTCCTGCAAACCGACCTCGGTCAGGCCTTTATCGCGACCGGCGACAATCAAACCATGGCCCGTTCTCTAGGCATCAACACCGACCGCATGAAAATTCTTGGCTTAATGGTTTCCAACGGCCTGATCGCTTTTGGCGGCGCGCTGGTCGCCCAAAATAATGGCTACGCAGACGTAAATATGGGGATCGGTATTATCGTGATCGCCTTGGCCTCGATCATTATTGGTGAGGTGGCCTTTGGCGAATTGACCCTGAATCAACGTTTGGTGGCAGTGACCTTAGGTAGTATTTTGTATCGCTTCGTCTTACTGCTCGTCTTGAAACTCGGCTTTAACGCCAACGACTTGAACTTGCTGTCTGCCATTGTCTTGGCGCTATGCATGATGTTGCCGGTCTTCGAGCAACGCTTACACCTCAAACACTTATTGAAACGGGGGTTAGATCGCAATGTCTAAACCATTATTGGAATTACAAGATCTGGTCGTGAAAGTCAATCGCCAGACAAACGAAGAATTACGAATCCTGGACGATCTTAACTTGACCATCAATCAAGGCGACTTCATCACCGTATTAGGTTCCAATGGCGCCGGGAAATCAACCCTCTTCAATGCCATCGCCGGCGATCTCGCTTTAAGCAGCGGCCAAATCAAGCTCCACGGCAACGATGTGACCCACGATTCGGTGGAAAAACGGACCCGCTTTCTCGGCCGGGTTTTCCAAGATCCGAAACTGGGCACGGCGCCGCGAATGACCGTGGCGGAAAACCTATTATTGGCCGAACGACGTGGGCAACGGCGCGGCTTGCGACCACGACATTTGAAGCAGCAACACCAACGTTACCAAGAATTAACGGCAGCCATGGGGAATGGTTTGGAGCAACGTTTGGATACCCCCACCGGAAACTTGTCCGGCGGGCAACGGCAAGCCTTAAGCTTCTTAATGGCCACGATCCGCCGCCCAGAACTCCTGCTGCTGGATGAACATACCGCCGCGTTGGATCCCCAAACCAGCCAAAGTTTGATGACCTTGACCGAACAGCGGGTCAGCCAGGCCCAACTCACTTGTTTAATGATCACCCACCATTTGGAAGACGCCCTCACCTATGGCAATCGCCTGATCGTCTTACACCAAGGCCGGATCACGTTTGACGTCACCGGCGCGGCGAAACAAGCGTTGACCAAAGAACAGTTGTACCAATTCTTCGCCACGATCGACTGACACCCCGTTGGTCATCGTTTACTCGCAATTTTAAAGTTTGCAAAAAGCCAGTCCGTGGCAATTTTCACACCACGGACTGGCTTTTCACAACTAAAACTTTGTTAAAATTATTTAGACAATTTGCTGGCAGCGGCTTCATCCAAAATCAAGACCACATTGTCATGATTTTGCAAAGCGCTAGCGGGAACATGCGTTGTCACTGGGCCTTCAACCGTTGCTTTGATGGCGTCAGCTTTGTCAGCGCCATAGGCAATCAAAATAATTTCTTTGCCCTTCATGATCGAACCGATCCCCATTGAGATCGCGAAACGAGGCACATCTTTCTCGTCGGCGAAGAACCGTGAGTTGGCATCGATCGTCGATTGCGTCAACGCCACTTTTTGGGTTTTGCCGTCCAAGTCAGAACCAGGCTCGTTGAACCCGATATGACCATTGCGGCCGATCCCTAAGATCTGGATATCGATTGGGTGTTCCGCCAACAATTTCTCATAAGCGGCCGCCGCGGCGTCTGTATCTGGATTAGCCCCATCAGGCACATAGCTAGCCTTGAATGGCTTCTTGCTGAAAAGATGTTCATTCATGAAATAGTGATAGCTTTGATCGTTGTCAGGCGTCAACCCAACATATTCATCCAAGTTCATTGAAACCATTTGGGAGAAGTCCAGGTCACTTTGGCACATTGCCTCGTAAAGTGAGATCGGTGTGCTCCCAGTCGCTAGGCCTAAGACCTGCGCGCCATGCGCCATTCCTGCTTTGATCAGTTCGAAAGCGGCTTGTCCGCCGGCAAGTTTATCTTTAACAATTTTGATATCCATCCATACATCCTCCTTGTTTGGTCTAGTCCAATTTACCGCGAAATGAGCGTTTTGTCAAGACTGGCGTGCATTTTTTCTCGCGCGGTTTTGCGAAAAAGTGTTCGGCTTGATTCTTGGTCTGCGCTTGGTTGCGGGTATGGCGGGTTTTGCGCGTGAACGCAACCGGCTGGGACTGCTGTTGCGGACTGGAAACGTGCTCACCGACCCAGCTCCCTGCGCTTAGCTACGCAACTATTCCGGAGGCACAGACCAGCCTCCAAAATAGTTGCTAGGCTAATGCTCAGGAGCTACCCGGGTCGGTTCGCACTCTGTTTCGAACGTGGTGGGCGCTGTTTTGAGCCAATCCGCAAAGACCGCGGCTTGTCTCAAAATCAGGCCTTGTCCTAAGCGGCAAAGCCGCCAAGGACAATTTCACCACTGAGCCGCGCAGTCCCAGCCGGTTGCTAGGCAGGATTGTGCCCATCTGCAATCGAAGTGGGGTATCTGACAAAGTGCTTTCGCAAGCTAGCTGTCAAACAATTGCCCCCCTTTTTTTAGGGTGGTACAGCAATGCCGCCGGATTTAGATTAGGAAGTTGGTACGGTTGGCATTGGTTGGACAGCGTTACTTGCTCCCTAGACCATTTTTAGGTGAAAACCGATCAATTCAGTTGATTCACTGTTAACTAGGCTTGTTCATCAGACAGACCATACTGGTGTCACCAATTTAAAGATGATAACCACTAGCCATGGCCGTCATTTGCGCGGCTCCACATCAAATCGGCAATAGCTTATCAGTTGGGCGTGGGTGATCAAACGACTGCTACAACGTTGAGCAGCTGGAGCGGAGCGTTGAAATGTGCTCCACACAACTGACTTCTTCGGTTAACTACGCCAGGCTTCCGGAAGCGAAACCAGCTCCCGGAGGCCTGGCTAGGTTAATGCTCAAAGTCAACCAGTTGTGTTCCGCTCTGGCGTTGGTGGTCTGTTTGCTCGTCAGCGGAAGGTCGGGCTGGGGGTGAGTCAGCCGCGAAACGTGTTCGCCGACCTAGCTTCTTCCGCTTAGCTACACAACAATTCCGGAGGCACAAACCAGCCTCCAAAATTGTTGTTAGGCTAATGCTCAGAAGCTACCCAGGTCGGCTCTCACTCTGAACCAATTATTGTTGGCGATTTATCGCCTACAATAAGGCCGAGTTTTGAGCTTTTCGGCGCACTTCCGAAAAGCTCAAAGTGACGCCCGCCGCGTTCCACCACCCCCAGCCCGACCTGGAGCCCTACAATATCTGCAATCCACCAACGCCACGCGCAGCGCAAACTGCGGGCATCGTGCTTTCAGCAGCAACATCCGCCAAAACTACCGGGCAACCTGGCGCAAAATTTTGTTGACCTGGCTTGTAAAATAACTTATAATGAATGTTGCATTGTTTCGCGGGCATGGCGGAACTGGTAGACGCGCAAGACTAAGGATCTTGTGGCCACTTATGGCCGTGGAAGTTCGAGTCTTCTTGCCCGCATCGTGCAAGTCGTGAGCGCTGTGATCATTTGATCCAGCGCTTTTTTTGTGGAAAAAATGGCTGGTCCTTGACCATCTCGATTAGACAAAAAACCAGCGTTACCCCAAGGGCAACGTTGGTTTGACGGTGACTCAGTCTTGAGCTGGCGCGCCAACAACTGTGGCGATGGCGCTGACCAACTCATCGGCGGCGTCGAAATCTTCATCACATTCCATAAAGGCCGCGTGGGCGATTTCGCGCCAAGGATCGTTCACATCCTTATATTGGTGCTCGAACTTCTTGATCTGATAATGACCATCAGTGGTCACCAGTACAATTAAGCAACCTTGGGCCGATTTATAGGCATGGGTAAATTCGACTGGAAAAGTAGTTTCTGCCCGCGCCGGTCGCTGCTGGCGACCTTTGATCGTATCACCAATGTTTTGGGCTAATAAAGCCAATTGCATGCTATCTTTCACCTCAATATCTTCAAATCAATGGCCCCAGCTGCAATGGGCCAGTATACTCAACCGCTAATTCTGTGGGAGCTAGCTACTCGTTATATCCGAACTGCGACGGCGTTAAGCCTAGGCCTGCAGGCGCAACTGGCCCTGACAGCGGCCGCAAACAAACCGTTGTAGATTGATCCGTCGTTGTCGCCAATAGACCTGCCCACACTTTTGGCAGCGGTACTGGTAGCGGGCCGGTCGTTGCGTTTGGCGCGCCGAAGTAGCCGCCGTCGCGGGTACATAGCGCGACCCACCCACTTGCGTCAACAGCGCTTTAAACGCCGGGCTGCGATGCTGATAAGGCTGACCACTTAAATGCAAGTGGTAGTGGCACAACTCATGTTTCACGATTCCGACAAAATCCGCCGGGCTCAGGGTGGCCGCATATTTCGGATTGAAATCCAAATGATGATCCCCGATGAAATAACGACCGCCTGTAGTTTTCAGCCGCGAATTGAAGCGTGCTTGATGGCGAAAAGGTCGATGAAAGGCGGTCAAGGAAACCTGTTCCACCAAGCGCTGAAGCTCCTGATCAGTCACGAGGGAGCCCTTGCATCGTTAAACTGATGCGGTCCCGCTCCAAGTCAACCTCAAGGATCTTAACCTTGACGATGTCCCCAACGGCCACTTCACTGCTAGGGTTATTGACTAAATGGTCGGCCAGTTGGGAAATGTGGACGAAGCCATCACGCTTAACGCCAATATCCACGAAAGCGCCAAAGTCGACCACATTGCGGACGGTCCCCTGCAAAATCATTTCCGGACGCAGATCCTCAATCGCCATGACATCTTGGCGCAACAAAGGCGCAGGAACATCGTCGCGCAGGTCACGGCCCGGCGTGGTCAATCCCTTAATAATATCCTGCAACGTACTCCGACCAATTTGATATTTCTCGCTTAAGCGGGCCACGTTCAAAGATTTGGTGGCATGACGCAGTTTATCCGAGCCCAAATCAGCCTTGGTCAAGTGGACGCGTGCCAGTATTTGCTCCGCCACTGCATAACTTTCCGGGTGAATATCGGTATTATCCAAAGGTTCGGTGCCGCCGCTAATGCGTAAGAACCCGACAGCCTGTTGGTAGACTTTCGGCCCCATGCGCGGCACATTCCGTAATTCTGCGCGGCTGTTAAAACGCCCGTGTTCATTGCGATAAGCAACAATATACGTTGAGAGCATCGTGGACAAGCCAGACACGCGCCGCAACAGATCAACGCTGGCCGTATTCAAATTCACGCCCACACTATTGACCACATCTTCGACCACCGTATCCAAGCGTTCACCCAGCGCTTTTTGGCTCACATCATGCTGATACTGGCCGACGCCGACTGAGCTGGGGTCGATTTTCAACAATTCAGCTAGGGGATCTTGCAGGCGCCGGGCGATACTGACCGCCGAACGTTCCTCCACGTGCAATTCCGGGAACTCAGCGCGCGCAGTGTCACTGGCGGAATAAACCGAAGCACCGGCCTCATTAACAATGACATAATAGATCTCCCGGGGACTTTGCTTGATCGTTTCCGCCACGAATTGTTCCGACTCGCGACTGGCAGTTCCGTTGCCAATAGCGATCATCGTCACTTGATATTTTTCCAAGAAATCGAGAAAAGCTGGTCCAGCAGCGGCTCGCTGCTGTTGGCTAGCGGGCTTGTGGGGGTAAATGACCAACTTGTCCAAAAACTTCCCAGTACTATCAACCACGGCCAGCTTGCAGCCCGTCCGATACGCCGGATCGAAGCCTAAAACGACCTTTCCTTTTAACGGTGGCTGTAACAACAGGTGACGCAGATTCTCACCGAAAACATTGATTGCTTGGGTGCCGGCGCTTTCCTTCTGATTGCCGCGAACTTCTCGCGCGAGCGCTGGTCGAATGAAGCGTTGGTACGCGCCAACTGTGGCATCTTTGATCTGCTCAGAAGCAAAATAATTTTTTCGCGAATCCGCTAGTTGCATAAAATGCGCCAAAATATACTCGCTATCAACATTGATTCCTACCCGCAAAACGCCTTCATTTTCACCCCGATTGATGGCTAAGATCTGATGGGCCGCCACTTTCGTTAAGGGCTTAGTGAAATCGTAATACAGGCGATAAACGCCCTTCGGATCCGCCGTCTCATCTTTAACTTCGGCGGTCAAGCTCCCGGTCGTCAGGATGTAGTTTCGGGCCCACTGCCGCCAAGTCGCCAAATCACCGAATTCATCGGCTAAAATTTCGTGAACGCCTGACCAAACTGCCGTCACATCTGGCAGGCCATTTTGCGGATCACAATATGGCTTCGCTTTACTTTGCCACTGTTCCGGCGACAGATCCAACTGCTTCTTGATTTTCTCGGCTAACGGCGCTAGTCCTTGAGCCCGCGCCACGGTCGCCTTGCTCTTCCGCTTTTGTTTGAAAGGCAAGTACAGGTCTTCCACCTGTTGTAACTTGTTCGCTTTTTCCAAGGCCTTCTTCAAAGCAGGTGTCAGTTTACCCTGCTCTGAAATCGACCGTAAGACCTCATCTCTGCGGGCGAGCAACCGTTCCGCGCGATTGAAGGTCGCCTCGATCTCGCGGATCTGGACCTCATCAAGACTGCCAGTCCATTCTTTCCGATAACGGGCGATAAATGGTACCGTGTTGCCTTCGTTGAGCATGGTCAAAACCGTGGCCACAGCCGCCGGTTTATAGGACAACGCTGCCTGTGTTTGCATTAACGCTCTTGATTCTAAAATCATAACCGTTGTAATCCCTTTTCCTCGGCCAACGAATGGCCGTTTCTCCTACTTCATCCCAAATGGCGGACCGATTTAAACCAAAGCAGTGATCCGTTGTAAATATTTGCTCATCCGCTCCGTCGCGTCATCTTGTTGAGCCTCCGCCGCCGCGAAAGCCGCCTGATCGACAGTCTGATCTTCATGCAGACTGGCCGCCATCGCCTGACAACCATCAGCAAAATCCTGATAAGCCGCGACCAACAATTTATGATTGCCCATTAACCGCGCTGGGGCGGTTCCCTTCGCCAAACGGGCGCAAAGTTGCTGATACTCCGCCGACCGCTCCGTGAAAACATCGCGAGTCTCTGTGTACTTAACCGGAGCCATCGCCGCAACTTGATCCGCGGCAATCGCATCCTTCAACGCGCGGAACATTGGATCCAATTCCTCTTGGATCTGTTCAGTCCGCTCCACGACCTGATTGATTGTTACGCCATAGTGCATCGCTTTTTGCTGCATTTTATTAGCCATCTCGTCTACCTCTTCAAAATTGATAGTTCTATTATAACAGAGTGCGGAGAGGTGCGGTTAGACCGTGAGCATTAATTTATCTGATTGACTAAGCTGCGCAGCAGATTGGGCAAGCAGATACTTTAAGGCGCAGCGGTCTGCACCTCGCAGCACGTTTAGATAAGGTGCGGAGCGCAACGGGTTGACTTTGAGCATTAACCTAGCAACAGTAGATTGGCCGCAGCTTGCGCTGCGAAATTCGGGGTGAGCTCGCTGTGGGCATCACTTTGAGCTTCGCAAAACCAGCGAATCTCAAAGCTGAGCCTTGGTCTAAGTGGCACAGCCACTAAGACCAATTTCACGGCGATCTCACCCCGAATTTCTCCGCTCCAGCCGCTCAACGTTTTAACAGCCGTTTGAGCACTCACGCCATTTGGCAAGCTATTGCCAATTGATGAGGAACCACGCCATTGACGACCGTGGTTAGTGGTCACCAGCTTTAAATTGGTGACACCAGCGCAGTCTGCTTGACGAACTGAGGCAAGTTCTTGATGAATCAACTAGATCGGTCAATTCTCACCCAAGGATTGTTTACTGATCAGGTAAAGATATTCAACCGATGTAAACTGCATCGACCGCTTACGAGCCTAAATTCGTTGACATTGTGTACCGCCCCAAAAAGACTCAGTTGTTCAACCTCTATCTTGCCAAACCACTTCGTCAAATCCTTCGTCTCGATTGTAGATAAGCTCAATTTTGCCTAGCAACCGGTTCGAGCCATGCGCTCTCAGCAGCAAAATTATCCAGTTCTTGTAACGTTTGGCGAATGGCCTTAAAATTTTTCGATAATCGTGGGTCTTGCTCGAAAATCTGAGTTGCTTCCGCTTTTGAAAGCGTTACAATTAAATTTAGAGATCCTCTTACCTGCAGATGATGCGGACTAGGCGGTCACGGCCCTGCCACAAAGCTGGTCGTCAGACTGACAACTACGCTTGCAACCGTGGTCAGTTTCCCAAGCGGTTTGTTTAGCGGGCTGATCGCGAGCGGCGCCTGGTTTTGGTCCAATTGAGCCATACCCCCACCACAAGAAAATCCATTAAGGAGTTTACAAAATGATTATTTCTGCGGAACAACTGAGTTTTGGCTTTCACCGTCACCAACTGATTCTTGAAAACGCCAATTTAACCATCAGCGCGCCTGGTGTTTATGGCTTGGTCGCACCGAACGGCCATGGAAAAACCACGTTCTTCGGCTTATTGTGCGGACTCCTGCGGCCGCAGACAGGCACGATCAGTCTTTTCGATCAACCGAATAACGATCAAACCGTCTTCGAAAACATCTCCTATTGTCCCAGCATTGATTGCCTGTTTCCTACATTGACCGGCCGCGATCACCTGCGTTTTATCGCCCGATCTCGCCAATTGCCAGAAACAGAGATTACCCAAATCGCTGAAAAACTCCAGCTCACCGATATTTGGGAACAACAGGTCAAGCAATATTCGCTAGGGATGCAACAACGTTTGGTGTTAGCCATGAGCCTGCTGCCCCAAACTCCGCTGATTTTGCTGGACGAGCCCTTGAACGGGATCGATCCCACTAGTTTACGGATCATTCGCGAAGAATTGGTCCAATTAGGGCAAAGCGGGCGCACGGTCTTGGTTGCCTCCCATGATTTGACAGAGCTGAGTCGGACTGCGCAGCAAATTTGTTTTTTAGTTGAGCGTCATTTTGAGCTGGTCGCCAATGAAGGGCAAGCGGAGCTGGAAGATCATTACAGCCGCCTTTTTGAAAACCAGGTCAGGGCGCATGTTTAAAAACAGTGCGCAGCGCAACGGGTTGACTTCGAGCATTAGCCTAGCAACTGTTCTGGAGGCTGGTCTGTGCCTCCGGAATAGTTGCGTAGCTAAGCGCAGGGAGCTGGGTCGGTGAGCACGTTTCGACCCAGTGCGAGTCGACCTTGGGGGTGTACTGCCCAGGCAAAAGCAGATTGTCCGCGGCTTGCGCTGCGAAATTCGGGGTGAGCTCGCTGTGGGCGTCACTTTGAGCTTCGCAAAACCCGCGAATCTCAAAGCTGAGCCTTGTCCTAAGCGGCAGAGCCGCTAGGACAATTTCACGGCGATCTCACCCCGAATTTCTCCGCTCCAGCCGCTCAACGTTATAGCAGCCGTTTGAGCACTCACGCCGACTGGCAAACTATTGCCAATTGATGGTAATCCACGCCATTGACGACCGTGGTTAGTGATTACAATGCTTGAATTGGTGACACCAGTACAAGTCCGTCTGATAAACAGACCTAGTTCGCAGTTAATCAACTGAATCGGTCGATTTTCCACCTATGGATTGTTTGGGGAACGGGTTAAGCTGTCCAACCGATGCAAGCTGTACCGACCAACCAATCCGAATCCGTTGACATTGCCATACCACCCCAAAATAGGTTAATTGTTTGACCACCACACTTGCAAAAGCACTTTGTCTAATCCTTCGCCTTCGATTGCAGATAGGCTCAATGCCGCCTAGCAACCGCCTCAGGACTGCGCGGCTCTAACCAGAGTGAGAGCCGACCCGGTCAGCTTCTGAGCATTAGCCTAGCCACTATTTTGGAGCCTGGTCTGTGCCTCCGGAATAGTGGCGTAGCTAAGCGCAGGGAGCTGGGTCGGTGACCACGTTTCCAGCCATGATAAACGTCCTGAGGCGGTTGCGTCACCACCCAAACCCACCAAAAACTGCAGTCAAGCGGACGAGCAAGAAAAAAAGAGTCAAAAAAACTACCGACAAAAATGCTGTCGGTAGTTTTTGATGACTGATTAACTGTGGCTGCCACAAGGGGCACCCTCAGCACCTGACAAACTGATCAACGTTTGCTCGCAGAAATCAATCGTTATTCTTTGCCTGCACGGCGTTGGAAGAATTTGACCAATTCGACGATCAACACCATCAAGACGCCGGCGCCAAGCACCATGCTCCATTGCAACAGATTCAATTCGGTGACGTGGAAGAGGCTGTTGAAGCCTGGCACCACAATGGTCAAAGCGACCATGATGAAGGAAGTTCCCACCCCGATATTGAACATCCGATTAGCGAATGGATGGACGCTGAAGATCGATTGATGGATCGACTTCACGTTGAACGCGTGGAACAATTGGATCAGCGCTAAAGTCGCGTACGCCATCGTCAGCGCGTCCGCATGCATCGCGTCATTTGAAGTATGCACAGGGAAGAGAATCGCCAAGCCATAAACGCCCAAGGTCAGTGCGCCTTCCAGGATCCCTTGATAAATGATCGAGGAGCCGACACCGCCACTAAGGAAGTTGGATTTCCGTCCCCGTGGTTTGCGGTCCATGATTCCAGGTTCCGTTGGCTCTACCCCTAAGGCGATCGCCGGGAAGGTATCCGTCGCTAAGTTGATCCACAACAATTGGACTGGCTGCAAAATATCCCAACCCATCAAGGTCATCATGAACAAGGTCAAAACTTCCCCTAAGTTAGCTGACAACAAATATTGGATCGATTTTTGGATATTGGCGAAGACTTTCCGGCCTTCTTCAACGGCCACGATGATCGTCGCGAAGTTGTCATCGGCTAGGACCATGTCAGAAGCACCTTTGGAAACCTCTGTCCCGGTAATGCCCATGCCGATCCCGATATCCGCTGACTTCAGCGCTGGGGCGTCGTTGACCCCGTCACCAGTCATCGCCACGACCTTGCCTTGATCCTGCCAAGCCTTGACGATCCGCACCTTATGCTCAGGTGAGACCCGGGCATAAACGGAATATTGTTTAACTTTCTTTTCAAAATCCGCGTCACTCAATTGATCCAATTCCGCCCCGGTAATGACTGCTTTGTCGTCGCCTGGCTTGATGATGCCCAAGCGTCCCGCGATTGCTTCAGCAGTGTCTTGGTGGTCACCGGTGATCATGATTGGCCGGATCCCGGCCTTTTTCGCGTCAGCGACAGCTTTAGCCGCTTCTGGCCGTTCCGGATCGATCATCCCGACCAAGCCCGCGAAAATCAAATCTTGTTCAACATTATTGGTATCTGGTTTTGCCGGCACCGCGTCAATCACCTTGTAAGCCATCGCCAAAACCCGCAACGCCTTGGTCGCCATTCCTTTGTTTTGCGCCAAGATTTCTTGTTTGTCCGCAGCGGTCAAAGCGCGAACTTCCGTTGGTGAAGCCTGGATCTGGGTCACCCGTTTCAATAGCATATCCGGAGCGCCCTTGACCGCGACGAAAAATTTCCCGTCAGCCAATTGATGGATCGTGGACATTAATTTCCGTTCAGAATCAAACGGTACTTCTGCCACCCGGGGTTCTTGTTGCAATTCAGTGGTCACATTGTAGTCGTGATCCAAGCCAAATTGAACCAAGGCGGTTTCCGTTGGATCACCAACTAACTTGCCATCGCTTTGCGTTTTCGTATCGTTGCTGAAAGTCATGACTTTCAACGCCATATCCGCGCCGGTGATTGGATCCGCCGCGTTTTGTAAACGACCGTATTCGTAAACTTTCTCCACGGTCATCTTATTTTGCGTCAAGGTCCCAGTTTTGTCAGAAGCAACGATTTCCGTGCTGCCCAACGTTTCCACAGCTGGCAATTTCCGTACTAAAGATTGGCGTTTGGCCATGCGTGTGGTCCCCAAGGCCAAAATAATCGTCACGATCGCCGGCAAGCCTTCTGGAATCGCGGCTACGGCCAGTGAAATCGCCACCAGCAACATGTTGATCACCAATTCATTCATTGGCAAGCCATCGTGATTATTCAAGATCCCCACGACGAAAATAATCGCCGCGATCACTAAAATCAGCCAAGTCAGCGTTTTGCCTAATGAATTCAAGTTATCTTGTAATGGCGTGCTGGTTTCTTCCGCTTGGTTGATCATTCCGGCGATGTGCCCCACTTGGGTATCCATCCCCACGCCGACAACCACACCAACACCGCGGCCATATGTCACGTTACTGTTCATGTAGGCCATGTTTTTGCGGTCACCAATGGCGATTTCTTCGTCTGGTAACACGCCAGCTTCTTTCTCCACTGGCACCGATTCACCGGTCAACGCCGCTTCTTCGATTTTCATCGAGGCCGAATCGATCAAGCGCACATCAGCAGGGACAATATCGCCGGCTTCCAGCAAGACCACATCACCAACGACTAATTTCTCGCTGCTGATCGTCTCAACTTGACCGCCGCGCCGCACATGCGCTTCCGGCGTGGACATTTCCCGCAAAGCATCAATGGCTTCTTCCGCCTTCGATTCTTGGAAGACCCCGAAGATCGCGTTCACGATCACCACGGCCAAAATCAAACCAGCGTCAGCCCATTCTTGCGCGACCACCCCGGAAATCAAAGCTGCGACTAATAAAACCAAAATCATGAAATCTTTGAACTGATCAAAGAAACGTTGGAACAAGGTCCGTTTCTTCCCCTGCGCCAAAGCGTTTGGCCCATTCTCCGCTAACCGTTGTTGGGCTTGGTCAGCGCTGAGACCCTGTTCACTGGTTTTGAGCGCGGCCAGCAAGTCGGATTTCTTCAGGGCATAAAACCGTTTGGACGATGCCTTGCTTGTCTCTGTCAACAATAATTCCTCCTCTTTCACTCAGGAATAAAAAGAGACCTGTACGCTAAATACACGCACAAGTCTCACTAATTAAGACAAAACCAGAACTTATGTCTTGTTGATGGTTTTGTCGCAGCGAAGTCGCTGCCAGTTACTCCCTTGTTTTCAAAGTCATTATACTAGAAATAGCCGCGTAAAGCAAAGTAAAACCACGAAAAACTAATATTTCTTAATTGCACCTAATTTTTTCAGATCGTATTACTGAGGAACACGCCGAATTCGCCCGCCGGCCACAGTACCTAGCCTTAATGTTTCTTTAACCAAACTGCGCCTAAAACCATCAGCGACAACCCAGCCAAGACCGTGCCCAGCTGACCCAGCGTCGAACGCGTCTCATTGGTTTGTGGCAACGTCGGTGTCGGTTGCTCTTGACTGGTGGGATCAGCGGTTTTCTGACCCGTGACTGGCAATGTCGGCCGTTCTGAATCGGGACTCGGTGTTGGCTCGGGTTTTAGATCCGGAGCGCTGCCACTAGCGGTGTAAGCCACGGTAACTGTGGTGTCCGCCGTGGCCGCGGTGACGGGCTCGACCCGTGGTACTTGCGGCAAGCTGGCCGTAACCCCACTTAACTTCGGCACGGTGACAGCGGCGAAATAAGCAGCGCCGTTGCTGGCTGCCCAAGCGTCCCAAGTGATGTCACCACTGACCAAATCTTTAGCGCCTGACCGCGCTAACACAACCTGTTGGGTCTGGGTCGGCGCCGCCGTTTTACCAGTCGCATATTGAAACTGGATCATCCGCGTGACTGTTTTAATTTGCGGCTGGACAGCTTGTTGGCTGTGCTTCAAGGTCACCTGATAATGCTGTGCCATTTCCGCGAAAGTGGCGTTTGCCGGAAAATCATCAGTGACCAGTTGATAGCCGGCTTTGGTCAACGCGGCGATTTTATCAGCGGTCGCATAAGTTGCGGCGGCGCCAACCTCCCCACTCAATTTCTCAGAAGCAATCGTGGCGTCGGTGGTTTGGTCAAGATAATCCACGATGATCTGCCCGGTTTCAGTTACATTACTGCCGTCTTTCTGGTACGTCAGGTTGACGCTTTGCGGATCTTGTTGATAAGTACCCGTTAAACTGCTAGCGCTAACTTTTTCGAAAGTATAACCAGCAATCTGGGTTCCCTGTTGCGCAGTCGCGTCATAAACGTCACCAATCTTCGTATCCTTGTCCCCTAGAGTCATGGAGTCGTGGATTACTTTGCCCGCCTCATCGACGAAATTGACAGTAACTTGCGGGTGCGCTTGCCAGTTAACATTGTTGTAGTAGATTGCCGCGTCGTATTCGATTTCGATTTTGTTGTTGTAATAACCAGGATAAACAATGCTATTCAAACCAGTCCCATAAATCCCCTTCTGATAGTACATAAACATTTTCGAGTTAGGAAGCTGGTTTGCGGCAGAAATTCGATAACGTAAGGATGAGGCCGACCCAAGATGCTCCAACGCTGTTGATTCGCCATTCGCGGTATTGTAACTAAAAATGTCAACCGATTCATTCCCAACTGTGCCGGGCACGACTGGATCACCATTGGAACCCGCTTTCAAATTCATGGGCTTACCGTCAATTCCGATCAGGTCATCCATATCAAATTCTCCGGGTTGACCAATGACAAAATTCAGCTTTTTTTCTCGATTCAGATAACACTGTGCTAGACCCTTGATCCAAAAATGATCCTCCGCGTCAATTTGATTCGGGTCAATGATTCCCAACGAACTAAAATCACTGAGGGAATTATTCTGTAAATCGAGCGATTTGTACGATGACGAGTACACGTGATTCTCAGCAAAACCTTTGATCCAAGTTGCGAGGAGCCCTAATTGTCGATTGGTTAAGCCGTGTGTATTTGCTTGATAGAACTCCCTTGAACGATTGAGTTGAAAGCCACTCAACGCCAGATAATCAAGTCGCTCCACGCTGATATTTTTCAGTTCTGACAACGACTCATCGCTTACTCTTCCCCACATTGGTGTATTCAGTGTAAGCTCCGCAGGTCTCAAAGTCTTCAACGGATCAAAACTGAACTCGCCAGACGTAGGAATAGATAAATCAAGATTGAGTTCCAGTTTAACTTGCTCCGGTAAATACTGGAACGCCTCCAGTCCCTGCAAGCTTGTCACCGCGAACCTCTTACTAGTATCGTCTTGAGGCTTAATCGTCAATTTCCCGCGAGAATATTGCTTGATTATCTTCAGAGTGATCGGTTCTGCTTGCGGGATTGTAAAAACCGAGTTCTTCAAATAATTGCTTAGATTCTCATCGCCAAACTGAACCACCTCCGCGTCTTGGTTGGGCGTTTCGGTCGTGGACACCCCTGCATCAGTCGCGTCAGTTGAGTCAGGATCTGCTGAATCAGGTTTGTTCGTTTGATTTGAATTGGTCGTTTGGTCCGAATTGGCCGACTGCTCAGAGTTAGTCGGCCCAGCAGCGATTGTAGGTTCGTGTTCAGTTGTCGATCCAGAATCCTTAGCCACATCGCTTGGATTTCCGGTTTCACCAGGCTCTGTGTTGCCGTTTTCCATGGCAGTGGTGGCACTTATCGTGATCACCTCCGTGGTGCTGGTCAGGCGTGCCGTTGTTCCTAACTGGCTCGAAGCCGCCGTTAGTCTAGTGTTCAAGCTATTTTCCTCGGTCGCTTCCACATTCGCCGCCGCTTTCACCAACACATTCGGCGCGTACAAAAATAGACCCACTGTCATCACTAATCCAGCCTGAACTAAATGTGCCGTCACTGATGGTGTGTCCTGTTGCTCTTTTAATCTTTTCATGATGATTCCCCCATTGGCGCAAAATTCCCAATAATTTTGCCAATCATCAACTACTGAATAAATCTCAGGCGTCACTTTAAGCGTAAATACACAAGTTGTTTCCCCCGAAACCGCTTGTTGACGCTTATTGGACAGTATGCAGCCAGTGAGTGGTTGTCGCTTTTTTGATCAACATTATTATACCTAGATTAGCTTTAAAAATCCAGTAAGCGCATGCCAAAGGAAGTAGGTTGGCCGCAGCTTGCGCTGCGCGTGGCGTTGGTGGATGGCAGATGTGGTGGGGCTCCAGGTCGGGCTGGGGGTGGTGGAACGCGGCGGGCACGATTTTGAGCTTTTCGGAAGTGCGCCGAAAATCTCAAAACTCGG